>NZ_JANINM010000524.1 GCF_024509055.1 Mesorhizobium sp. | reverse complement strand
CGCTGGTCGAGAAGCAGATCCCCGACACGATGAAGGCGCGCGGCATGACCGAGGAACAGGTCAAGCACGATGTGCTTCTGGCCGCGCAGCCGACCAAGGAGTTCGTGACCGTCGACGAGCTTGCGGCCCTGTCGCTGTTCCTGTGCTCGGATGCTGCCAAGCAGATGACCGGCACGGTCCTGCCGATGGACGGCGGCTGGACGGCGGAGTAATCGACCCATCGTCTTGTGGGAGGCGGCGAGCAGCGCCACCTTTCTTGACAATTAGCGGGGATCGCTCCAGCATCATGGCAAGGGGTTCCCCGCGACGACCCCGTGAGGCGTCAGCCTAACGATCGCGTCCAAACTCTCTTCATTCAGGAGGTGGACGCCATGCCATCAACAACTCAAATAACCGTGCCGCAGCTTGCCCGACTTGTCGGTCTGCCGGATGCGCCTCGTCTCGTCGACGTGCGCGTCGATGACGATTTTGATGCCGATCCGCGCTTGCTGCCCGCCGCGTGCCGGCGCGATTTCAGAACCGTCTCGACCTGGGCGGCCGAATTCCAGGGGTCCAGGGTCGCCGTCATCTGCCAGAAAGGGCAAAAGCTCTCGCAGGGCGTCGCCGCGTGGCTGCGCCATGAGGGCATCGCGGCGGAATCGCTGGAAGGCGGCTTCGAGGCCTGGGCTGCCGCCGGGGCGCCATTGGTCGTGGCCGGCGCTGTACCGCCGCGCGATGAAAAGGGGCGCACCATCTGGGTCACCCGCGCGCGGCCGAAGGTCGACCGCATCGCATGCCCATGGCTGATCCGCCGTTTCATCGATCCGGCGGCGGTGTTCCTGTTCGTCGACGCGGCCGAGGTGCCGGCCACGGCCGAACGCTTTGGCGCGGTTCCGTTCGACATAGACGGCGTGTTCTGGAGCCATCGCGGTGAACGCTGCAGCTTCGATACGATGATCGAGGAATTCGGGCTGCGGTCCGACCCGCTCGATCGCCTGGCGCTTATCGTGCGCGCGGCCGATACGGCGCGCCTCGACCTCGTTCCGCAGGCGGCCGGCTTCCTCGCCGCCTCGCTTGGCCTGTCGCGCATGTTCCGCGACGACCTCGAACAGCTCGAGGCGGGCATGCTGCTTTACGATGCCTTCTTCCGCTGGTGCCGCGATGCGACCGAAGAGACGCATAACTGGCCAATCGGAGGCAAGGCGCCGTGAGCTCGGTGGCCACACAGGGCGAGGTTGCCGAGATCCCGGTCGCGCCGAGCTTCGGCGAGGCGACCAGGCTGTGGGCGAAGATTGGGCTGCTCTCCTTCGGCGGGCCGGCCGGACAGATCGCGCTGATGCATAAGGAATTGGTCGAGGAACGACGCTGGATCGGCGAGGAGCGGTTCCTGCATGCGCTCAATTACTGCATGCTCTTGCCGGGCCCGGAGGCGCAGCAGCTTGCCATCTATATCGGGTGGCTACTGCACCGCACGGCCGGCGGCCTGGTCGCCGGCATATTGTTCGTGCTGCCCGGCGCCATCGTCATGCTGGCCTTGAGCAGCTTCTACATGCTCTATCATGACGCGCCGGTCGTCGAAGCGTTGTTCTTCGGCATCAAGGCGGCGGTGCTTGCGATCGTCGTCGAGGCGGTCATCCGGATCGGCAAGCGGGCGCTGAAGAACCGGGCGATGGTGGCGATCGCGGTGGCGGCTTTCCTCGCCATCTACGTGGCGAAGTTGCCGTTCCCGCTGATCGTGCTTTCGGCAGGCTTGCTTGGCTGGATCGGCAGCCGCTTCGCGCCGGCGGTGTTTTCGGGCTCGGCGAATGGAAGGGGCAACGCTGCTGCCGACAGCCGCGCCGTGGTCGACCTGATGTTCGAACGCGGCGAGCTTGGCCACACCATGCCGAGGCGATGGCACGCTCCGCGCATGATGGCGATCTGGTTGCCGGTATGGCTCGGCCCGGTGGCGTTGATCGCCCTGCTTGCCGGCCCGGCCAGCGTTTGGGCGCAGATCGGGGGATTCTTCAGCCTGATGGCCGTCGTCACCTTCGGCGGCGCCTATGCGGCATTGTCCTACGTCGCGCAAGCGGCCGTCACCTCTTTCGGCTGGCTTTCGCCCGGGGAAATGGTCGACGGGCTCGGCCTGGCCGAGACGACGCCCGGTCCGCTGATCCTCGTGCTGCAGTTCGTAGGCTTCGCCGCTGCCTATCGTCATGGCGGGGCGATCAGCCCGCTGCTTGCCGGGTCGCTTGGATCGCTGCTGACGCTGTGGGTAACCTTCGTACCCTGCTTTTTCTGGATATTCCTGGGCGCGCCCTACATCGAGCAACTGCGGCAGAACAAGACATTGTCCGCGGCGCTCGGCGCGATCACTGCGGCGATCGTCGGCGTGATCATGAACCTTGCGTTGTGGTTCGCGCTGCATGTCGTGTTCGGCAGGATAGAAAGCGTGGGCTGGGGCGTGGAGGTTCCGGTCCTCTCCTCGCTCGACTGGCGCGCCGCGCTGTTGTCGGCGGCGGCCATGTTTGCCGTATTCAGGCTGAAGTTCGGCATGCTGCCGACGTTGGCTGGATCCGCGCTGGCCGGGTTCGTGCTGCAGGCCCTGTAATCCTTGCGATCGAGCGGTCAAATTGGCGTGATCGAAAAATATTTGCCGTCTCGGGAATAAACCGCCGGGATCGCCGGTCTTCAAGGCATGCACCACAGGTTGCGCCGCAGGAGATCGCCATGGATCAGCATGACAACAGGAGTGTCACGGGGACGAGCGAAGGCCGTTGCCGCCGCTACCGGGCGGGTGGAATGAACCGGTACTGCATGCTTCGGATGCAGTGGCCTGACTAGCGATGACCGCGCGCGTCCTATCCATCGGGACTCACGACAATGATGGCGACATCCCGCATCTCGTCGCGGCCAGCGCTGCGCCGCTCGCTTCCGAGGCGCTTGACTCCGGTGACCCCTATGCCTTCACCTCCACCGAAACAGGCGCGTTCGCCTGCAATCGCGGTCTTCGCCCGCACGAGCAGGGACAAATCGACGCCATCGATTGAGGATGGTCGCAAGCCCTCGGCGGGAGCGCCTGGCGGTGGAACGGTGTTGAGCGAAAAGATCCTGGCCGCGCGTTTCGCCGAAGTGGTGCTGCCGCATCTCGGCGACGCGCTGTCGCTCGCCCGCTGGCTGACCGGAAACGCCTCCGATGCCGAGGATGTCGTGCAGGAAGCCTGTCTCAAGGCGCATGCAGGCATCGCCGGCTTTGCCGGCGGCAATGCCCGCGCCTGGCTGCTCACCATCGTGCGCAACGCCTCCTACACCTGGATGGCGCGCAACCGTCCCCGGGCGGTGGTGGCCGTCGGCGATCTCGCCGACCTCGACGATGTCTCGCCGCCGCCCGACAGCGATGCCGACAGCCCGGAGGCGGCGCTGATCGCCAAGGCGAACTCGGCCGCGGTTGAAGCGGCGATCGCAAGGCTGCCGCAGGCTTTTCGCGAAACGCTGGTGCTGCGCGACATAAACGGTCTCAGCTATCGCGAGATCGCCGCCATGCTCGGCGTGCCGCAGGGCACGGTGATGTCGCGGCTGGCGCGTGCCCGTGGCCTCCTGATGGCCGATATTGGAGGGCGCCATGAGCCCGCGTGAGGACGGATTGCCGGAAGACCCGCAGGATATGAAGCTGATGATCCACGCCCTTGTCGATGGCGAACTGGACGCCGCCGCGGCACTCGCCGTCGAACGGCGCATCGCCGCCGATCCCGATCTTGCCGCGGAACACGAGCGGATCGTTGCGTTGCGCGCCGCCGTCGCCAGCGTGCCGCGCCCGGCCGTGAGCGAGGATTTCCTGGCGCGCATCGCGGCTATCGGCAGGGTGGCAGGCGCCGATGAGGTGTCCACCGCGCAGGATACCGTGACGGCGGAACAGCCGCCATCCGCGCAGCAGCAACAAGGCAAGGTGATCGAGATGCGGCCGCGCGGCCCGGCGCGCCGCTTCGGCTCCTTCGACTGGCGCCAGATGGCGGCTTCGATCGTGCTCACCGCATTCCTCGCCAGCGGGGCGACGCAGTGGCTGATGGTCGACAATGCGCCCGACAGTTTCGCGGTCGCCGTCGCCAACGGCCATCGCCGCAGCCTGCTCGCGGCGACGCCGGTCGACATCGTTTCGTCCGACCGGCACACGGTGAAGCCATGGCTCGATAGCCGGATCGGCGTGTCGCCACCGGCGCCCGACATGGCCAAGGACGGCTACGCGCTGCTCGGCGGGCGCGTCGAGGTCATCGGCGACAGGCCGATGCCGGCGCTGGTCTACCGCCATCACGAGCATCTGATCACGCTGGTGGCGGCGCCGCGACAGAACGAGGCTAAATCCGTACCGGTGGCTGATGACCTTTCAGCCGGAGGCTTTCTGCTCGTCCACTGGACAGACGACGCCTTCTCCTACTGGGCGATCTCGGATGCGGAGCGGCCCGCGCTCGACGATTTCGTCGCCAGCTTCCGGGCGGCGGTCATCGCCAACCCGGCGGCAGGCAGCCCGGGCTGACGATTAGGGTGCCTCTAAACCGGCCCTGCATCGCGAGGCGCCGATCCTCTCACCGCCTCAGCGGACGCTCGACGTTGCCGCCGACGGCCCTCGGCCGGCATGCCGCCCATCCGGCGTGCGTGCGCGAGCGTCGTGTTCCTGTCGTCCTTCCGTGCGCTGAATCGGGCCTTGATTGCCGGAGGCGGCTCAAAGCAGCTTGTCGGCGGCTGTCGGGAAGACTACCAAAAGGGAAAAGGGGAGAGTTGTCATGACGGCTACCGCCCAAGCGGATGTTGATCATGGGCAGCGCCGCGCCTGGGCGGCGACAGCTCTTGCCTGTATGGGAGTGGTCTTCGGCGATATCGGGACAAGTCCCCTCTACGCGCTGCAGGTCGCAATCAATTCGGCAACGCCGGCGGGCAGCAGCCCGGCTCCTCAGGCGATCATCGGCATCGTTTCACTGATCTTCTGGTCGCTGATCATCGTCATCTCGATAAAGTATGCGATCCTGATCATGCGCGCCGACAATGGCGGGGAAGGCGGCATTCTCGCACTGCTTGCGCTGGTCAGTCCGCAGCGCGCCAAGCAAAATCGCTGGCGCGCCCTGATGGTGCTGGTCGGCCTCTTCGGCGCGACACTGCTCTACGGCGACGGGGCGATCACGCCCGCCATGTCCGTGCTCAGCGCCATCGAAGGCCTCGAGGTTTATGCGCCGCAGACGCAACATATCGTCGTCCCGCTGACCGTCGCGATCCTGATCGTGCTGTTCCTCTTTCAGAAGAAGGGGACGAGCTGGATCGGAGGCATCTTCGGGCCGATCATGCTGGTCTGGTTCGCGGTCATCGGCGTTCTTGGCATCAGCGGCATCATCAAGGGGCCGGCAATCCTTGCCGCGCTCAGCCCATGGCCGGCCATCAGCTATCTGTGGCATGCCGGGCCGCTGGCCTTCACGGTGATCGGGAGCGCCTTCCTGGCGGTCACCGGCGGCGAGGCGCTTTATGCGGACATGGGCCATTTTGGGCCGTTCCCGATCCGTGTCGCCTGGTTCGGCGTGGCGCTGCCGACGCTGACGCTGAATTACTTCGGGCAGGGCGGATTGCTGCTGGCCGACCCCTCGGCCATCAGCAATCCGTTCTACCGCCTGGCTCCCGAGTGGTCGCATTATGGATTGATCGCGTTGGCTGCGGCGGCAACCGTCATCGCATCGCAGGCGATCATCACTGGCGCCTTTTCGCTGACGCAACAGGCGGCCCAGCTCGGCTTCCTGCCGCGCATGAGCGTGATCCATACGGCAGGGCACGAACGTGGGCAGATCTACATTCCGCTGGTCAACTGGACCCTTGCGGTCGCGACGCTCACCGCGGTCCTGGGCTTCCGCTCCTCGGATGCGCTGGCCGGCGCCTATGGCATCGCGGTGTCGCTGCTGATGGTGATCACCACCGTGCTCGCCGCCTTCGTGGCGCTGCATTGGAAGCATAATCCGGTTATCGTGCTTGTCGTCAACGGCAGCCTTTTCCTGCTGGAGCTGCTGTATTTCGCATCCGCCTCGACGAAACTGCTGGATGGCGGCTGGTTCCCGCTCACGATCTCCGTTCTAATCGCCTTCCTCATGATCACTTGGCGCCGCGGCGTGGAGATCCTGGACAAGGCGCGGTTGGCTGTCCGCCAGACGGTCGCCGACTTCAAGGCAGGCATCGAGGCAAAGCCGCCCTTCCGCATCGAAGGGACCGCCGTCGTGCTTGGGCGGTTGACCAAAGGCATTCCGTTTGCCTTGTCGCAGAACCTCAAGCTCAACCATGTGATGCATCGCAAGATGCTTCTGGTGGCGATCGAAGTGACCGAGACACCGCGCGTGACCGACGAAGAGCGGGCCTCAATCCGCCAGATTTCAGACGACCTGACCCGGGTCGAACTGCGCTATGGGTTCATGGAGAACCCCGACGTGCCGGACGGTCTTCGGGCGGCGCTTGCGCGCGAGCAGATCGGCAAATGCGACTTGTCGCAGCTCACCTACTATATCGGGCATGAGACGATCGTCGCCGGCGCGCTCAAGGAAGGGATGGCGCCTTGGCGCAAGCACCTTTTCGCCTTCATGCACCGCAATGCGCAGCGGCCCGGTGCCTATTTCAACATCCCGGCCGGGCAGATCATGGAAATCGGCCTCGAATTCAAGATCTGACCGAGGCCTGCTACGGTTTGGCGCGCTGCTTGCGGTATGCAGCCGATACCGCTTCCGATGAGGATTTCGGCACGAGCACGTAACCCTTGCCGGCCATGCATTGCTTCATGAGGTCGAGGATCGCCTTGCCGCGCGCATCCTGATGCCGCAGCGGATCGATCGCGCCGCCGAGGCCCTGAAGCTGGCCTTGGGACGCTCCGGCAGCCGATTTCCGTACCTCGCTCACGCAAACCACGCGATCGATTTCGAATTTCGTCTGATAGTAGGTCGGGTCGTCGGACAGCGGGTGGCCGTCGGTCCTGATCCAGACCGTCTCATCCGAGGCCGGAACTGTTTTGCAACCGCCCATCAATACGAGCGCGGCCAGCACCGACACGATTTTCTTGTTCATGGATTTCCGAAAGCCCGCCGATTTTTCCCGAAGCCGCGTCGCAATTCGTCGTTGGCGGCCCCATCCCTTCCTGGAAACTCGGCCTGGTGCTGAAAGCATGGTGATCCCGACAGGAATCGAACCTGTGACCTACAGATTAGGAATCTGCCGCTCTTTTAGGGGCGAACAAGTAGTTACCGACATTTACCGAGGCACGGCTCAAAACGAGGTGTTTTTCGTCCCGGCAATACGCTCATAGTTCTCAGATCACGGCGGTCGATCGGCGACAGAAGCGGATGGGGGCGGCGCACTACCCAAATTGTGCTGTAGCCGCCCCCAGCCGCGTCTTCGGTGGCGGTTCGCGGATAGGGATGCGACTGCGTTCGTGCCGGTCTCCCGGACCTGCCCGGAGGGCGGGCTTTAAGAGTGGCTTCTGACCTTAGTCTAACTATTCGGATAGGAGCGGCCGACCCGGCAAGCTGTGTTGGCAGAGGTTTTATCCCGCACGGAAGAGGAATAGTCTGTCCAGCAGGAGGGCACCCGCTCTGCCGCGGCAGCCTCGACATGCTTGGTTGTTCCAAACGAAGGCGAAGAACCCTATTGCAACATAGAGCGTGGGCGGCGGAATCGGACCCCCATTGAGGTCCACGTTCCTCAAAAAAATGGAAATCGGAACGCGACGGTTCCGCTCCTAATTGACGACCTACCGATCAGTTCCATTCAGCTAGGAATTGTATTGTCGGACCATTGAGGAGGCGTGCGGCCGGCGCTTCAGACAGCCTTGAGGACGCTGGTGACGAAGAGGCCGATGAGCCAGATATGCGTTGTCGCCGCATCCACACTACTTGGCAGTGGCTCGACCCGCCCGCGAATGATGATGGGGGAGCAGCTAAGGCTAGGTGCTCCGAACCCTTCGTCCCCTAGCTCGTGGCCTTCCGTTTGGCCGGAGCCTTTTTGGCGCGCACTGACTGCGCCTAGCGTCCAAGCCCGCTCACCTTGGCCAATTCCTATCGCCGTTCAGGTGTAGTTCGGCGCCGCCGCTATCGGACGTCCGGCATCCACCGTAGTGCGTGAGAGGGCAGTTCAGAACCGCAAGTCGTCGCGCTTTATCAAGGCAAGCGGAATCCTTAACCCCGGCCCATGCCCAGGCTCGCTCGCGATGAATTCCAGTCCACGGTCTTCGAGAGCGGCCTGGATGCGGTGAAGCGTTCGGACCGCGACGCGCTCGTTCTGCTCGACACGCAGAATTGTACGCTCTCCGACACCGGAAAGCTTCGCGAGCTCGGCCTGGCTTATGCCAAGCGCTGATCGTGCCGCCCGCAAGATTTCGTTTGGAACGATCACTACCGCTTCCTTGGTTGAAGGGCACTCGATCACAGAATTGTTGACGCCACAAACTGGCGTCTAATCTGCCAATTTATGGCGGTATGGACGCCGATTGCGCGGCGCCGTATGAGTCGCGCGTCGATTTTCGCGAATCACCCAAGGATTCGATGCTGGCGACGGTGGAGGGAGCGATGGTTGTGTTTGGTCGAGGCGGACGGACGGAAGGATTGCTCGCCACGGAGTCGGAACGGCTCAAGGCGCTCGCCGGCGACATCGAGCGAATCCTTCAGGGCGTCCCACCGGAAGCCATAGCGGGCGATGAAACTGCTCCTATCCTCGATCGGTGGTTCCTCGCAAACCGGGCAGCTCCATGCCTAGTAGGGCTGTCGACCGGACACCCAAAGCTGACCGGCGAGAACCGATCGATAGCAACCTCAGACGTATGGTTGATATCTCACGACATGGCCTGGGCGAGGACCCTGTCTCGGTGGTATCGGCTCGGCCGACCTGTAGAGCGTTCCGGACTGGATGCGTGAGGTCGATGGCCGTGGCCGCCAGGGATTCACGCTCCAGTCGGGATCGACACTTCCAGCGGCGGCTCAAAGCGGCGATCGCCGGCCAGCACCTGCCGACCGAAGTCGAGCTCTTGAGGGGCATGGCTTTTTTCAAGGCGGACATGGCGGTCGATATCCGCGAATTCGCGGAGCGGCTCTCGCGCCGGCTGAAGCATCAGCCTCGCTTTGAGATCGCTCCGTTAGCCGCCGCGCTAGACGATCTCGCGGTCGACCAGAGCGAAGAAGCCGTCCGATGCGTCGACTCGGCGCTGGAAGCAGCGTCTGCCTTCAACGACACGGCGGCGTATGCGGCCAGGCTGCGCGTGCGGTTTTATCTAGCGTCGTTCGGTAACTCAGACGCCGCCGCCGTGATTGCTGGCGAGACGGCATCGATCGCGTTTACGGACGTTCGTGACAATCGCGACTTCGATTTGGTGCCTAGGGCGCTCGCATGGGCGGTCGTTGCCAACAATTTGGGCAATATGCGCCGGGCCGGGTTCACGAGCTGGTCTCGCGGCAGAGTGAGCCGAGATCTGCGATCTTATGCCGAAGAGTTCGAGGCGGTGCTCGAGCTACCTGAACGTGAGGCCAAACGGGCGGAGGACAAGAACTCTTCCGACGCCGAAAAGACGGTCGCGAGGGAAAACGCTCAGCAAACCGACCTCTCGAAGGGTGCCGTGGTCGTCTTCCGGGCGATCGGCAACGACAGTACGTCCGAGGGCAAACGCGTCGGCAAGGAATTCGAGAAGCTCCTAAAGGTTCCCCTGCCGTTGCCGCCGGTTCCCGATCTCACACGGGTACGGAAGCGGCTGGCGGACGAGTTCCCATATGCCGTCGCGGTCATTGATGACCTTCTCAAACGCCTGGTAGGCCGCAAGCATGTCCATTTCCGTCCCACGGTTCTGGTCGGCAAGCCGGGATGCGGCAAGACACGGCTTGTCCGGCGGCTCTGCGAAGAACTCGCCCTTCGGTTCGAATTGGTTTCGTGCGGGGGCCTCAGCGATAGCGCGATCGGCGGAACGCCCAGGCGTTGGTCGTCAGGCGAGCCCAGCATCGCTGTGCTGGCAGTGCGCCGCCATCATACGGCAGGCCCTGTCGTCGTCTTGGACGAGATCGAGAAGGTCGGCACTTCTCGGTACAATGGCGCTGTCCACGATGTGCTGGTCGGTCTGTTCGAACAGGAAACCTCGTCGCGATGGTTCGATCCATACGTACAATCCGCTTGCGACCTATCTCACATTTCGTGGCTGATGACGGCCAACACGACCGCGACCGTTTCTCCAGTGCTTCTCGATCGATGCCGGGTGATCATGTTCCCGGAGCCTGGTCCAGATCAGCTCGACGTGCTCGCGCCGCGTATTCTCGAGCGCCTCTACGTCGACGCCGGGCATGACGCGCGGTGGGCGGCGGCGCTCGAACATTATGAACTGGCCGCGCTTGGCGAGCATTGGCGCGGCGGCTCGATCCGAAAGCTCCAACAACTCCTGGAGGCGCTCGTCGAAGCTCGAGAGCGGCACGGGCCAAGGCAATGACGATCACCATGAAATGCAGGGCTCGTCATTGGCAAACGCAGAAAAGGAACGCTGCCGCTGCCGGGTGCAACCGATGCGCCGTGACGTAGGATCCACCGTTGAAGTGCAAGAAGAAACGTAGCCGCATCCGGACGCAACGGGTCGAGCAAGGAAACCATCTGATGAACGAGCGCCTCGCGTTCCACCTCCTCAAGCGACTGCGTCGCAAGGCGATGACACTCGCCCTTGCGGATGCCGTCGAAGCTGGAATCCTTCGGCGAGAGGATGTCGAGAGCCAGGGACGTATGCTTTCAGTCTATCACCGGAATCCGGACGCAGGCAGCCGCATGTCGCCGATGCAGGCGGTGGCGATACTGTCGCGTCATCGACGCAGACTCCCGAACGAGACACGGCATCCGATCCGTGGTGGGTCTGAAGAGTTGACCGTTGATGCGGATGTCGAACCAGGCGAGACGCGGGAGGGAAAATGCTCAGACGCGCGCGAAGTGGGCTCTCGGAAACGGACACGAGACGACGACTTGGCCATGGTGCGAGCCATACGCGCCGCGGCGGAGCCGCCCCGCGCCTCAGATGTCGCTGCCATGCTCCTCGTCGCGCAGGCCGTGCCGGACAGCAAGGAGGGGCTCGGCAAGGTCCTACGACCCCTCAGGCTGCGGCGGCCAATCGTGACCGTGCTTTGCGAGACACGAGGGTTCGAGAGGACCTTCCTCGAACTCTTGAAGCGCGGCTCGGTCCTGCGTGGCGCCGTAGAGAGCTCGACCGGCTATGATGAGAGGCGTCGGTCATTCCTTTTCGAGCACCTTGCCGCCGCCCGCTGGCGGATTGTCATTTTTACCGGGCATGATCATGACGAGGAAGATAGCGAGCGACAGATCGATAACGCCGCCCTCAGCGTCTATCCGATCCTTACCGTCACCGAGAGCAAGGAACGGCTTTCCTCGAAGCTCGCCCGGGCGTCCCAACTCGATCTTGCCTGCGGAACATTGAACACGGAGATCGCCCGCCGCACCATCGAGACCGTAATCGGAGAGTCGCCGTCGGCCGGCAAGCTGGACGGCATCGATTGCGGGCCGCTGGGGCTTAGCGATCTCGCAATCGCCATCCGACATGGGGTCACCGCCGACACTGCGGCCGAAAGTCTACGCAGGCTGGCCGACGCAGAAGACGATGCCGACGGTGGACCGAAAGATGGCCTCGACAAAGCAACACAGAAGGGAAAATCCCGGTCCTCCGACTTATCCCCGCCCCGCAGGGGCACCGCTCCGGGTTCGGGTAGCGATATCATAAAACCGGAGGTGCCGTCCGAAATTCTCACCGGGCAGCCCGTTCCGACGATCGAAACCTTGGCCGGCTATGGCGAAGCGAGCAACTGGGCCTTGCAGATTCGTGACGAACTGCCGCTCTGGCGCGCCGGAAAGCTTGCCTGGGCCGACATGAGCACCAAGATCCTGCTTTCGGGCCCGCCCGGCGTTGGGAAGACCATGTTTGCCCGTGCCCTCTGCAATAGCCTGCAAATTCCGCTGCTGGCGACATCTGTCGCGCGATGGCTGGAACCCTCCCATCTGGGTGATGTCTTGAAGCGCATCCGGAACGCTTTCGCCGAGGCGCAGGCGCACAGGCCCTGCATCCTCTTCATCGATGAATTCGACGGCATCGGCCGTCGCGTCGACTTTCTTGCGAAAGAATACGCGGACTACTGGAACAGTCTCGTCAACTGCGGCTTGGAGATGCTCGACGGCGTGTCGCGCACCAGCGGTGTCATCGTAGTTTGCGCGACCAACAATCCTTCCTCGATCGACCCTGCACTGCTCCGCTCTGGGCGACTAGAGAGGCAAATCGAGATCCCTCTGCCCGACGCAGAGTCGCGGCTAACAATTTTGCGGCATCATCTCGGCGCCGACGTCGACGGCGTCTTAACCAGCGCACCAAAGAAGGCAGGGAAAGCCGAGCTGGACAGCTTGCTGCAGGAAGGAATGGCGATTGTATCCGACCAGCCATATCGCGATCTGGTCGCCGCCGCGATCCCCTCTCGATCGGAGGTAGATGCAGGATGATCACGACGCAGACAGCAGTTGCACCAGCGCGGAATCCCGGTGACCTCGCGCTCAAGGCGCTTGCCGGGAAGGCGCAAGGCCTCACCGGAGCCGACATCGAACGCGTGGTCAAGGAAGCCAGGCAGCAGGCGCGGCGCGAGCAGCGTCCACTTACCTATCTAGATCTGGAAGGCCTGATCGTCGGGGCGAAAACTTCGCGCTCGATGGTCGTCCGCTTGCGGATGGCAATCCACGAAGCGGGGCACGCTATCGCGCGTCTCCTCCTCGCGTTCGGCCCGATTTCCGAGATGACCATTGAGGCACCCAAAGGCGGCTATGTCATCGGGAGGACGGGCCAGGATGAACTAACCGAGGCTTGGCTTACCAGCGTGCTGATCGAAACGTTGGCTGGCCGAGCGGCCGAGGAAGTCATGCTCAGGTCGATCTCGGCCAACTCCGGGGGCATTGAATACAGCGATCTGTCCTTAGCGACTCGGCTTGCGCTCGACATGGAACTGGTCCTCGGCTTTGGGGGCAAATGGCCGCTTCTCTATCGCAAGCCGAACGAGGTCGCCGCAACGCTTGCCGCCGACCCAGAGTTGGCTGGGCGGGTGAACGACCGACTCGAGCGTGCGTATGATGCGGCCCGGGTCATCGTTCGCGAACAAATTCGAGCCCTAGACTTCTTGGCCGAGAAGCTATTCGACGCAGGTACGCTGGAGGGGCCGGAACTCGATGCTGTCCTCGCCGAAGTCAGGAAGCATTTCCGGGAGCGCCCCGGCTAGGCCGACAGGATTCAGAACAACGACAACGGCCGTCGCTTTGACCTCTAGGATCGCGAATCCTGGATTCGATGGCCCATACACGCGCCCATCAGGGACTCGACCGCATGAAAATCTGGCTGCTTTCCGATTTGCATCTCGAGTATGCCGACTTGCGACAGCCTCTCGAGATTCCCGATGCTGACGTCTGCGTGGTCGCAGGAGACCTATGCCGCGCCCCGGCCAACGGAGTTCTTTGGCTCGGCAAGCAGATCCCTCGCGAGATGCCGTGCATCTATGTCGCCGGAAACCATGAACACTATCGAGGTTCCATCAAAGAAGGATTGGAGGACGGTCGGTCCGCTGCGGCCCGGTTCGATAACATCCATTTCATGGAGAATGATTTCGTCATGGTAGGCGGCATTCGATTCATCGGCGCAAGTCTCTGGACGGACTATCGCATCGAAGGATCTCCCGAACTCGCGATGCACTATGCTCGCGACCGCATGAACGACTATAAGGCTATCGCGAATCAGCGGAATCCCTGGCAGAGATTCCTCCCCTCGGACGCTTACCGAATGCACCAGGAGTCTCGGCGTTATATCGAAGGCATCCTAAAGTTCGACGCGATCCCAACCGTGGTGGTGACCCATCACCTGCCCCACGCGAACTCTATTCCCGCCCGTTTCATGGGCGACTTGCTCAACGGAGCGTATGCGTCCGACCTGTCGCAACTCATAGAGCAGTGGCAGCCGGCGCTTTGGATTCATGGCCACACGCACGACAGTGCCGATTACTCGGTCGGGGCCACGCGGATCTTGTGCAATCCAAGGGGCTACGACGGCGAAAACAGCGAATTTAACCCGGCGCTCGTCGTAAAGGTCGATACCTAAGCCGCTTGCATTGTGTGACCTTGAACTCACCATCCATGTGATGAAGCTTGGAAGACTTGAACTCGCTTCGCTTTGGCAGATGACAACCTCCCGTCTACGGGCGCTGATGAGCGAGCAAATACGAGCGAAACATGATCGTGAGCTGCCTTTGGGCTTCGATTCCATCGGCAGGGCTCAAAACTCGGTGACAGAAGGCCGGGACCGTTCCGTAAAGCGCAGCTGCCAGAGTTTGAGCAAGTAAGCCCGGGTCGGCGAAGCCGCCATCAATGGCACTAGAAAGTGTTGCCTCGATTGCCCTTGCGCTCCGCCGAACGGTCAAATCGATCAACCCGCGTGCGTCGAGTTCCAGGGCGATGCGGTAGAGCGTAGGAGAGAGTTCGGCCTGCGCCATCTGTGCTCGAAGATAAGCCATCACCACGGCTTCAGCCACAGTCTCCACCATGACGAGTGGGTTGTCTCCACACGCGTCTTCTATGGCTCCGGCCAGTACCGCGAGGTGCCGCTCCAGCACCGCGAAGAGCAAAGCCTGCTTGTTCGCGAAATACTGGTACAGGGTCCCTACAGACACGCCCGCCCGCCGGGCCACACGCGTGGTGTTCAGGCGGATCAGGCCATCGCTCGCCAAAACCTGAATGGTTGCCTCGAAAATTGCATCCACTGTGGCGATGGATCGGCCCTGACGCGGGGATTTCCGGGGGGTTAGCGGTAGTGGAGAGCCGTTTCCCATATGCGAATCCAAAACCTGAAAGATCCTTCATATATGCCTTCTGCCCCCGCCGCACCAGCAATAGCCCAGCTGCGTCGGGCTCATTAGAAACGAAATTGGAGACGAATAATGGGCAAATTGGACGGAAAGGTCGCTGTAATCACTGGCGGCAGCGATGGGATGGGACTGGCGACGGCCAGGCTGTTCGGCCGCGAGGGCGCAAAGGTCGTCATCACCGGTCGCGATCAGGCGACGCTCGATGCCGCAGCGCGGACCATCGGAAACGGCGCCGACGCTATCCGCAGCGATATCTCCAAGATGGCGGATATCGAAGCGCTGCGCGAATTTGTCGAGAAAAGACATGGTCGCGTCGATATCATCTTCGCTAATGCCGGCGCGGCGAAACCAAATATGTTTGAGTACATGTCGGAGCAAGAATTCGATTTCACGATCGCCTGCACGTTCAAGGGAACTTATTTCACGGTGCAGAAGCTCCTGCCGCTCATGACTTCTGGCGGTTCGATCGTCCTCAACACCACGACCCTCACGACGAAAGGCATGCCCTATGTCAGCGTCTATTCGGCCGGCAAAGCGGCCATTCGCTCGCTGGCGCGATCGCTCACCGCGGAACTCATCGACAAGGGTATACGGGTGAACGCCATGGCGCCTGGCTACATCGACACTGATCAGGCGCGCAAATCAGGAGCGAGCGAGGAGATGATCGAGCAGACGAAGACTCAGGTGCATGTCCAAATTCCGATGCACCGCAGCGGCACAGTCGATGAGATTGCAAAAGCCGTCCTGTTCCTAGCCTCCGATGACTCTTCCTACCTGACAGGCAGCGAACTCTGCGTCGACGGTGGCTGGAACCAAGTTTGACCGTGGGGTTCTAGCGCTTCTCGTGCACGGCCGCTGAGCGTCGGCCGTGTACGGGGGCCCGCGCGAAGAAATAGCACCATTGTCGCCTTCTTTTGGGAAACGATTTTCGCAAAGTACGCCAGTGTTCAGGCGTATCGAGCGATCGCGAGATCGGTGGCATCAATTTGCGGTTTCCTGCCGCCGACGAGATCGCTGATAAGCCGAGCCGAGCCGCAGCTCATCGTCCAGCCCAAGGTGCCGTGTCCGGTGTTGAGGAAGAGTCCAGTGATCTTCGTTTGGCCAATGACGGGCGTACCGTCCGGGGTCATCGGCCGCAATCCGGACCAGAACGACGCCTTGGCGAGATCGCCGCCCGGGAATAGATCAGAGACGGAATGCTCCAGCGTTTTCCTGCGCGCCTGGCCGAGATCGTTGGTGTACCCTGAAATTTCCGCCATGCCGCCTACTCGGATGCGGTCACCGAGGCGAGTGATCGCGATCTTGTATGTCTCGTCCATGATGGTCGATTCGGGGGCTCGAGAGGCGTCGACGATCGGAATGGTCAGGGAATAGCCCTTGACGGGGTATACAGGAAGGCGGATCCCGACTTGCCTGAGGAGCAACGGTGAATAGCTGCCAAGGGCGACGACGACTGCGTCGGTGCTCAGCCGCTCCCTTTCGGCGATGACAGCCCGCACACACCCGCCTTCGATATCGAGCCCCCTGATGGTCGTGCCGTAAGCGAAGCGGACGCCGCGTTCGACCGCTTTCGCGGCCAGCGCATTCGTGAACTTGAAGCAATCGCCTGTTTCGTCCTTCGGCGTGAGCAGGCCGCCGACGATTTTCTCTCTCACGTGGGCAAGCGCTGGTTCGACGCGGATGCATCCTTCCCGATCGAGAACCTCATAAGGAATGCGATCGGCAGCAAGTGCTTTGACGTCCTTGGCCGAGGCATCGAGTTGCTGCTGCGTACGGAACAGCTGCAGCGTTCCCTGCATCCGTTCGTCATAGGCGATGCCTGTCTCGTCGCGCACTTCAGCGAGCGAAATGCGGCTGTAGTCCGCAAGGCGCAGCATACGGCTCTTGTTGATGGCATAGCGCCTGGACGTGCAGTTCGACAGCATCTGCACGAGCCAGGAAATCATCGCCGCATCCACCTTCGGGCGAAGGATCAGCGGCGCGTGCTTCATGAACAGCCATTTCACCGCCTTCATGGGAATGCCGGGAGCGGCCCATGGCGAGCAGTAACCGAAAGAGACTTCGCCGGCATTGGCGAAACTGGTTTCAAGCGCCGGACCGTTTTGCCGATCGACCACGGTGACGTCGTGTCCGGACCTGGCCAGCTGGTATGCGGTCGTCACACCAACGACCCCGGCGCCCAAAACAGTGACTTTCATGATTTCCTCGATTATCGCGTAGAGCGGTGATTAGCAGTAGGTCCGTGCATATCGGTGCCCAAGGCTTGTCAGGATCTCGTAGGAGATCGTCCCGGCATCGCGCGCGATATCTTCAAGCGTCTGATTGGGACCGATCACTTCTACCCTGCTGCCGAGAGTGAGCGCGCCCTCATGCAGTGCGGTGATATCGATCGTGGTGCTGTCCATCGACACGCGCCCTACGATCGGCAAACGCTGGCCTTCGTAGTAGACAGCACCCCGGCCACTCAAGCTCAGCGGCAGACCATCTGCGTAACCCGCAGCAACCGTCGCAAGCCGAGCAGGAGCTGACGTAAGGTGGGCACCGCCGTAGCCGACACTGGTGCCCGCGGGCACAATCCGCGTCTGGATTACGGCTACCTCGAGCTTGACGACAGGCTGCATTGGGTTGTCGGCGGCATCCGTCGCCCGACCGCCGTAGAGGGCAATCCCGGGGCGGACGAGAACGCCGTGATATTCGGGACCTAGGAAGATCCCTCCCGAATTGGCGATGCAAGGATCGAAGCCGGGGAATTCATCGACGATGCGGAGCATTTCTGCGAGCTGGCCACAGTTCTGCTCACTGTCCGTTTCGTCCGCGGAAGCCAGGTGGCTCATCAAGAAGAGGACCTCGACATTTCCGCATGCATTCAAGCAGCGAGCCAGTTCTGGCCGTTCATCCGGAGCCACACCTAGTCGAGACATGCCTGTGTCGAACTGCAGGACAGCGGCTAGCGTGCGCCCGAGATCATCGGCAGTTGATGACCAACGCCGGAGTTGCTCGACAGAATTGAGCACCGGGAAGATCCCGGCTCGCGCGCAAGCCGTTTCGCTGCCGGGCTGCAGACCGTTCAGCACGAAGATTTGCACGTCTCGCTCAAGCGCTGGCTGCAGCGCCAACGCTTCCATCAAATTTGCCACGAAGAACTGCTTGCAACCCTCCGCTTGCAGCGCGAGCGACACACGAACTGCCCCGAGCCCATAGGCATCGGCTTTGACGACCGCAGCTACCCGTTTGGGCGCGACCATGGAGCGGAGCTTGCCGTAATTGCTGGCGAGCGCGGCAAGGTCGACTGTCAAGAAGCCGTTGGCTCCCTGCACCGTCCCTCCAGCTCCCATGTGATTGTCGAAATCTCTGTCCACCGCGGCCTCATCAATGTCGCGCGGAAACTATCGAATGATGAACGAAATTGTCGGTACATGTGTAGCGCAAGATTGCGAATCGGCCGATTTTTCCGCATATTCCGCGAAAATCTGGAATAATCTATCATGCCGGCCATCGACGCTATCGATCGCAATATTCTGAGGCTTCTCCGTGTCGATGCCCGCATGAGCAATGCCCGGCTTGCCGGCGAAGTCGGCTTGTCCCCCTCGGCGTGTCTCAGGCGCATGAGACTGCTGGAACAGGCTGGGGTGATCCGCGGGTATACGGCGCTCGTCGACACAGCCAATGCAGAAGCCACGATTGCCGTTATTATCAACATCACGCTTGAGCGGCAGACCGAGGATTACCTCGACCAATTCGAAGCTGCCGTCAGGAAGCATCCAGAAATTCGAGAATGCTTCCTGATGACTGGGAACTCGGACTATCTGCTGAGGGTGGATGTGGCCAACGCCGGCGACTTCGAACGAATCCACAAAGAGGTCCTTTCAACGCTCCCTGGAGTGCTGCGCATCCACTCGAGCTTTTCGATCCGCAACGTACTGGCGACCCGCGTCAAGGCGAAGCGCTGAGCGTCGCTCCAAGTAGGCGGGACTGTGGCATTTGCGATGAGGCGCCTGCTACAACTTCGCCTCCCCACCTAGGGCCGTCGGTGGGCGGCTGGCACGTGGCCGTCAACGAGTAGCGGGAAGATTGCAGTTTTTGCGCGTTCTGGCACATTGGTCTGCCTAGTATGGGGAAAGTCCAATGTACTGCGCACGGCCCTTTATACTGGTTTTGGTCTTGGCGACGGGCGTGTTCGCTGGTCAGGCTACGCTGGCAAAAGATTGCAAGGATGGTGACGCGCCGCAGCCTCACCACGTAGGCAACTTCAATTTCCTGACCAGTTCCTGGGTAGAGACCGTGGACAACATGCGGCGCTATGTGTCTTGCGTCTCCAACCTGGACCCAAATAGCGATCTGATGGTGACATGGTATATCGCTGGGCCTTTCCATTCCTACGTTCCCGCGACGGAGGAGGCAAAGACGCCGCGGATGAGCGACGACGTGAACCCCAGACCGATCGACGGCTGCATCGAGTACGGCCAGAGCGGCGAGCGTACACCCGCTCAATTCATGGGCACTGCGCGCGATGAGGAGCGTAACGACAAAGACGATTTCTGCAAGCAAGGCGGAATGGCCAAGCAGGCAAGCTCTGGCGATGGCCAACTGCCCGCCAAAGGATGGGCAGACGAGGTACGCCTCTTCTTCCCCAGCGACCCCGACAATCCTCACGACACGATGCTCGAGGTCGTGGGAAAGATCGGCATCAGCACCGAGGGGGCTAGCCAGTTCAAAACCTTCTTTTCCTACTCCGCGAAGCAATATAAGGGGCGGCCGAAGGGCAATATCGACGATGTGAAGGTCGTGCCTAGATTCCCTGACCAGGAAGAGTTTTTCGCTTCCGCCTTTTATGCGGCAAACAAGGATAGCGTGCCGCTGTCTGCCGACGGAGCGGTCGATTGGACAGTGAGGGGCAATTTCGGCCGCTGGGAGCCTGTGCCAGCCTACTATGAGTTCCGTGACAGAAAGGGCCGGCTGTTGTCGGCGATTCCAATGCCGCTGTTTGGCGAAGCGAGGAAATGAGGATTTCTGGCTTTTTCGGAAAGGTCGCCAGTGTCACGCCGAGCTTGGTTATCTCGTTCATCTCTGCGTGGTCCGACATATTTACTGGCACATCGATTTTACCGCCTCAGTATACCGGACAAGTGGAGCGCACGATTATCGCGGTAGCGAGCTTTCTCACGATCATCTGCGGGCTGCTGTTTCGAACATGGCCTGCAGGCAGCCTCAAGGTCACGGCTTTAAGGCTGTCCTTGGCGGCTGCGATCCTATGCGCGGGCGCGATAGCAGCTTCCGTGTACCTGGACCATCCCAGGTCTCGCGCGGTTCAGGAACTCCTCGTGCCAATGTGGGATTTCATGGGCGCTTGCTGCATCGTGGCCGTGATGCTCGCGGTGCTGTTCGCCACCATGTTTGCCCTTCGGCAATGGGCCGGGCCGGAAGACCCGCCGCAGGGCTGAAGCATTGAAATTGCTTCTACCCTGCCGGGTAGACTTCTCGCGGTAGCCAAGGCATCAAAGTTGCTTCGGTTCAGGACGGCACGAAAACCGTCCTGGATTACGCGGCTTGCTTCAAAGCGTCGGCGAGAATGGAGACCATTGTATCAATCTCGTCCTTCTCCACGATAAGCGGAGGCGAAAGCGCGATGATGTCGCCGGTGACGCGGATCAGGAGGCCTTTCTTAAAGCACTCGACGAAAACGTCGTAGGCCCGGGCTCCCGCCGCTCCCTGCCGGGATGCAAGTTCAACAGCGCCGACGAGGCCGAGGTTGCGAATGTCGATGACGTTTGGGAGGCCCTTAAGTGAATGAAGGGCATCCTCCCAATGATCTGCGAGCCCTGATGCCCGGGTGAGCAGCCCTTCCTCTTCGTAAATATCAAGCGTCGCAATTCCCGCCGCGCAGGCTGCGGGATGTCCGGAATACGTATAGCCGTGAAAAAGTTCGATCTGGCTCTCCGGACCAGTCATCAAGCCGTCGTGGACCCTCCGGTTTGCGAAGACCGCGCCCATGGGGATTGCGCCATTCGTGAGACCCTTTGCGGTGGTGACGAGATCCGGCACCACTCCGAAGTAATCGGTCGCGAACGGCGCGCCCAGGCGGCCGAACCCGGTGATCACCTCGTCGAAGATCAGAAGGATGCCATGCTTGTCCGCGATCGAGCGCAGTCTTTCCAAATAGCCCTTCGGAGGGAGAATCACGCCCGCTGAACCGGACATGGGTTCGACAATGACCGCTGCAATGGTCTCAGCGCCATGCAGGGCAATCAGGCGTTCCAGATCCTCGGCAAGCTCTATGCCATGCGCTGGCAAGCCCTTGGAGAACGCATTGCGATCGATGTCGAGCGTGTGCCGCATATGATCAGCAGGAATTTGCGGAAACACTCGCCGATTGTTTACGAGCCCGCCGACGGAAATGCCGCCGAATCCAACGCCGTGATACCCCTTCTCCCGGCCGATAATGCGGCTGCGAGTTCCCTGGCCGATTGCGCGCTGATAGGCGATCGCGATCTTCAACGCGGTGTCGACGGACTCCGAGCCGGATCCGGTGAAGAAAACCCGATCGAGCTGCGCGGCGGGTCCGCCCGGCGCGATCCGGCCCAGCCTCTCGGCGAACTCGAACGCGATGGGATGGCCCATCTGGAACGTGGGAGCGTAGTCCAGCGCGCGCAGCTGTCGGTCCACCGCATCGGCGATGCGCCTGCGGCCGTGGCCGACGTTGACGCACCAGAGGCCGGCTGTCCCATCGAGGACCCGATTGCCGTCGACATCGACGTAGTACATCCCCTCAGCGGATGCGAGCAGCCGCGGCGCAGCCTTGAACTGGCGGTTCGCCGTGAAAGGCATCCAGAAATTGGCGAGTGAGGGCGTGTTGCTGGTACTGGCCGGACTGTCCATCGCGAATGCTCCCTTGAGTTGGGCTCACTTCCGATATTTCGACAATTGGAACAAGTCCTTTTCTATCATTATCTAACTTATTGAAATTTATGATGTCATGCCATATGTGTTCGATATTTCAAGCAGGTTGAAAGCTGGTTATGTCAGTCGATATCGGAAATCGCCTCCGCCATTTGCGGATGCTTCACAATCTATCTCAACGCGAGCTGGCAAAGCGATCGGGGGTCACCAATTCGACCATCTCCCTGATCGAGTCGAACTCCACGAATCCTTCCGTAGGCGCGCTGAAGCGGGTGCTGGATGGGTTTCCGATCGGGTTGGCAGAGTTCTTCGCCTTCGAGCCGGAGCGTCCCCGCAAGGCCTTCTACGCGGCCGAAGAGCTCGTCGAGATCGGCAAAGGACCGATCTCCTATCGCCAAGTCGGCGAGAGCCTCTTTGGCAGGAGCCTGCAGATACTCAAGGAGTGCTATCAGCCCGGATCCGACACCGGAAAGGTGCCTCTCGTTCACGAAGGCGAGGAAGGCGGGATCATACTGTCGGGCCGACTGGAAGTCAGCGTCGACGACGAAAGGCGCATACTGGGTCCCGGCGATGCCTATTATTTTGAGAGCCGTCGTCCGCATCGGTTCCGGTGTGTCGGCGGTGCTCCATGCGAAGTCATCAGCGCATGCACGCCGCCGACGTTCTAGACTGGCAGCTTCCCCCCAAAGCGCACGTTGCAGGTTTAGGGGCGTCGGACCTCGATGAAGGCAGGTTTGGACCGATGGCGATCCGAGGCCAATGAGGGATGCCTCGCGTAGTCGATGGTCGATTTTGGCCATCGAACATGCGTCGAAAGGGCAACGAGGCTGATCCTACAGGACTTCAGCAGCGAGTGCCGCCTTCTACAAACGCGGCCTGTGATACGGCAGGCTGCAGCACCGGTCACCAATCACGACCCTCTCTCCGTTCCCAGCCGCGCCGTCGCGATGCCCATGGAAGGGGCCGTTGATGTTTCCATCCGGCACTGCCTGCGCAAGGAGATCACATTCCCGTTGCATATTTGCGCACATGAGCTAGATTGTTGCCGACATCGTGTCGGCAAGATTGAGCCGACAAGCACCTGGCATTGTGCCGGGACCGTTTGACGAACCGCCGGTCCAACCTCGTACTCGTCCGCCGCGCCAATACGGCGTCGTCGTAGATATCAGGAGACGACATGAACGACGTTTCGGGCGGAGCCTACTATCCAGTTGGCATAATCCAGGACTTCCTCGAAGTCGCATTTCGCAAGATAGGGATGCCGATGGCGGATGCCGATTTCCTGGCATCCGTCATCGTGGCGTCGGAACTTGCCGGACATGAATGTCACGGCATGCGGCGCGTGCCGGAGTACATTGAGAAAGTACAGCGAGGTTCCGCAAATCCCGCCGGACGTTTTGAGGTCACCAAGGATTTGGGCGCGGTCGTGCTGGGCGAAGGTCATCGTGCATTCGGCCACATCGTGCTTCGTGATGTCACCGACATAGCGATCGCCCGCGCGAAGTCTTTCGGGGTAGCCGCAGTCGCCGCACGCGGTTCTGAATCGGCAGGGCGGCTCGCAGACTACTGCGCAAGAGCGGCAGACGCCGGCGTCGCGACAATCATCTTCGCGAACGACTCCGGAGGTTTCCAGCACGTAGCCCCGCCGGGAGCTCGGGAGGCGCGCATGTCGACGAACCCCATAGCTTTCGGCGTCCCGCGGTCTTCCGGCTCGCATCTCGTTCTTGATATGGCTACCAGTTCCGTAGCCTACGGCAGGCTAAGCGAGACGATCGACAGAGGCGAGCCAATCCCAAAGGATTGGGTCAATAGCAGCGGACTGCTGAAGCACTTCGGGGGCGTGAAGGGATTCGGCTTGGCGGTCGTGGTCGAAGCAATGGCTGGCGCCCTTTCCGGGGGTGGAACGGTCAATCCTGAGCCAAGCTCCGAAGACCAGGCCACCTTGATGATAGCCCTCGACGTGGCGCATTTCCGGCCGCTGGAGGAATTTGTGGGCGAAGTCGAACGCTTCACAACTTACGTCAAGGATGTCGCGCTCGACGATGGCGCTGCGCCGGTGCGGATGCCTGGAGAGAGCGCATCGCTGAATGCCGCAAAAGTGATGGAGGCTGGCATTCTCGTTCGCCCCGTCATCGCGCGGAGGCTAAGCGAGGCTTTGAAGCCCTATGGCTTGGACCTTCCGAAATAGCAGGGTCGCGACAACTGGCTATCCCTGAAAGGGTTCTGCTCTGATGCGGGAGAGCACGCGATCGAGGGCGTGGTGGAGGACCTTTGTAGCCCCGGTCTCGTCGAAATCCCGGAACACCTGTTCATTCAATCCGCCTGGAGTCGAAAACTCGCGTCTCAGTTCCATGAAGCTGGTGGCGGGCGACGCAATTGCTGCATCTGCCAGGCTGCCAAAGAGAGGAAGAAGATAGCTTCTGGCAATTCCTGGTTCGAGACCTTTGCCGACAAGCCAATCTTGCGCGCGTTCAAGGAGGCCGAAATAGGTCCCCATGAGGCAGCTGGCGGAGCCAATAAGATCGTACTCCTCCTCTGACCTGCAAGCGACCGCATCGCCCAATGCGCTGAATAGCGTTTCCGCGATTGGATCGGCTGGAAAAATTGCGGTCACTCCCGTTCGGTTTGCAACAAACGGCAGGGGAATGGCACGAGTGATGTTTCGTTCGTCGAGACCCGTCCATTCTTGGAGCAGGCGATGATTTGAGCCGGCGATCAGGCTCACAATCCTCTTGCCCTTCGGGATATCCAAATCGGAAATTGCGTCCCTCGCAATTTGCGGCCGGACGGCTAGGATCACGACATCTGCAATGTCGACGACTTGCTGGTTATCCTTGGCGATTTGCACTTTCGGATAGCGCGCGGCCAACCGTGCGGCGACTGCAGCGTTCCGCGGAGAGACGACGACCCTGGATACGTCAAGGCCTGAAGACATCATTCCCGTCACGATCGCTTCGGTGATGGTGCCAGTGCCGACGAAACCCCAAATCATCGTTCACTCAGCGGCAGATAGGGACAGCGAAACGTCGGTCGTATAGTTCTCTTTCAGGAAGTTGATGAAGTTCGCCTGGAATTGCCGAGTATGCGCATGGGCCAGTTCGTCGGCACGCTCGACGTCCTTGTCCCGAATGGCTTCCAGCATGAGGTTATGCTCGTCGGTCAGCAGATATCCGTCGTGCGTCCTTTCAAGGTACTCGAAATGGAGATGCAGCATACGCTGTCCTTGATTTAGCAGTCTCTCATAGAAGCTGGTTAGATAGGGATTTTTCCCTGCCTTGGCCACGGCTACGTGGAACTGCTTGTTCGCTTCTGACATCCGCAGATGCACACCCGTGCGAACGGCCGATTCAAACTCCTTCTGGCGGCGAGCAATGATCTTGAGATCTTCGTCAGTCCGCAACGCGGCCGCCAACCGAGTGTTCATGCGCTGGGCGATGTCCAGAGCCTCGACATACTTGGGAAACGTTCCCACCTCGATGGGGGCGACAATCGTGCTGCGGTTGGAAAGCGCGACAACCAGTTCCTCGCCGGCTAACCTGATCAACGCCTCTCGAACCGGCGAACGCGACATGTCAAAACGCTCCGCAAGAGTGGTCTCATCCAGCAATTGCCCAGGCTGAAGCGTCATCGCGAGGATCTCGCCTCGGAGCGTCTCATAAATACTCTTCCAGCTTGTACCCCGAGCGCGCTTCGCTTCCAGTTCGTCGTTCACGGCCGTCTGAACTCCAGCTTGTTCACCAAAAATGCCCTGGCCAATCTATGGCCACGTGGGACGTCTGTCGACACACAGGCGACTCATGATGCCCACGTTTTGGCAATTTTTGTAGCATTTTTTTCGCTTGACTTTGTCGACATGAAGACGACATAGTCCTTCAGTCGACACAAAGACGACAGAGATCGCCTTGTCATCGACCGGGAACGCGCGCTTGCGCGAACAATCAGGGAGCTGCGATGAGAACGAGGTCGTCTAAACGCCCGCGTGCCTTTTTCACCGTGCCTGGCTGTGGGTCTGCGGGACATGCCGACACGCTTTCGCAGGCGCGTTCTTCCCGATGTGGAGGAGGTTCCGTGAGCTCCGAGGCCTATCCCGCGCGAGGGATCCAATCGTCTCCCGTCAGCTCCTGGATCCGTAGTTTCGCCGTGAAGACCACACGGCCAATGCCGGATGCCGAGATCTAACTTGAAAACTTGATCCTGAAAGCGAAAAGAAAGTGAGGATGCTATGAAGAGTATCGTGGGCCTAGGCCTGGCTTTTGCTGCCATCGTTGCCCTTGCGCCGAACCAGGCGAGCGCCGGTCAGGGCGACACGCTCAAGGCTGTTCAGCAGAGGGGCGTATTGAACTGCACCTCCGCCGACGGCAATTTTGAGGGCTTCTTCGAGGTCGACGCCCAGGGAAAGTGGCATGGGATCGACATCGACTATTGCCGCGCCGTCGCCACAGCGATCTTCGGGTCCGAGGACAAGCTCAAGCTGATACCGATCAGCTGGGCTCAGCGGTTCCCGGCACTTCAGTCCGGCGATCTTGACCTGGTCATTCATGCGACCGGCTGGACCATGAGCCGCGACACCGAACTCGGCATCCAGTTCTCGAATCCGTACTTCGTCGGCGCCACCGGCTTCATGGCCCACAAAGATCTCAACGTTAAGTCTCTTTCCGAGATGAGCGGCGGAACGATCTGTATCGCGGGCGGCACGAGCACTGAGAAGCAGCTCAGCGACTACCTCAAGCAGCACAAATACGACATCAAGGTCGTTACCTTCGAGAAGAACACGGAGGCCCGCGAGGCCTACTTCGCCAACCGTTGCGACGCGTATGCGGAGTGGGCTCCGGTGCTGGCGGCCGCGCGCGCGTCGACCGCGCACATCGAGGACCATGTCATGCTCACTGACACGCTCGCACTCGAGCCGGAGTCCATCGCAATGCGCCAGGGCGACGATTCCTGGGTCGATCTCGCCAACTGGGTGATTGCGGCCACCCAGATCGCCGAAGAGAACGGGGTCACAAGCGCAAACGTCGATCAGATGAAGGCCAACCCGCCGAACACTACGGTTGGAAAGCTTCTCGGGGCAACGCCCGGTATCGGCAAGCGCTTGGGGCTTTCGGATGACTGGGCGTACAAGGTGATCAAGACCGTCGGCAACTCCGAAGAGATCTATAACCGGGATATCGGTGAGAATTCACGCTACAAGCTGCCGCGCGGGCTGAACTCGCCTTGGCAGAAGGGCGGCGTGTTCTATCCGCCTATCCTCGACTGATCTTTGACCTGAGAAACAACCCTGCCATCGTCCGATGGCAGGGTTGTTCAGCACCAAGGACTCCGGAATCGAAAAATGACCAACCCGCTTGGCAACCGCAAAACCCGGAATTTCGCCCTTCAGGCGCTTTTCCTCGCCATTATCGGTGCGATGGTTGTAACCGCGGTGGTAACGGCACGGCGCAATCTGCAAATCCAGGGTGTCACGGTTGGCTGGGACTTTCTCCACTATACGACAGGGGTGTCGCTGACCTTCACCCTCATTCCATATGATATCACGTCGACCTTCGCTCAGGCGCTACTCGTCGGAATTGTCAACACGCTCCTTCTGGGCGGCATCTCAGTTCCGCTCGCAGTCGTCCTTGGGACCCTGATTGGCACCGCGCGCCTCTCTTCGAACAGAATGCTTAGCTGGATTGCCAGCTGGTACATCCAACTGTTCCGTAACCTGCCGCTCATTCTCCAAGCGTTCTTCTGGTACACGCTCGTCACGCATTTGCCTCCGCCGAGACGCGCGATCAGCCTGCCCGGCGATGTGTTCATCTCAAACCGCGGGGTTTTCCTTCCGATCCTGAACGTCGACCTCGCCCACGTCGCGTCCGCCATCGCAATCATCCTGCTGTCTGTCTTGGGATCTATCCTGGTTTCCAGCCTGGTGAGCAAGGCATGGGGCAGGACAGCTTTCGGAACAGGCCTCCTGCTCTCGGTGGCTGTCCTTTGGGTTGGGTGGCAGCCCGGCGCCCCTCTCTTCGATTTCCCCACGCTGCATGGCCTGAAGTTCGTCGGTGGCGGCACGATCGTCCCGGAACTCACGGCAGCCATTACGGCCATATCGCTCTTTGGCGCCTCCTATGTGGCCGAGATCGTTCGGTCCGGCTTCTTGGCAATCCCGAGCGGGCAGATCGAAGCGGCTCATGCTCTCGGGCTCCGCGATTGGGCTATTTTCTGGAAGATCAAACTCCCGCTGATGATAAGGATCGTGCTGCCGACAATGACCAACCAGATCATCTGGCTGATGAAGGCGACAACAATCGGCATTGCAATTGGGTTTACAGACTTCTTCGCTGCTATCGCGATGGCGATCAACAACACCGGGCAAACCCTGAGCCTCATTTTCATTCTCATTATCGGCTTCTGGATCATCAACATGACGATCTCGGTGGTCATGAATTCGATTAACAGGGCGATCGCCATCCCGGGGAGGAAGAGCTAGATGACCTTGATTTCCTCCATGCGGCCTGCTCCGCCCGTTGACGGCCCAATTAGGTTCTTGCGCAGGAATTTCTTTGCCTCTCCCGTTCAGTCGGCGCTGACCATAATCTGCGTTTCGCTTGTCATATTGGTGGCGTGGCGGATCTTTACGTGGGCTTTCGTGGGGGCGGTCTGGGTCGGGACACCCGAGGATTGTCACCAGGCGACAGGTGCCTGCTGGGCGGTGATAGCTGATCGATACAGGCTAATCCTTTTCGGCTTGTATCCCTACGAGCAGCAATGGCGTTCGGCCCTGGCGTGTTTGGCGATCCTGCTGACGGTCGTGCTGTCCTGCATGCCCTTCTTTTGGTCGATCCGCCTGCTGCCGCCAGTCTGGGTCGCAGGCTACGCGGCCTTCTACCTGTTGATGAAGGGCGGCTTGTTCGGCCTTCCCCTCATCATGGAGACGGAATGGGGCGGCTTGGCCCTGACCACATTTGTCTTCTCTTCGAACGTCCTGATCGGAATGCCCTTGGCGATAGGGCTGGCCTTGCTGCGTCGGTCGAAACTGCCCGTCATCTCGCTTGTGGCTGCCCTCTTTATCGACGGCATTCGGTCCCTCCCGTTGATCGCGATCTTGTTCACCGCCGCGATCGTTCTTCCTTTCGCGCTGCCTGACTTCCTCGTCGGGGACAAGCTGTACCGGGTGATACTCGGTGGCTCGGTATTCTTTGCCGTCTATCAAGCGGAGATCATCAGAGGGGGGATTCAAGCGCTCCCGGCCGGCCAGGAAGAGGCTGCCGCCGCGCTGGGCTTGAACTATTGGCAGACCGTCAGCCGCATCGTCCTGCCGCAGGCATTTCGATACGCGCTGCCGCCGACCATAAATCAGGTCGTCATAGCCTTCATGGAGACCGCCCTTATCGTGATCCTCGGATTCTTCGAAGTCACCGCATCGGGAAACGCTGCGTTTTCAGCAGGAGGCTGGAGCGACTATTTTGTCGAGGTCTACTGCTTTGTGGCGTTGATCTACTTCACCTTCACCTTCTCGTTGTCGCGGTACGGCGCCTACTTGGAAAGGTCTCTGAAGGCCTCATCGAGACGATAGTATGCAGTCAAACATGCAAAACATACCTCTCACCGGGTACACCGACCGCATTTCGGCTAGAGCTGGCGAATCGATCGAGGTGAAGGTCTCAAGCCAGTTCAGCGAGATGTATCACGCTGATTTGGTGAGGATCTATTCAGCGGATCCGAACCCTTCCGGACCTGGCGTCGACATGAGGCCTGTCAGCTCGAATTTCGAGGGCTCATATCCATCGACCTCGAAGGGGTCGATGCCGGGCTCCTATGGCACGATTCCGCTTGTCGGCCTCGATATCTCCGTACCTTTGACGTTCGTGGTGCGCTTCCAGCCACGTCTCATCAAGGACCAGCCTCAGTGCCTTTTCTCGCTGGTGGGCGACTCGAAAGAGATCGTGTCATTCGACCTGGATACGCGTGGGCTTTCGTTGACGTGGGCCGGCGCGCGTACTGAACTCGACTTGGTGCCGCAAGTCGGTACCTGGTACGAACTGCGCCTAGCGGGGTTCGGCGGGCCTCTGCAGGTTGCCTGCTACGCTCTGCCTGCCGGCGCCCGGGTCGCGGCGGCGACTATCAAGGTCGCCGGCAGCCTCAGCGGTGTCCGAGAGCTGGTTTTGGCGGCGCGCAGATCTCCGGCAGAAGGCAGCCCCACCATCGATTTCTTCAACGGGCGCCTGGAGAATCCAAGTTTCCTGGTCGACGAAAGAATCCCCGAGACGCTGGGGCACGATAGCCCGGGAAAGTCCGCGGCGTTTTGGGATTTCAGCGTGGCCATCTCGGGCAAGCAGGTGAAGGACTCGGGGCCATCTGGCTTGCACGGTGAACTCATCAACCTGCCCGCCCGCGGAGTTCGCGGCTCGCGGTGGAGCGGGCGGGAAATGAGCTGGGCTCATGCGCCCGAAGAGTACTCCGCAATCCACTTCCACGAAGGCGACTTCTACGACTGTGGCTGGGAAACGGACTTCATTTTCGAAGTGCCGCATGATCTGCCCAGCGGCGTCTATGGAATAAGGTTGCGTTGCGGGCATGAGCAGGATGTCATTCCCGTCTTCGTGAGACCAAAACTTAGCGGCCGCACGGCGAAACTCGCCGTGCTCTTCTCGACCCTCACGTACCAGGCCTACTGCAACTATCCGCGGACGAACTACGGCGATGCCTATCGCGCCCGCCAGGAGGCCTGGGGCAGCAATCCCCATCATCCGGCGCGGTATCCGCAATTTGGGCACTCGCTGTACGACGTTCACGCCGACGGCAGCGGGGTGATGTTCAGTTCGTTGCGGCGGCCCCAGTTGCTGATGCGCCCTGGTCTCTTTGCGTACCTCGACCAAGCGGGATCAGGGTTGCGCCACTTTCCGGCCGACATGCATCTGATCGCCTGGCTGAACGCCAAGGGCATTGCGGCGGATGTGGTCACCGATCACGACCTTGAGGTCGAAGGGTCGTCCGCAATCAAGGATTACGCGGTCCTTCTGACAGTCACTCACCCAGAGTACCACACCTTGGGGTCCCTGAACGCACTGGAAGAGTTCATCGGGGGCGGAGGTAGCATGGCCTATCTTGGCGGAAACGGCTTCTACTGGCGGGTAGCCACAAGCGCCGAGTATCCGGACGCGATTGAAATCCGTCGCGGCGAAAGCGGCGTTCGCATGTGGGAAGCCGAAACCGGAGAGTGCTACCATGCATTCGACGGACAGTACGGCGGTCTCTGGCTCAAGAACGGCCGCCCGCCCCAGCGATTGGTTGGCATCGGGATGTCCGCGCATGGCGGCTTTTCGTCGACGCACTATCGCCGAACTGAGACCTCGAGATCGCCGGAATTTGCGTGGCTGTTCGACGGGGTCGACGAGGAAATTCTGGGCGATTTCGGCTATTCGGGCGGAGCTGCTGCCGGATTTGAGCTGGACACAGTCGACGCATCGCTCGGCACTGCGGAGAGCGCAGTTGTCCTGGCCGTGTCGGAGGGGCACCCTGACGACTATTCCTGTGTCCCTGAGAAGATCTGGAACCCGGACGTCCACACAAACGAGTGGCAGCGCCAGCAGATTCGCGCCGATCTAACGCTGGTGCCTGGCAATATGGACAACCTTGTGCTGTCGACGGGATCGATCATGTTCTGCGGAAGCCTGCCGTACAACGGCTTCAACAACAACATATCGCGTTTGCTGCATAATTTCGTCGTCCGATGTCTTGCGGAGGCAACCTGATTTTTGTTCGGCATGAGGCCGACAGCCGTTTGACGAACCGCCGGTTAAACTCAGTACTCGTCCGGGTGCCACTCGAAAGATTGGCAAGAAATGAGCTAGCTATGAGCCTTTCGAACTCTCTCGTCGAGAAAGACCTTTCTTCCTACATTCATCCGTATACCAACCTGGCTCGCCATCAAGAAGTTGGGCCTCTCGTGATCGGGCGAGGCGACGGTGTGCGCATCATCGATGACCAAGGCCGCTCCTACATCGAAGCGATGTCGGGCCTTTGGAGCGTGGCTCTGGGCTTCAGCGAGCAGCGCCTTGTGGATGCCGCCGTCCGACAGTTCAAAGTGCTGCCGTACTACCACAACTTCTCTCACAAGGGTCACGCACCCGCGATCGAGCTTGCGGCCAAACTTGCGGAGCTGGCGCCCGGGCATCTCAACCACGTCCATTTTACAAACTCAGGGTCGGAGGCGAACGACACCGTCCTCAAGATGGTTTGGTACATCAACAACGCTCTTGGTCGACCGAAGAAAAAGACGTTTCTGGCACGCCAGTTGGGCTATCACGGAGCGACCGTCGGCTCAGGCAGCCTGACAGGCCTGCCGGCAAGCCACCGGGACTTCGACCTGCCGGCTATCCCGGTCAGGCATTTGACGTGTCCCGATTTCTATCGTTTCGGTCTCCCGGGCGAGACGGAGCCCGAATTTTCGGCACGTCTGGCTCAGGAACTGGAGTCAACGATTCTTGCTGAAGGACCGGAAACCATCGGGGCCTTCATAGGCGAGCCTCTTATCGCCGCGGGCGGGGTCATCCCGGCTCCTGAAGGCTATTGGGCGGCGGTCCAGGAGCTTTGCCGGCGCTACGACATCCTCGTCGTTGTCGACGAAATCATCACCGGGTTCGGCCGCCTCGGGACGATGTTCGGCTCTGACTACTATGGCATCAAGCCGGATATCATGGTCCTGTCGAAGCAACTGACGTCTTCCTACCAGCCGCTTGCAGCCGTCGTTGTCTCCGACGCAATCAATGACATCCTGGTTCGGCACAGCGGGTCACTTGGCAGCTTTGTTCACGGCTTCACCACCACGGGTCATCCGGTCGCGACGGCGGTAGCTCTCGAGAACATAAAGATCATTGAGGAGCGTGGCCTGGTCGAGAAGGCGGGCAGCCTCGGCTCGCTGCTGCAGCAAGGGCTGGCAAAGTTTGCCTCGCATCCGCTCGTTGGCAATGTGCGCGGCGCTGGCCTGATCGGCGGCATCGAACTCGTCGCCGACAAGCAGACCAAACGGAGCTTCGAGCAGAGGGGAGCCGTTGGTTCCTACATTTTCCGGCGTGCACATGACCACGGTCTGATCGTGCGGGCCATTTACGACACTATCGCTTTCTGCCCGCCGCTCATTACGACTGAGGATGACCTTTCGGACATCCTTGAGGCGTTCGGGAAGACTTTGGAAGACGCAGCCTCTTGGGTGAAGGCCGAGGCGCTTAGTTGATCGCCGGGCGAATCCCAGGCCGTGCATCAATCGCAAGAAGAAGCGGCTGGGCCGCCGAGTGGAGGATAGATGGTCAATGCAGATGTCGCAGCGGTTGACGTCGTCAGCCTGCAGAAATTCTATGGTAATCATCAGGTGCTTTTCGATGTCGACCTAAAGGTCCGCAAAGGCGAGAAGATTGTCATTTGCGGACCGTCGGGATCAGGCAAGTCCACGCTCATTCGGTGTCTCAATAAGCTTGAAGAGCATGAGGGTGGAACAATCCGCGTGCTCGGCACCGAATTGAACGATGAGATCGAGAACATCAACGAAGTCCGCCGGGAAGTGGGGATGGTATTTCAGAGCTTCAACCTCTTTCCGCACCTCACGGTGCTCGAAAACTGCATCCTCGCACCGATGCTGGTACGCAAACAGAACCGCAAGGAGGCTGAGGCCACCGCCACCGCCTATCTGGAACGCGTGCGGATCCCGCAAAAGGCGAACAGCTATCCGGGTGAGTTGTCCGGCGGGCAACAGCAGCGCGTAGCCATAGCGCGAGCCTTGTGCATGAAACCCGAAATCATGCTGTTCGACGAACCAACTTCCGCTTTGGATCCCGAAATGATTTCGGAGGTTCTTGATGTCATGACCGGACTGGCGGAAGGGGGCATGACCATGCTCTGTGTGACGCACGAGATGGGGTTTGCCCGCAAAGTCGCCGACCGGGTGATCTTCATGGACCAGGGCCGTATCGTCGAAGAGGCGCCGCCGGCCGAGTTCTTCGACAGCCCCAGGCATGAACGATCAAAGGCATTCTTGAGCCAGATACTCGGCCATTGAGCAATGCATCGGCCGGAGGCGACTGCGGCTGCCTCGCGCTGTGCAACGGCGCCGCCGCCGGTGGTCGTGAGCGGCTTGAGGTGACCGCCGGGCTAGGTCTAGCCTTGAGCAGAACCCTCATTCCGAGATGTCTCGCCGAAGAGAATTCGCGATATGCAGCAATAATTTGCTTGACTTTGTCGACTTGAAGACGACATATTTTTCGTCGACACGGAGACGACAAGACTCGAAGTTTGGAGACCCATCCTGGACAGCCAGGTGTGTCAGATCAGGAGAGGCAGATGAAACTTTCAGGTGTGATGCCAGCGCTGGTGACGCCGTTCGGCGCCAACAACAGGGTCGATTTCAAGGCGTTCGAAAAGCACATGCTCAATCTGCGTGCCGCCGGGGTGACAGGCTGGGTGCCTATGGGCTCGACCGGAGAATACTTTTCCATGTCGAATGATGAGCGCGACGAGGTGCTCAAGTTCGTCAAGGCCTTCGCCAAGGAAGGCGAGATTCTGGTAGCCGGCACCAACGCGCCAGCCACCAGGGAGGTTATCGAGAACACGCAGAGGGCTAAGGAGATCGGCTACGACACAGTGCTGCTGGCAACGCCGTTCTATACCCGCCCGACACAGGAGGAACTCCTCGCGCACTATCGAGCTGTTCTGGATGCCACTGGCGTCAATCTGGTCCTCTACAACTACCCTCCGAAGGACGGCATCGAGATCTCCTTCGAACTGATGGACGCGCTCGCCGATGATCCGCGCGTTATCGGCATCAAGGAAAGCTCGGGCGTCCTCCAGCGCGCGGTCGACATCCACGCCCGCTACAAAGGCCGCATCGACCTGGTCTCCGGCTCGGACGACATTGCGCTCGATTTCATGTTCTGGGGCGCCGACGCCTGGATTTGCGGACCGGCCAACTGCATGGCGAAGCCCTGCTGTGACCTTGACCGCGCGTTTCGTTCCGGCGACCTCGAAAAGGCCCGCGAAATGATGACAGTGCTGTACCGGGCCATGAACATCCTTGAGAGCGGCAAGTTCGTGCAGAAGATCAAGTATGGCTGTGAACTGCAGGGCACGCCTGTCGGCAACTGCCGCGCTCCGCTGGGCGAATTGACCGATCAGGAGAAGGACGACTTCCGTGCGGCCATGGAGCCGATCCTGAACTGGTAAGCATTCGCTTCGGTCGCTGCGAGGAGCGGCGTGCCGGGCCTGATATTGCTCATGGGGAGCTTGCGTGTCGCCTACTCTCGTCGTCGGAGCCGGCATTATCGGCACAACCATCGCATACATGCTGCAGCGGCGTGGTGAAACCGTCGTGCTGATCGATCGCGATCAGCCTGGCAGGGGTGCTTCCTACGGCAACATGGCGAGCATTGCGGTGTCGGAGTTCACGCCGGCATCGCGGCCGGGCATCTTGGCCCAGATGCCGAAATGGCTGCTTGACCCAGAGGGTCCCGTGCGCGTGCGCCCGGCCTACATGCCTAAGCTGATACCTTGGTTCCTGCGCTTCCTCGCGGCTAGCCGACCATCGAAACTCCGTGAACTGGAAGCCGCGGGCGCCTTGCTCTGCGGCCGCGTGCACGAGGACTTGGCGGCGCTGCTCGCCGATACTGGGTTGCAGCACATGCTGAGCTCTGAAGGTTGCCTTAGCCTTTATGCTGACGAGGCAGAGTTCAGCGCCGACCGCGATCATCTTAAGGCCCTCGGCCACTTTGGCTTTCGTCACGAAGTGCTCGGCGGCAATGCCATTCGCGATCTCGAGCCAGCTCTTTCCACCAAGATCGCGAAAGCGGTCCTTCTGCCCGACAACCGTTCGATATCGGACCCGTACAAGCTTGTGACTGCGCTGGCCGAGGCCTTCCAAAGGCTTGGCGGCACTTTCGTGCAAGGCGATGTCATAGGATTCGAGCACGGCGACGGGGGTGTCGCAGCGCTCCGGTTGAAGGACGGGCGACGCTTCGAGGCCGATAGAACGGTGCTCGCCGCCGGCGCCTACACTGCCCGCCTATCGGCGATGCTCAGAGAGCCGATACCTCTCGAGACGGAGCGTGGGTACCATACGCAAATCATGGCTCCTGGGATATCCATGCGCCATTCGATCATCTGGCCAGCCCGAGCCTTCATGGTGACGCCAACGGCCGGTGGCATCCGCGTTGGCGGAACTGTGGAAATGGCGGGCCTGGACGCGCCGCCGGACTATCGCCGCGCGAAAGTCTTGGTGAAACGAGCCAAGGAGGCATTGCCGGGCCTCGAGGTCGAGCAGACAAGCGAGTGGATGGGTCACCGTCCGGCCCTTCCGGATACCGTCCCGATCATGGGACGTTCCGTGAAATGCCGAAACGTCTATTACGCGACTGGCCACGGACATCTCGGCCTGACCCTTGCTGCAACAGCAGGCCGCCTGATGGCCGATCTTATCACCGGAGCTACCCCGCCCTTGGCGATGGATGCCTATCGCGTCGACAGGTTCTAGGGTCCGTCGGCTGCTACACTTACGGGAGCGAAGATGCGAAGCGATCTTTACATCGATGGACAGTGGGTAAAGCCGATCAATGGCGGCAGTTCCAAGGTGATCAACCCTGCCACGGAAGAAGTGATTCACACGATCAGCGCGGCAACGGCTGAAGATGTCGATATCGCAGTCGACGCAGCAAGGCGAGCGTTCGACAAAGGCGTTTGGCCCAAGCTCTCCGGGGCCGACCGTGCAACCTATCTTCGAGACATCGCGAATGGCATTCGAGCGCGCGTGAAAGAGATTGCCCGATTGGAAGTCATCGACAACGGCAAGCCGTTTCCGGAGGCCGAATGGGATATCACCGATGCCGCCGGATGTTTCGATTTCTACGCCGGCCTTGCCGAGCAGTTGGACAACGATCCGGAAGAACCGATCGCCCTCGCTGACGAGCGGTTCATCTCCAAGGCGGTGCGCGAGCCTATCGGCGTTGCTGCTGCCATCATTCCGTGGAATTATCCGCTTCTGATGGCTGCCTGGAAGGTCGCCCCCGCGCTTGCGGCTGGGTGTACCGTCGTGCTCAAGCCTGCGGAAGTGACCTCGCTGACCGCGCTTGAGCTTGCTGCGATCGCCGACGAGGCCGGCTTGCCTCCCGGCGTCTTGAACGTCGTCACTGGCTCTGGGTCTGTCGCGGGCCAAGCCATCATCGACCATAAGGGCGTCGACAAGCTAGCCTTTACGGGATCGGGTCCGATCGGGTCCAAAATCATGGCGGCTGCCGCCCGGGATATAAAGCGCGTGAGCTTGGAACTCGGTGGCAAGTCGCCATTCGTAGTCTTCGATGACAGCGATATCGAGCAGGCGGTCGAATGGATCATGTTCGGCATCTTCTGGAACCAGGGCCAAGTTTGTTCGGCCACCTCGCGCGTCCTGGTCCAGGAAGGCATCTATGACGCGCTGCTGGCCCGCCTAATCAAGGAGACGAACCGTATCCGCATTGGCAATGGCCTGGACGACGGCGTCCTTCTTGGTCCGCTCGTCTCAAGGCGCCAGCACGAACAGGTCGTCGATGCGATCGAAGCGGCAAAGGCAGCGGGCGCAACGGTTGCCTGCGGCGGCGCACGGCCCGATGGGTTTGACAAGGGCTACTACTTGCAACCGACGGTCCTGACCGACGTGCCGCTCGACAGTGCCGCATGGGTCGAGGAGATCTTCGGCCCCGTTGTCTGCGTGCGTCCGTTCAAGACGGAAGAGGAAGCCATCGAGCTCGCCAACGATTCCCGGTTTGGCCTCGCCGCGGCGGTCATGTCAAAAGACGGCGTGCGTGCCGAGCGCGTTGCCAGGGCCTTTCGCGCTGGTATCGTCTGGATCAATTGCTCGCAGCCGACCTTCACCGAGGCGCCTTGGGGCGGTTACAAGGAATCCGGCATCGGGCGCGAGCTCGGTCGGTGGGGCTTCGACAACTATCTCGAAACGAAGCAGATCACCAAGCTCGTGAGTGAAGCCCCCTGGGGCTGGTACATCAAGTAGGACCTAATGCGATGCGCTTCGAACGGTCGCTCGATTTGCTGCTTGTCCACTGCCAAGGGGAGCTGGGCCATGTGCTAGTGGGCGGAGCGCCAGAGATTCCTGGCGCAACCATGCTGGACAAGATGAACCACATCAACACGGTGGACGACAGTCTCCGTCGTTTCGTAACCTTCGAGCCGCGCGCCAACGTCGCCATGACGGTGAACCTCCTGGTCGCTCCGTCACGTCTCGATGCAGATGCTGGATTTATCGTGCTGCAGGCCGACCGGGCCCACCCAATGTCCGGCAGCAACAGCATCTGCGTCGTCACCGCGCTCCTCGAAAGCGGGCGCGTAGCCATGCGGGAACCTGAAACTTTGGTGAGGCTAGATACGCCTGCCGGCCTGATCCTGGCGCGAGCCCGTTGCGAGGAAGGGCGGTGCCTGTCGGTCAGCCTGGATAACGTGCCATGCTTCGCGGAATACCTCGACCAAGCCGTCGACACGCCGCACTGGGGGAAAATCAAGGTAGATGTTGCCTTCGGCGGTGTGTACTACGCGTTGGTCGATGTCGATCAAATAGGTCTCTCCATTGGGCCGTCCAATTCGCGGGCGCTCGCCGAAGCAGGTATCGAACTGAAGCGCCTGCTTTCGGAACAGATACCCGTGAAGCACCCCACCCTCCCGGGGGTCGACGAAATCGCCTATGTCATGTTCCGCGACCGAGAGCCCGACGGCGCGGTGCGCACCTGTACCGTGCTGCCGCCAGGCCGGGTCGACCGCTCGCCTTGCGGCACCGGGAGTTCTGCCAATCTCGCGGTACTCTATGCGCGCGGTCTCGTGAAAGTTGGCGATGTCCGCACCTCGCGTTCCATCATAGGCGGCGAGTTCATGGCCGAAGCCATAGGTGAAACGGAAGTCGGCGGCCGCAAGGCCGTGCTGCCGCGCATCACGGGCCGCGGTTACGTCTACGGGCGATCCGAGCTGCGTATTTCAGATGACGATCCGTTCCGCGTCGGCTTTGCGCTCTCGGATACCTGGGGGCCGCAGGTAGATCTTTTGAAGTAGGAGAGGAACCATGGACAAGTCGCTTGAGGGCCAGACTGTTCTCGTCACCGGGGCGTCTGGCGGCATCGGCGCGGCCATCGTCGAACGCCTCGCCGCGGAGGGAGCGCGTCCGATCATTCATTACGGCCGCGACAGCGCGGCCGCCGAGGTTTTGATGTCGCGGATCGGCGGCCGTGGCTTGATCGTGCAGGCTGACCTTTCCAGCGCCGATGGGCCGTTCGAACTGTGGCGAAAGGCCGTCGAGGCGGCGGGCCGCGTTCACGGTCTCATCAACAACGCGGGCATCCGGACGGAGATATCCATCGAGGCTTCGCCCGAGGATTGGAAATCGGCCTGGCAAAAGGAGTTCCAGATCAATTTCTTCGCCGCCGCCGATCTGGCAAAGGAGGCCATCCGGCACTTCAAGGCAAATGGCGGCGGCCGCATCGTCAACATGGCAAGCCGTGCCGGCCAGCGGGGCTACGCGGCAGATGCCATGCCCTATGGCGCGACGAAAGCGGCCCTCGTCAACCTAACGAAATCCATCGCTCGCTCCTTCGGGGCGGATGGCATCACGGCCGTCGCGATCGCGCCCGGCTGGGTGCGCACCGACATGGCCGAGGATTTCATCGCCACGCATGGCAAGCAGGCTGCGGTTGCTGACATTCCAATCGGCGAAATGGCCTCTCCGGCAGAGGTCGCCGAACTCGTCGCCTTCGTGCTGCGCCCGTCGCAGAACTCGCTGAACGGTGCGACGCTCGATGTCAATGGCGGTAGCTACATTCGTTAGCTCGGTGAGGGTTTCGTGAAACGCTTCGAAGGCACGGTCGCGATCGCAACGGGTGCGGACGGCGGCATCGGAGCGCAAGCAGTCGCGTGAGTGCGGCAGGTAGCAAATGACGAAGCGCATACCCCTGTCCACTGTGGTCGCTGAGAGCCTGTCGGAAGATATCCTCTCGGGCGAGCTTCGCCCGGGCACGCAGTTGCCGACCGAGGCCGAGCTGTGCGCCGAGTACGACGTCAGCCGCACCGTTGTCCGTGAGGCGATCGCGCGGCTGAGATCGGAGGGCTTGGTGATCCCGCGACAAGGGCTCGGAATGTTCGTCAGCGAGGCGCCGGCTCCATACGTCTTCTCGATACCGGAGGCAGCCCTCGGGGAGCTGCCGCAAACCCTCGCCCTTCTCGAACTGCGGCTGGGCGTTGAGGTGGAGGCTGCGGGCCTCTGCGCGGAACGCCGGTCCGACGATGAAGCAGCCGGCATTCGTGCCATTATGGAGCAGGCCGACGGCCTAAGGGAGGATCCTGCCAAGGTGCCGCTGCACTACGACCATGATTTTCATCTCGCAATTGCCAATGCTGCCCGCAATCGCTTCATCCATGGCTTCTTGAGCTACCTGCATCCCATAATCGGGTCGCGTGTCCAACTCGGTCACCTGGTGGCGGCGGAAGTGAAGGATAGCTATTACGCGCGCATCCACGCCGAGCATGAAGGCATCGTGCGGGCCATCGAGAAACGAAACGGGCGCGTGGCGCGTGACTCTATGCGGAGGCATCTCCACGACAGTTTTGAACGCGTGCGCGCCTTGGCGCTGGCCTCACGCGCAGAAGTTGGAAACACCAAGCAAGTGGCCGCAGTGGATTTGATCCGGCCAATAGTGAGGTAGCGATGAATGGGCTGCTCATCATTAAGCGCGACAGGAGCCTCTACCTCACTTCCGGCACGTTCATCGCGAGCGGGCCGACGCGGGACATGACAGTCCTCAGCTATCTCGCCGTGATGCTTTTGCAGCTCTTTTAGTCAGCGGCTCTGTCTTTGGGAATTGAAATGACCACTCGCGAAATGCAGCTAGTTGAGCCTCGTATGGAACCAGGCGTCGACCTGGTAGCAGAAGGTAGGACCTTGGCATCGGCTTGGCAGCTCGGCCAATGCCGTTTCTTGACCGAAATGCAGGTGGCCAGCGAGGTCGAATGGAAACGGAGGGCCGCGGTTGAACGGCGGGTCATGCAGCACGCGCACATAGGCTTTCGCAGCGTGGATCGAACAATTGAAGCTATCGCCGAAGTGTATGAAGGGTGTCAGGAGGCGGGGGTAACGGTTGATCGATTTGGGATCACGCTCGACTGGTCAATGGGCTACCCCATAGCTGTCCGAGAAAAGGCAATGCGAGGGACAGGCATCGTGTTGAACGGACCAGAAGACTTTGCTCGCATCACCAATGCAGCGCCGGCCGCAGCACATTTCGGGGACTTCATGCTTGGGTTGCCGGGTGCGGTCGAAAACATTTGTGCAGCCATAGCAGCCGGCACAACCGCGATTGGAAATCTCGGGCAGTATTTTACCTTCAGGCTTCCGTACTGGGATGATGACATCGCGACCACGCGATCAACTGTGGTCGCGCTTGGGCTAATCGCTGCCCAGAAGTCGCAAGTCTTGGTCCACTCCAACCTTGACGACGGGTTCGCGGGGTTGTTCCTGGACATGGCATGCGCGCTCGGAATGGTACTGATCGAAAAGCATATTGTTGAGGGGCTAATCGGAGGGACGTTGGGCCATTGCTATGGCCATCATTTTAGTGATCCGCTATCGCGATCAGCGTTTCATGCTGCACTCGCGCGGGTAAGCAGTACACCCGGAACCATGATCTTCGGAAACACGGTCTCTTACCAGTCGGCGTCCGCAGGCAACTACGCGAGCCTCGCGAGCTATCTGCTGACAGACATTCTCGATGTGAGGCGTTGGCCCTCGGGCCACGCAATCAACCCGGTGCCAGTGACTGAAAACCAGCGCATACCGGATGTTGACGAGATTATCGACGCGCAGACCTTCGCTCATCGCCTTGCGGAGCATGCACCGTTTTACGATCCAATCTTTGACTGGTCCAAGGTTGAGGCAATGGCCGACACGCTAGTCGAAGGGGGAAATCGTTTTGCGAAGGCCGTGCTGGATGGCCTCGCCGATCGTGGAGTTGATACCAACGATCCCGCCGCGCTTATGCTGGCCATCCGTCGAATGGGGCCAAAGCGTTTGGAAGCACTCTTTGGTCCCGGGCGAGACACTCAGCAGGGCCGTTCACCGCTTGTCCCTGCTGAATGGGCGCGGGAATTAGACGAGAAGGCCGCCGCCTGGATTTCGAAGCAAACCCCTGTCGACAGAAAGTTGACGGTCTGCGTCGGGACTACGGACGTTCATGAGCACGGCAAATATCTGGTGACGCAAGCCCTTGTCGGACTCGGTGTCGCTGTTAGCGATGCGGGTATCGCGGTGGACCCTGAGGTGCTTGTGGCGCACGCCGTGGAGACTGGTGCCGATGCTATCGCGATTTCCACCTATAACGGAGTTGCCTTTCGCTACGCGCAAGCTGTGAAAGCCGCCATGGCCGATCGAAACATTGATTTGCCAATTCTCATCGGAGGACGTCTGAATGAAGTGCCGACGGATACCAACTCGGGCCTCCCGGTCGATGTAACCGAGGATGTTGCCAAGCTAGGCTGCCTCCCTTGTGGCAATCTGGACGAGATGTTGGACGCTCTTCGCAAAATCAATGCGATACCCGAAGCCGTGGCTTCTTAAGTTGGGGCCCTTTCGTTCCAGCAAAATGTATGCGCAGCTTTTCGACCCTTCTCAAAGAAGGTGGCAAAGTCGCCGCCGCCAAAGCGCGATAGCAAGAAATCGAGTTAGCTACGCGTACACGTCGGCGAGCGGGTCAGAGGTCCTCCAATTCATCATAATCTACAGCGATGCCCGTGGCGGCAACGGTACGCAGCCCTAACCGAAGATCCGGTTACATCGAGTGGCCGACAACCAACTTTTTGACAGAGGAAGCGCGCGAGTCCCCATTGGGCGAGGGTGTGGCGCGAGACCTCGGCGGGCTTGGTCCTCTGGCTGATCAGCCTGAGCTTCTCGCGCAAACGGCCCAAGCTCAATTTGGACCGGCGGGCTCCTGTCCCAACGCGGGGTAAGAGGTGCGTCAACTGCCTAGCCGCCGAATGACGTCCTCGACACTACGGAGAGCTGCGATCGTCGGCGCGCCTCGCGATCAGGGTTGGGTCGGCCGGGGCGAGTTCGTCGCCGTAGCTCGAAAAATGGAGTTGACTGCCAATAACATGTCACTTATCATACATGATGAAAGTTGATGGCTCGGATTGGCGAGCCGAAAATGAACTGGGACTGCGGATCAACCGCAGCCAAGGAGCGGCCTTTTAGGGAACTGGATTTGCGCTTGGCTCTATCGGTGAGCGCTATCCGAGCAGAACGCGGCCGCCATCGCGTTTGACCTAACCGAAAACGCGAATGTCCGTCTTATTTGTTCGCAAGCCAGAAGGCTTGTCACTCATAGCAGGCTTCGGCGCATCGGGTAGGCATACATGAAAGCTACAGACACTCTCGATCCCCCCAACGGCCAGGGCACGGCGCTGGAGACACCGCTGATTCATCTGGAGGGGATCCGGAAGACCTATGGGCCGATCGAAGTGCTCAAAGGGGTGAACCTGAGCGTCGCAAAAGGCGAAGTCGTCGCCATGATCGGCCCCAGCGGATCCGGCAAGAGCACGCTTCTTCGCTGTGTAAACCAACTCGAATTTCACACCGGAGGGACTGTCTCGGTCGGCGATGCGACCATTGCCCCGGGAGGCCATCCCGCCGTGCGAGACCTCCAGAAGCTGCGCCGAAAAGTTGGCATGGTCTTCCAGTCCTTCAACCTTTTTCCGCACCTTTCCGTGCTGCGAAACGTAAGTCTCGCCCAGGAACGCGTTCTTGGCAGAAGCAGGGAAGAAGCCGACCAGCGCTCAATGCAGCTGCTCTCGCGCGTTGGTCTTGCGGACAAGGGCTCCCAATATCCGTCCCGATGTTCCGGCGGCCAGCAGCAACGCATAGCCATTGCGCGAGCGCTCGCGCTGGATCCTGAGGCGATGCTCTTCGACGAGCCGACCTCCGCCCTTGATCCGGAGCTGGGGGTCGAGGTGCTCACGGTCATGCGCGAGTTGGCCGAAAACGGAATGACGATGATCGTCGTAACCCACGAAATGCACTTCGCCGAGGATGTTTCCAACCGGGTGGTCGTCATGGCTGACGGCATGATCATAGAAGAGGGACCAAGCAAGCAGGTGATGACTGCACCGCGCGCGGAGAGGACCCAGCGCTTCCTGAGAGCGGTGAGGGACCGCTGAGATGGGCGACATGGCGGTAACCATCCTGCTGGCTGTTCCGTATACGCTGGCGCTGACCGCATTGGCTTTCTCTCTTGGGGCGGCGCTCGGAATTCCGATTTGCGCGTTGCGCTTGACGAAAATCCCTCTGCTAAAGCCCTTGGTTGGCGCGTTCATCCTGATCGTACGGTCGATCCCCCCGCTGGTCTGGCTCTTCCTGATCTATTTCGGACTTGGATCGGGGGTCATTCAGTTGAATGCGTTCGCCGCGGCATGCATCGGGCTCGGGCTCATTACCGCCGTCAACATGGCTGAGATCTATCGAGGCTCGCTTGCCGCAATCCATCACGGTCAATGGGAGGCGAGCACCGCGCTGGGAATGCCGCGATGGAACCAGCTGAGCGAGATTATCGCACCGCAGTTGGCGCGAATATCGCTTCCGGCCGCAGCTACCTACGCGATCGGGCTGCTCAAAGACAGCGCCGTCGCGTCAGCCATCGGCGTGCCTGAGCTTGCCTACGCAGCCTATCACATTTCGCAGCAAACCTTCCGAGGCCTGGATGTCTATGCGGTCGTCGCGCTCATCTACATCGCGATGAGCCTGCCCATCGCCTGGGTGTCCAGGACAGTCGACAAAAAAATGCGCGCTCGGGTGGCCAGATGATTGAGTACCTTGACCTTTGGCGGGAATGGCTGCCGACCCTTTTGGGAGGCTTCGCCCTAAGCCTCAAGGTGGCGGGCCTGAGCCTTCTGCTTGGAATTCCTCTCGGCCTTCTCCTGGCGCTCGGCGTGCAGGCGAAGTCTCGCCCGGTGAAGCTTTCCTCCCTGGCTTTCGTCGAGCTTAGCCGGGGCACGCCCGCGCTCGTGCTCCTGCAATTCGCCTACTATGGGCTGCCGTCGGCCGGGCTAACGCTTACTTCGTACGCTTCGGCAGTCCTCGCTCTGGCCTGCTGCACCGGCGCCTACACCAGCGAGATCATTCGGGGCGGCCTGGAGTCGGTCGCGGCGGGGCAAAAGGAGGCTGCGGATGCTATCGGTCTTAGCCAGATCGATGCGCTGCGCTACATCATCCTTCCCCAGGGGCTCATGGTAGCCCTGCCTGCGTTGCTCGGCTTCTCCATCACTATCCTGCAGTCGACTTCCCTCTGCTTTGCAATAACGCTGCCAGAATTGATCAGCCGTGCCTACTCTATAGGCTCCTCCACTTTCCTATACCTGCCAGCTTTGATCCTGGCGGGGGTTATCTATGCGGCTGTCTGCGTGCCTGCGACGATCGCGGTAGGAAAACTCGAAGATCGTCTTTCGCATCACACCCGATAAGCCAACCACACAGATGGAGGTGCTTCCGTTCGACTTTATGACAACTGACCGCAACTGAACCGTAACATCGAACCCAATGTCAAACATGAGCCAGAGGGAAACATGAAGATCCTAAGCTTTGTCACGGCGACCGTGATCGTATCTTTTTCGGCGCTCACCGCGGCTGCCGCAGCAGACTGCAAGCCGGCGCACCAATTCCCGACCGTCACGTCCGGCACCCTGACGGTTGCAGCTTACGAACTTCCGCCGTTCAGCAGCGTGAAGAACGGCGAGTTCAACGGGATCGACCCGGACATCGTTCGCGAAATCGTTGGAATGGAATGCCTGAAGGTCGAGGTCATCTCGCTCGATCCTGCCGCCGCGATTCAGGCCGTTCTCTCCGGAAAGGCCGACTTGACGGTTGGCAACTGGTACAGAACGGCGGCGCGCGCGAAAGTGCTCAGCCTTTCCGCGCCGCTTTACCTCGACCAGATGGGCGTCATCTCGAAGGAAGGCGCCACCAAGGTTTCGCAGCTCTCTGGCAAGAAGGTGGGCAACATCCAAGGTTACCTCTGGTACAACGACATCGCCAAGCTCTTTGGCGACTCTGCAATCACCTATCCCAACAGCGTCAACATGGCGCAGGATCTGGCAGCAGGGCGTATAGACGCGGGATTTGAGAGTTATGTCGTCGGTAAGGAGGCACAAAAAAATGGCGCCTACGGCGGCATGAAAGTCGAGATCATCGAGCCGGATGACAGCGTCGCCGCCAGCAAGGAGCCCGCGCAGTCAAACTTCCCGCACACGAAGGACAATCCGAAGCTGACCGACGCTCTCAAGGACGACATCAATGCCCTTCATGCGAACGGCAAGATCGGAGAGATCCTGAAGAAGTACGGTCTCGATCCGTCCGGCGCGAATACGGGAGAGCCGCGCGTTATTCAATGAGGGGACGCGCTGCTCCCAGCGTTGCGCCTTGTTGGAGTGCCCTATCGCCTCAGGCGATAGGGCATTTTCTTGATTGCGGGCACCGGCCGCAGGTGCCCGACAATTTCCAGAACGAAAGGCAACAGCGCTCTGCTCACGCTATCGCGTCTAGACCCAATTCCAGCAGGCGATCCAGCTGTTCCATTTCCGCGGCAGTTAGCGCAATCCCATGCTTTTCCGATTTCCTGCGATCGTCAAACCGCCGTTGTGAAGGCAGCCGAGGGCCCTGACCGACCATAGCGTCGAACAGCGCCTCCGCATGGGCCGTCGGGTCGCCAGGACGGCCTGCGGCGAGTGCTTTCGGAGCCCTCTCGATACGGGAGATGCCTCGCCCGCCTGCACTGACTTTACCCCGACGCCGCGGAAGTAGCCTCAACACGCTCGTGAAGTGCCGTGAGGGAAAGGAACCCCGACGACTTTGTCGCCTGAAATCCTTGGGCCGACGAACCGGGAGCCGGCGACATTTGCCTGGCCGGGTCGGTTCGTCCGTTACGCGAGAGTGTAAGCGGTCTTTATCGTGGTGTAGAACTCCGCTGCGTATCGTCCCTGCTCTCGAGGACCATAGGACGATCCCTTACGACCGCCGAATGGCACGTGAAAGTCGACGCCAGCCGTCGGCAGGTTGACCATGACCATGCCTGCCTCCGAATTGCGCTTGAAGTGCGTGGCGTGTTTCAGGCTTGTTGTCGCAATGCCGGACGACAGCCCAAAGTCTGTGTCGTTGGCGACAGCAAGCGCCTCATCATAGTCCTTCACGCGAATGACCGCGGCAACCGGGCCGAAGATTTCTTCCCTTGCGATGCGCATCTGGTTGGTCGCTTCAGTGAACAGCGCCGGCTGCAAATAGAAGCCGGGGGCGTCGCGCTCCAGCCTGTTCCCACCGAACGCAAGCTTGGCGCCTTCGCGCTGGCCAATGCCGATGTAGTCGACGTCCTGTTTCAACTGGCTTTCATCGACTACCGGGCCAATATGCGTGCCGGGCTTCAACGCATCGTCTATCACGAGACTCTGGAGACGCTCCGTGAGCGCTGCGACGAAGCGGTCGTGGATGCCTTCGGTCACGATGAGGCGAGACGAGGCGGTGCAGCGTTGGCCCGTAGAAAAGAAGGAAGAATTGGCCGCCGCATCGACGGCGACAGGGAGGTCGGCATCGTCGAGGACTACAAACGGATTCTTGCCGCCCATCTCGAGTTGGAATTTGCGGTTGTGCTCGATCGAAGAAAGAGCCACGCGCTTGCCGGTGCCGATCGATCCGGTGAACGTCAGCGCATTGACGTCTCCGCTCTCGAGAAGCGCCTGGCCGACGACGCTTCCACGGCCCATGACGAGATTGACGACGCCGGTGGGCGCGCCTGCGCGATGAAGGATGTCGACGAGCGCCCACGCGCAGCCGGGCACAAGATCGGCGGGCTTCAGCACGACGGTGTTGCCGTACGCCAGGGCGGGCGCGATTTTCCAGGCCGGGATTGCGATGGGAAAGTTCCACGGGGTGATGATGCCGACAACCCCGAGCGGTTCGCGGGTGATCTCCACTCCGATCCCCGGCCGGACGGAAGGCAGCGTCTCCCCGGAAAGACGCAGCACCTCGCCGGCGAAGAAATCAAAGATCTGGCCGGCGCGCGTCACCTCTCCGATCGCCTCGGCAAGGGTCTTGCCTTCCTCCCGGGCAAGCAGCGATCCCAGTTCCAGTTTTCGCGCCATGATTTCGTCGCCGGCCTTCCTGAGGAGAGCGTGCCGTTCCAGAATGGGCGAACGCGACCAAGCGGGGAAAGCAGCTTTCGCCGCGGCGATGGCGGCTCTCGAGTCGTCGGCGGTTGCCCGCGCATAGTCGCCGACCACGTCATGCGTGTTTGAAGGATTGATGTTCGGCGAAGCTTCGCCACCAAGCCACTCTCCGGCGATCAAATTCTGATGCAGCATAGGGTTCCCTTCCTCGTTCCAGTCAGCCCGAGCAGACTTCGCGGTCAATGCGGCGGCCCGTGGTGCCGCACGGCCCTGCACGATGGGCACTTCATTTTGTTGACACTTATATGATAAGTGATATATGTAAAGACGGTCAAGCGAGAACTGGCGCGATGCCGTTTCCGAGGGGCGACCACGGGCTTGGTGCATTACCCGCCCTCCAGAAATAGATCAGCATCGCTTATCTATTCAGAATAACAGATAATCATTATTGACTTCTCTGGACCTCCTTGTATGAGACCGGACCCAATCCGTCGAACTTCCTAGGAAAGACAGCGCAATGGTCACTTCGGAATTCAAAGTGGTGCTCGGTGTAATCGGTGCCGACTGCCATGCAGTGGGCAACAAGATCCTGATGAACGTGATCGAGCAGCTAGGCGTCAGCGTCGTCAATCTTGGCGTGATGGTCAGCCAGGACGAATTTATCGACGCGGCCATTGAGACTGGCGCCGATGCGATCCTCGTCTCATCGATCTATGGACATGGTGAAATCGACTGCATGGGCTTGCGGGAGCGCTGTATCGAGCGCGGCATCGGCGACATCCTGCTTTATATCGGCGGCAACCTCATTGTTGGTAAGCGCGATTTCGACTCGATCGAGAAGCAGTTCAAGGCCATGGGCTTCGATCGCGTCTTCAGAGCGGGTGATGATCTGAAGATGTTCGTGGACATGCTCAAGGGCGAGATCGTGCAGAAACGTGCTAAGGGGCGGCCGGAGCAGGTCGCGGAGCTCTGCAAAGCCTGATGAGACTCATCTCGGTAGATATCGGCTCCACGTGGACCAAGGGCGCCGCCTTTGTGCTATCGAGCCCGAATGAGTTGCGCGTCGCCAAACGCGCTGCCCATCCGACTACGGTGGATGACCTCTCCCGCGGTTTCAACTTTGTATTTGACGCATTGTCTGCGGATGGGGAGCACGATGAGCTTTTCTATTCCTCCTCTGCCAAGGGTGGTCTGGCGATAGCCGCAATTGGCATTGTACCCGACCTCACCGCGGAGATGGCCAAGCTGACGGCGTATTCGGCCGGGGCGAAGATTACGCACAGCTTCGCTTACTCGCTTAGCGCCGCAGACATTGAAGCGCTTCGCAATTCCAACTCCGACATCATCCTGCTTGCGGGCGGAGCAGATGGAGGAAATGCGCATTACCCGGTGGAGAATGCCCGAAAGCTTGCCGATGCCGGCTTGGCCGCAACCATTGTCTTTGCAGGGAATCGTGACGTTCGAGATGACGTTGAGCGCATTCTGGATGGGCAGGACCTTGTTTGCGTCGAGAATATACTGCCCGGGTTGGATAACCCCAATCCAGAGCCGGCCCGTGCCGCGATCAGAGAGTTGTTTCTCCAGAGAATAACCAAGGGAAAGGGCCTCGATAGGATCGTCGCCCATACAGGTCGCGAACCTTCGCCTACGCCTTACGCCCTTTTCGAATACTGCCGGAACATCGCCGAGCTCGCCCCGGAATTCGGCGAGTTCGTCATGGTCGACATGGGCGGTGCCACAACCGACGTCTATTCGGTACACGAGGAAAAAAATCAGGCGGGCACGGTGCGCCGCGGACTGCCGGAGGCCAAGGTGAAGCGGACGGTTGAGGGCGATTTAGGCATGCGCGTCTCTGCCCGCTCGGCAGCAGTGGCCGCGCGGAAACTGGACCCATCCGAAAGCCTCGGACCGGATTCAGCCTTCTCTGTCTATGTTGACAGGGTTTCGAGGGCTCCGGAAACGCTGGCCAGGAGTCTCGATGAACAGAAGTTCGATACAGTGCTCGCTAGCGCAAACCTTGCGCATTCCCTGATGCGTCACTCCGGTCGTGCTCACCAGGTCTGCACTGTGGAAGGATTGGTCAACGTTCAGGTTGGCCGCGACCTCACCGATGTTCCGCAGATCATTGGAACTGGGGGATACCTCTCGGCGACGGCCGACTTCCGGCCGCAAAACAGCCTTTCGTCCCTAACGGCTGACGAATATGGGAAGCGCGTTCTGGCTCCGCTAAGGGCCCGATACCTCCGCGACCCCGAATACATTCTTCCGCTTCTGGCAAACGTGGCCGCCGCCCACCCCATGGCAGCAGTCCGGGCAGGTCTTAGCGCCCTGGTCGAGAACAACTGAAACCCCCAAACCCTTTCGACGGTTCGTTCCATGACACTCCCGATTGGCGGTATGATCGAAAACAAGAAGCTTCCCCGATCCGCGTACGAATCGGAAAGGTACGGCGTGCTGCGGTCGTGGCCCACCGGCCAGGAAGTGAATTTCGCCGAAGCCATCCAGCGTCATCAACAAATGACGGAGGCGAAGAAGTTTTCGGTTGCGCTGGCGCGAGCCGAAGCGACTGGCAAGACACTTTTGCAGCCGCGCGCTGGCGTAGCCCTTCTGCGCGAGCACACAAAGCTTCTCCAGGATCTTTCTCCCTTTTGCGATGTCCTTCCGACAACGGTTGATGCCTATACCAGGCACAATCGGTACCAAGAGGCGGAGAAGGGGATCGAGCGGTCCAGAGCCGCGGGGACCTCTCTCTTGAACGGCTTTCCTCCGGTGAACCACGGTGTTCCCGGCTGCCAGCGGTTGGTCGACAGCCTGGAGAAGCCAGTCCAGGTTCGTCATGGCACTCCGGATGCTCGCCTGTTGGCGGAGATCACGTTGGCCGCGGGATTCTCCAGCTTCGAGGGCGGCGGGATTTCTTACAACATTCCGTACTCGAAGAGCGTGCCGTTGGATAGGTCGATCCGGCACTGGCAATATTGCGACCGTCTCGTCGGCCTCTACGAAGAGGAGGGCATCAGGATCAACAGGGAGCCGTTCGGTCCCCTCACTGGAACGCTCGTACCCCCTTTTGTCTCCCACACTGTCGCCCTTATCGAGGGGCTTCTGGCGCTGGAACAGGGCGTCAAGTGCATCACGTTGGGATACGGCCAGGCAGGCAACCTGGCGCAAGACATCGCTGCTATCCGGTCATTGCGCAGGCTCGCGAAGCATTACTTCGCAGAATTTGGCCACGAGGATTACGCGCTCTCGACGGTGTTCCATCAGTGGATGGGCGGCTTCCCCGAGAACGAAGCCCAAGCCTATTCGGTGATAGCGCTCGGCTCCGCAGCCGCGAAGTTCGCGGGGGCGACGAAGATCATTGTGAAGACACCCCACGAGGCCGCCGGCGTGCCGACCATGGAGGCCAACCGCGCCGGGCTCCAGGCAACGGCGCAGATGATCAACATGATCGGCGATCAGAAGCCGTTGGAGACCGACGAGATCACCCAGGAAATAGCGGTCATCGAGCGAGAGGTGCATGCGGTGATGCGCAAGGTCATCGAACTCGGCCAAGGCGATGTTGCGCGGGGCGCCGTCCTGGCGTTCGAAGCGGGCGTCATGGACATTCCCTTTGCGCCGGCCAGCGTCAACGCCGGACGAATGACGCCAGTTCGCGACAACCACGGCGCGATCCGGGTCTTCAGCAAGGGTGACATTCCGCTCCCGGAAGACATCGTGACGTTCCACAAAGACAAGATCGCCGAACGCGCCGCGACCGAGGGCCGTCAGGCATCGTTTCAGATGGTCGTGGACGACGTTCGCGCCATCTCCGCGAGCAATTTGATTGGTCGCCCGTAACGCGCCCACGCTGCACCAGGATACCAGAGCACTCGCATGAAGATCACCGAAGCACTGTTCACGCCCGCCCTGTCCTCGTTTTATTTTGACGACCAGGCGGCGATCAAGGCGGGTGCCGGGCAAGACGGCTTTACCTACGTCGGCAAAGCCAAAACGCCCGGGTTCGACAGAATAAGGCAATCAGGGGAAGCAGTGAGCGTTCTTCTGAAGCTTGAGAACGGCCTTTGGGCAGAGGGCGACTGCGCTGCCGTGCAGTATTCGGGCGCCGGCGGACGCGATCCGCTCTTCACGGCCTCTCGCTACATTCCATGGATGCAGGAAGTATTGCGGCCGCTGCTGATAGGCCGGGACGTCGGCGAGTTCGTCGCCAACGCGCGCTTCTTTGACGAGCTGGAACAGGACGGCAAGCGGATCCACACCGCAATCCGTTACGGATTGTCCCAGGCGCTTCTGGATGCCACCGCGAAGGCGTCGGGGCGGCTCAAGGTCGAGGTCGTCTGTGACGAGTACAATCTGCCGATTGACCTGAACCCGCTCGCCCTGTTCGGCCAAAGCGGCGACGACCGCTATAACGCCGTCGACAAGATGATCATGAAAGGCGTCGACGCGCTGCCACACGGCTTGATCAACAACGTGCCCAGCAAGCTCGGACGAAACGGAGGCAAGCTGCAGGAGTACATGACCTGGCTGACGCAGCGCATACTCCTGCTGCGAACAGACACCAGCTACAAGCCCGTTCTCCACGTCGACGTCTACGGGACGATCGGCATAATTTTCGGAAACGATCCGGACAGGATCGCCCCCTACCTCGCGGCGCTCGGCGAGCGGGTCTCTCCCTTCGAGCTCTACATCGAAGGCCCGGTCGACGCGGGGAGCAAGGCAGGCCAAATAGCGCTGCTGAAGAAAATCCGCGAGGCACTTCGCGTCCGCGGCAGTGCGGTCAAGATCGTGGCGGACGAATGGTGCAATACCTACCAGGACATCGTCGAGTTCGTCGACGCCGGGTGCTGCGACATGGTGCAGATCAAGACGCCGGACCTGGGCAGCGTCCATAACACCGTGGAGGCAGTCCTGTATTGCCGGGAGCACGGAGTCGAGGCCTACCAGGGCGGCACCTGCAACGAGACTGACGTTTCGGCCAGAACCTGCCTGCACGTCGCCCAGGCGTCGCGGCCGCAGCGTGTCCTCGTCAAGCCTGGCATGGGCTTCGACGAAGGCATGACTATCGTGGCGAACGAGATGCGGCGCAATCTGGCGATCCTCCAGGCGAAGAGCGCGAGTGCTGGGGCGAGGCCATGAAGCCGACCGGAAACCAGGCGGGCTCGACCGCACAGCGGGAAATCAAGGTGCTCTCGCCGACAGCGATTCTCGGCTACGGCTTTCCAGAGGCGTCCTTCGAAGCGGGCCTGGCCCACGATCCAGATGTCATCGCAGTCGATGCCGGATCGAGCGATCCCGGCCCGTACTATCTGGGGGCTGGGGTGTCGTTCACCGACCGCGCGGCGGTGAAGCGCGACCTTCGGCTCATGCTGCGCGCCGCGAGGGGGCGGGACATCCCGTTGTTGATAGGCAGCGCCGGTGGCTGCGGCGCCCGGCCCCATCTCGATTGGACCGTTGACATCGTTCGAGAAGTCGCGACCGAAGACCAGCTTCAAGGATGCCTGGCATCGATCCCCGCCGATATCGAGAAGGCGGCCCTTTGCGATGCCTTGGCCCGCGGCAAGGTGGATACACTCCCCGGAGTGCCTGCAGCGACTCGCGAGACAATCAACGCCAGTACGCACATCGTAGCTCAGATGGGAGAGGAGCCGCTTCTCGATGCTCTTGCGCGTGGGGCGGATGTCGTCGTCGCCGGGCGCTGCTACGATCCGGCTGTCTTCGCCGCCGTCCCGATTGCGCGCGGCTTCGACCGCGGGCTAGCTCTGCACATGGGCAAGATTCTAGAATGCGCCGCCATCGCCGCGACGCCAGGCAGCGGCAGCGACTGCATGCTCGGCACGTTGTCGGAAGACAGCTTCACGCTTCAGGCGCTTTCTGCAAGTCGACGCTGCACAGTGGCATCGGTTGCGGCGCACACGCTTTATGAGAAGAGCGATCCATATCACCTGCCCGGCCCCGGCGGCGCGCTAGACCTCACGCAGACGCGGTTCGAGCAGTTGGACGAGCAGCGGGTGCGCGTTTCCGGCAGCCGTTTCGTGCCGTCGCGCCCCTACAGAGTGAAGCTCGAAGGTGCCTCGCCTGCCGGTTGCCGTACCGTCTCGATCGCAGGTGCCCGGGATCCGGTCTTCATTTCCCAGGTCGACACGATCATCGACGGGGTTCGCCGCCGCGTCGCTGACAACTTTTCCCATGTCCCCGACACTGCCTATCAGCTGATCGTTCGCGTCTATGGCAGGGATGGCGTCATGGGCGAACTCGAGCCTCTGAAGACGATCACCTCGCATGAAATCTGCCTCGTGATCGAAGCGGTGGCCGAGACCCAGGCGCTTGCAGACACGATCTGCGGCTTCGCCCGGGCGACGATGCTGCACTTCGGCTATCCTGGCCGCATCTCGACGGCCGGCAATCTGGCCTTCCCTTACTCGCCGTCGGATTTCAAGGCCGGACAGGTCTACGAATTCAGCCTCTACCATCTGTTGGAAGTGGATAGCCCTCGTAGCCTGTTTCCCGTCATCGAGATTTCCGAACTGCAGGGCAAGCTACCATGAAGGGCACTCTCGCGGATGCGGCACTCGTAGTGCGCAGCAAGAACGCCGGGCCGTTCGAGCTGACGCTCGATGTCATCTTCAAGGAACGGAGAGCCTTCGAACGGGCACGCGACACCCAGTTGATCAACAAGGGGCTGATCAGCCGTCTCTATGGGGTTCCGGAGGAAGACGTTCTTGATATCGTGGCCTTCGAACCAGCGAACGCCATAAAGGCGACTATCAAACGACGCCTCCCGTCGGCGGCAGTTGGCGAAACCGATGTCTATGGGGCGCAGCAGCATGCGCCTCTCCTCGGCGTGCCCTTCGATCCCGAAGCGTAGATCCGCGATGGCTGAGATCAGGGAAGCAGACTTCATAGACAGCATTGCCGAGGCGCTGCAGTTTATCTCCTACTATCATCCTCCGGACTTCATCCGCGGCTTGGCCGCGGCCTACGAACGGGAGGAAAGCGCATCGGCAAAGCAGGCCATCGGGCAAATCCTGATGAACTCCCGGATGTGCGCCGTTGGACGACGGCCCATTTGCCAGGACACGGGCACTGCAAACGTCTTCGTCAAGCTCGGCATCGGAGCCCGAATCCTTACCGGGCGGTCTTTGCAAGATCTCGTAGACAAGGCAGTGCGCCGCGCCTGGAAGGCCAGCGACAATCCCCTCCGCGCCTCGATGGTGCATGATCCCCTGTTCGGGCGCGTGAACAGCGGGGACAACACGCCTGCGATGGTGAACGTAGAGCTGGTTGCGGGAAGCAGGGTGACCGTCGACGTTTCGGCAAAGGGCGGAGGCTCGGAGAACAAGGCCAAATTCACGGTCCTTGATCCCGGTGAATCCATTGCGGACTGGGTCGTGCGAACGGTAGAGACGCTAGGGGCGGGATGGTGTCCGCCGGGCATCCTCGGGATCGGTGTCGGCGGCAGCGTCGACAAGGCCATGGCGATGGCGAAGGAATCCCTCAACGAGCCGCTGGATATGCTGGATATCAAGCGCCGGGGCCCGGGCTCAAGGATTGAAGAGCTGCGGCTGGAGATTTTCGAGCGGGTGAACGCGCTCGGAATCGGCGCGCAGGGCTTGGGGGGGCTCACGACCGTCCTGGACGTCAAGTTGCGTTCTTTCCCCACCCACGCGGCATCGCTGCCTATCGCGCTCATTCCGAACTGCGCGGCGGCCCGCCACATCCATTTCGAGCTGGACGGCTCGGGTCCTGCGCGTTTCGACGCCCCAAACTCCGATGACTGGCCCAATGTCGTGCTGGAGCAGAGCGCGGCTGCAGCCCGCCGCGTCAACCTCGACCGCCTCGACGATGCGGAGATCGCTGCCTGGCGGCCCGGCGAGACGCTGCTGTTGTCGGGTACCCTCTTCACAGGTCGCGATGCCGCGCACAGGCGAATGGTGGAGACGTTGCGCGCCGGCGAGAAGCCGCCCGTCGATCTCCAGGGGCGCGCCATCTACTATGTCGGCCCTGTCCAGCCAGCAGGCGGTGAGGTGATCGGTCCGGCGGGTCCAACCACGGCGACGCGCATGGACCGCTTCGTCGAAGAGATTCTGTCCGGGACCGGGTTGCGAGTGATGATCGGGAAAGCTGAGCGGGGTGCGGAGGCTATCGAGGCAATCGCCCGCCACAAGGCTGCCTATCTGATCGCGGTCGGCGGTGCGGCCTACCTTGTCTCGAAGGCTGTCAGGACGGCTGAGGTTGTCGCCTATGCCGACCTTGGCATGGAGGCGATCTATCGCCTGCGCGTGGAAGACATGCCGGTGACGGTCGCAGTCGACAGCCGCGGAACTTCGATCCATGCCATCGGCCCGAGGGAGTGGCGCCGCAATTAAGTCCAACGCCCGGCTAGCCTTACGCCCATTTTTCGAACCTCTTGAAGAGGGTCCGCATCAGCCCGGGACCTTCATCCTGCACGAACTCCTTGAAGCTCAGCGCAGCTGGACTGAGTTTCTTGCCCTTTAGGTGCAGCACGTACCATTCGCGCATCGTCGGCATGCCGTCTGCCGCGAGGATAGCCAGCTTTCCGGCTTCGAGCTCGAGTGCCACCGTGTGGGCAGAAATGAAGGCGATCCCCATATCGGCCATGACGGCCTGCTTAATGTTCTCATTGCTGTCCATCATCGACGCGTTCGGCAGCGGCAGCTTTTCACCGAGAAAGTAGTTCTCGTGCACCATTCGTGTCCCGGATCCCTCTTCGCGAACGAAAAAGGTCTGATGTGACAACTCTCGCCGCGAAATCATCTTCCGCTTCGCCAAGGCGCTGGCTGGGTGTCCTATGAGGACATACGGATGTTTGGCGAACGGCCGCGCCTCGACCTCGATCCGCTGCGGCGGGCGCCCCATGAGAGCGATGTCAATTTGATTGGCCTCCAGGCGTCTGATGACGCCTTCCCGGTTCGCAATGGTCGTTTCGATGACGACGTCCGGGTGCCTTCGGCGGAACTCCTGGAGCAAGTGCGGTCCAAAATTTCTGGACGTGGTTACCATCGCCACGCGCACCAGGCCATTCAGCCGGCCTTGCAGGGCGCTGAGGGCACTTTGAGCCTCGTGCAGCGCCTCGGTCATCCGCTCAGCGTATGGAATGAGCGCCGTCGCCGCGGCCGTTAGCTGTATCGACCTGCCGTCCTTCTCGAAAAGCGGAGATCCAAGTGCCTCCGAAAGCTTGGCCATTTGCATGGACACCGCTGGGGGAGACAGGTCCAGCTGTGATGCAGCGCGCCAGAAACTGCGGTGTTCCACTGCAGCCAGGAAGATTTGCAGCTGGCGGAGCGTGACCCGCTCGAAAAGATCAGCCACGGATGCACCCGCTCCATCAGTTGACGCACGCCGTCCGCCGCCAGACGCTCCTTTCGGTTATCATTTGCGTTGGATTGAGTCACTAAAGCTTATCGATGCGAAGCTTGATGATCGTGACGGCTCAGCCATCCAGGCGTGGAAACCGGAATGCCCGGTCGAGCCGCCGCATCGGCTCCGCGGCGGCCGCGTCCTGGGCGGGCGGCGCATTTACGTCCGGGCTTTTCCTTCCGATACCCGCACTATGGCAAGATGCCCTCGGGACTGGCCCCGATTATGTTCCGGCTTCGCCTGAACCGAGTAGGCTGCAAGCACAGCCCTCAGCCCGATCGGCCGGTAAGCCGGCGCGAGCTCGCGTCGGTCCCGACCGCCTTTGATTATCGCCAATGCAGGCGCCATCTCGGTTTGAGCCATTGGATTCTTGCCTTGGGGACCTCAGTTTCGCCAGCCGCTTAGGCCTTTGGCGGCCTTGAGCGACTTCGCGCGACACCGCGCAGCAGGATCACGGGACATGCTTAACCATCGTGCCGCCGCCCGCCGCCTGGTCGGTCGGAAACACCTCGACGCGCGAGACGTCGACGAAGCTTGGCAGGTCGATCACGCTGGTCACGATTGTCGCGATCTGTTCCGGCTGGATGGGCCGATACCCGTCGTAGAGTACAGCCTGGGCCTGGTTGTTTGGTATCGACGTCCTGTATAGCCCAGTCTGGACCCGGCCTGGAACGATCTCGCTAACGCGGACCGAGGTGCCCAAGAGGTCGCATCTCAGGTTGTCGCAGAACAGGCTGAGGCCTGCTTTGGAAGGGCCATAGGCGGCCATCGCCGGGTAAGGCGCCTGCCCGCCGCTCGATCCTATGTAGATCAGATGCCCCCTTTTGCGGGAAACCATCCCCGGCAGCAGGGCTCGGGTCAGATGCATCGGTGCCTTGAGGTTGACGTCGATCATGGCATCGATCTCGGCAGGATCGATCTCAAAGAAGGTCGCCCGGCTAGAAAGGATGCCTGCATTGTTGATGAGAATGTCGATGTCCACGCCCGCCAGCGCCGCGGCAATCGTTCCCGTCTCGCGGACATCCGCCCGAACAGGAAGGGCGCCGCATAGGTCTGCAAGCTCGCTGAGCTGATCCTGGTTGCGCCCCACGGCGTAAACCCCAAGGCCGCGCTTCCTAAGGGCGAAAACGATCGCCCGACCGATACCGCTCGTGGCCCCGGTTACGACGGCTGTGCGATAGGGTGCAATCGCGTCAGACATAGATGTATCCGCCGCTGATCACGACGTTTTCACCCGTGGCGTAGGTGTTTCGGGCGCTCGCCATCATGACGATCCATTGCGCCATCTCGACTGGCTCCGCTGCGCGGCCCAGTGCGCTGGCCTTGGCTAGTTCAGGGAGGAACCCAAGCTCCTTCGCCCTGTCGGTGGCGAAGCCCGCCGGCGCGACCGAGTTGACCAGGATTTGATCCTTGGCGCATTCCTGGGCAAAGGACTTGGTGAGGCTCACGACTGCCGCCTTGGTCGCGGCGTAGTGAGCGTTTTGCGGATGCGCCTTGAAGGCGTCCACCGAGGTTACGTTGACGATGCGGCCTGTCACCTCGGGCGGGCTGACGAAATCCCGCATGTGCCGAACCGCGGCGACCATCATGTGGTACGTACCCTTGATGTTGATTGCGTTCTCCAGGTCCCATTCGTCATCGGTGATGTCTAGAATCGCCTTGCGGGGATAGATTGCGGCGCTGTTAACAAGGGCATGGATGCGCCCGAGCTTGTCCACGATCTCGTTGAAGCCGCGATGGGCGGTTTCGGCCCTCGATATGTCGGCTGCCGCCGTCGCCACATCGGCCCCAAGTTCCCGCAGGCTCTGGGCGGAAGAGGCCAGAAGAGTTTCGTTCCGATCGATCAGACCGATTTTTGCAGCCCCGTGAGTGATCATAAGTTTCGCGGTCACTAGGCCGAGACCGGAGGCGCCGCCGACGATAATCGCAGTCTGGCCCTGCATCGAGAAATCCCCTATCGAATGCGAGATTGGTATGTTATCACTTATATGCTAACTTGAGATTAGCACAAGAAATTTCTTCGCGGATGCCGAATGATTCCCTGCCTTGCCTCAGACAGAGAGGAAATCCTCGCGTCACCGGGTATCTTCGAGCGGCTGACCGAGGCAGGCTTCCGGGGCGAGATCGCGACCGGCGCCAGCGTTAGGGCCGTCTACTCCACAGACAACTCCATCTATCAGGTCATGCCGCAAGGCGTCCTTTTCCCCCGAGGCATTGAGGACCTGGAGGTCCTGGCGCGGATTCTCTCCGAGCCCGCATTCGGCGATGTCTCGATTGCGATGCGCGGTGGCGGCACAGGCACAAATGGTCAATCCCTGACCAAAAGCCTGGTCGTGGACTGTTCCCGGCATATGACCAGGATACTTGAGATCGATCCGATCCGGCGCGTCGCCCGAGTTGAGGCCGGCGTGGTCAAGGATCAACTCAACGCTGCTCTCAAGCCCTATGGGCTATTCTTCGCGCCGGAATTGTCGACCTCAAATCGCGCAACGATCGGAGGTATGGTCAGCACGGACGCGTGCGGCCAAGGGTCATGCCTATACGGCAAGACCAGCAACCACGTGATCGGGTTGCGGGTAGTGATGGCGGACGGCTATACACTTTGGTCAAGACCCGTCGACGAAGGTGGGCTGCAGGCACTCAAAGCGATGCCTGGTCTCATTGGCGAGGCTTGTCGCGTGGCTGACCGCGTCGAGCGCTCACATCGAGAGTTGATCGCGCAAACGTTCCCTAAGCTGAACCGATTCATGACGGGCTACGATCTTGCGCATCTTCGACGCGAGGATGGCCGCTTCGACCTCAATGCGCTGCTTTGTGGATCGGAGGGCACGCTCGCAATGCTCGCCGAGGCGGAGCTCAATCTATTGCCGATCCCGCCTTATGCCGCCCTGGTCAACATCCGCTATGCCGATTTCAACGGTGCGCTGGAGGACGCTCGCAACCTCGTGGCTTTGAGCGTGGCATCGGTGGAGACCATCGATGAAAAGGTGCTTGGCTTGGCCAGGGCCGATGGCGGCTGGCCGGCGATCGCGCGGTTCTTTCCGATTGAAGCATCCGGTGCCGCAAACGGCATCAACATTGTCGAGGTGCTGGCCGACGACCAGGAGGAATTGTCCCGCAAGATTGCGGCGGTCGAGAGCGGCCTGTTGGCTTCACCTTGTGAGGCTCGCGGCGGCCATACCATTGCGCGCCATGGCGGCGACATCGATGCGATCTGGGCGATGAGAAAGCGTGCAGTTGGCCTGCTAGGGGGCGCGGAAGGCTCGGCGCGGCCGGTGGCTTTCGTCGAGGACACTGCCGTTCCTCCGGAAAATTTGGCGGCCTACATCCGTGAATTCCGTGAGCTTCTGGATGCGGAAGGGCTGGAATATGGAATGTTCGGTCACGTGGATGCCGGGGTCCTGCACGTCCGGCCCGCCCTCGACTTGACCCGCCCGCAACATGTGTCGCTGGTAAGGCGCGTTAGCGATGCAGTAGTCGCGCTTACACGCAAGCATGGCGGCATCCTGTGGGGAGAGCACGGCAAGGGACTCCGCTCGGAGTACGTCCCCGCATACTTTGGCGATCTGTATCCGGCCCTGCAGGAAATAAAGAGAGCTTTCGATCCCCGCAATCAGATGAATCCAGGCAAGATTTGCACGCCCGGTGACGATTCGCTGGCCAAGATCGATAGCGCGCCTCTGCGCGGAGATTTCGATCGGACGATCGCCCAGGGAATTCGGGGCGCATACGACAACGCGGCCAATTGCAACGGCAATGGCGCTTGCTTTGATTACGACGCGACCTCCGTAATGTGTCCGTCCTACAAAGGTACGCGCGATCGGCGTTTTTCTCCGAAGGGCCGGGCATCCCTGATGCGGGAGTGGCTTCGCCTACTGGCAGTCCAGGGGGTCGATCCGCTCGATGAGGCCAAGCGCCATCGTGCAACGAATGGTCTTGGCCGTTTGGCCGTCAGGGCATGGAACACGATCAATCCAGCCAATCGATCCGACTTTTCGCACGAGGTCCGCGAATCCATGGACACTTGCCTGGCCTGCAAGGCCTGCGCTGGACAATGTCCTGTGAAGGTTAGCGTGCCCGCGTTCCGCGCAAAATTCCTCGAGCTTTACTACGGGCGGTACCTGCGGCCGCTCAAAGACCCGGTCGTTGCGGCAATAGAGACCACGCTGCCGATGGTGGCCCCGTTCAAGCCGCTCTACAACGCGCTCGTTCGTTCAACGCCGGGGAAGTTTGCAACGCATTTGATCGGCCTCACTGCGCTGCCGTCCATGCCTTCGGTCCGATTGAAGCGAAGCCTCAAGCAACGTGGTTGCGCAATCGCGACGCGCGAACGGCTGCTTGCCTTGCCGGCTGGAGATCGCTCGCGTGCCGTAGTGTTCGTGGCGGATGCGTTCACGAAGCATTTCGATCCTCAGATTGTCCTCGACATCGTGGACCTAGCCTCCTCCATGGGATTCCTGCCCTTCCTGTCAGCGCCGTTGCCAAACGGCAAGGCAATGCATGTCCACGGCTATCTAGCCGCCTTCGAAAAGGCCGCGACGAGAACGGCGCGCTACCTGCAGGGTCTCGAAGAGACTGGCGCTACCCTCGTGGGCATCGATCCTTCGATGACGCTGACATACCGGGGGGAATATGCCAGTCTCGGGTCGATCCCGCCCCGGGTTCTTCTGCCGCAAGAGTGGCTGGTCGATAATGTCGACAGGCTTGCTCCGGCACAGAAGAGCTTTTTTGGCCGCTATCTTTTGCTCGGTCATTGCACTGAACGCACGAACGCTTCCGAGGCGTTCAGGCTATGGGCGAGGATTTTTGCGAAGCTGGGCGTTGATCTGAACGTTGCTGAGATCGGGTGCTGCGGAATGGCGGGAACCTTCGGACACGAGGTGCGAAACCGTGCGCTCTCGCAGGAAATCTATGCGATGAGTTGGCCGGCGGCACTCGATGGTGCGGGAACTGACACCGTCCTGATGGCGACGGGGTACTCATGCAGGTCGCAGGCAGCACTTCTAAGCAAACGCAAGATGTTGCACCCTGTTCAGGCGCTGAACATGTTGATTAACGGCAATCCGCCGGGATTGCCAGTAGCATGATATGTGATAAGTGATATGATGCTGTCTTTGATTGGGCAGTGGAGGATGTATTGTCGTCCGTTATCACGCAGCGAGGCAACCTAGCCGAAATCGTCGTAGCACAGCTCGCGGGACGTATCGAGTCGGGTCTGTATCCGCCCGGCGAGAAGATACCCTCAAGCGCGCAGCTTTGCGAGGAGTTCGGTGTCAGCCGCACCGTGATACGTGAAGCCCTGACCTCATTGAAGGTGGCCGGCAAGGTGACCTCCAGGCAGGGAGCTGGCGTCTACGTCACCGATCGCGACATCAAGGCCCTAAGCTTCGAGATCAGCCGCATCGAAGATATCCGGTCCGCGATGGAGATCCTTGAGCTTAGACTCGGGGTGGAAATGCAGTCCGTCGCGCTGGCAGCATCCAGGCGTACTCCGGATGCTTTAGCGGATATAGCGCGGGCATTCGACTATCTCGACACGCTGGAGACCAATGACGTGGAAGTCGAGGCCCGTGCCGACTTCGATTTTCATCTCGCGATAGCCCGTGCCACTCGCAATCCACACTTCCCGAACTTTCTTGAGGCAGTGTTCCGCGAGATCAATTTCGACCTTGTGCTCAAGCACCGCCAGTCGACGCCAACGTCGAAGGGCTACCTGAAAAAGATCAACAAGGAACACTCCGCAATTCTGGCGGCGATAACCCAAGGCGATGCCAAAGGTGCTCGGAACGCCCTGGCGCTTCACCTCGAGGAAAGCCTGAACCGCTACCGCGGCATGCTAAACGAGCCGGCGACCTCTGAGGTCGAGTAAGCGCCAAACGCCCTTCTCTTTTCAGTGCCCTGCGCAATGAAAATGGCGAAGGGAGAGGCTTGACTTTTCCGCAAATATATCACTTATCATATAAGTGCCAAGATTGCATTGGGCGCTGCCGGCGCCTCTCGCAGGCTGGCTTGCCGTGACTGTAGGATCCCGGCCGCGGGATGCTGCGCGGGACTTAGGGCGCTCAATGTCCGCCCATGTGCCTGTCGGCTAATCATTGAAGGTGTTCCACGCTGGGCCAGGAGCTGAATTCACAATGAGAAATGGCGGATCGGTCTTAGTCGAAAGCCTGCTCGCACTCGGGGCGTCGAAGGCGTTTGGCGTTCCAGGCGAAAGCTATCTCGCCGTCCTTGACGCGCTGTACGACACGCAGGGAGCTCTCGATTTCGTCCTTTGCCGAAACGAGGGGGGCGCGGCGTTCATGGCTGCAGCCTGGGGCAAGCTGACGGGCAACCCGGGCCTCTGCTTCGTGACACGTGGACCGGGCGTGACCAATGCATCGATCGGCGTCCACACAGCAATGCAAGACAGCGTGCCGATGGTCCTGTTCGTCGGGCAGGTAGGCACCGATATGAAAGGCCGCGAGGCGTTTCAGGAGATAGACTATCGCGCAGTCTTCGGGACGATGGCGAAATGGGCCGTCGAGATCGACAGCGTGGAGCGCATCCCGGAAATCCTGGGGCGTGCCTGGGTGACTGCGACGACGGGACGGCCGGGGCCCGTGGTGGTCGCCCTTCCAGAGGATATGCTGACCTCGCTCACTGACGTCGCCCCGCTGTCGGGATCGACCAAGGTCGCCGAGGCCGCGGCCGCGCCGGAGGCGATGGACGAAGCACTTGGTCTGCTTGCGGGGGCCAAAAGACCGCTTCTCCTGATCGCCGGAGCCAACTGGTCGCAAGCCGGAAAGAGGGCCCTCCAGTCATTTGCCGAAGAATCCGATATCCCGGTAGTTGCGGCATTTCGATATCAGGACCAAATCGACAACTTCTCGCCCGCTTACTGCGGCGAAGCAGGCGTGGGGATGCCGCCGCACGTCAAGGGTCTAGTCCGAGACGCGGACGTGATCCTTGCGATCAACACCCGTTTTGGAGAGATGACGACGGACGGCTACACGCTGCTTTCCGTACCCGAGCCTTCGCAAACCCTGATCCACGTCCACGGTTCCGACCGCGAAATCGGAAAGGTGTACCAGCCGACGCTTGGCATACACGCAGGACCGAACGCGTTTGCAGCCGCGCTCAGGCCCGTCAAGGGGGCGTGGGGAGAATGGCGAAGCAAGGGTCGCGCGGCGTGGGAGGCAAGCTTCGAGGCGCCCGCCCAGCCGTCGCCTGTCGACATGGTCGCCGTGACCGCGCACCTTCGCGCCGCGCTGCCGGAGAACGCGATCCTGACCAACGGCGCTGGCAATTTCACCGTCTGGCCGAACAAGTTCTTCAAGTTCGGGCCGAAGGCTCGGCTGCTGGCTCCGCAATCCGGCGCCATGGGCTACGGCCTCCCTGCGGCCGTCGCGGCCAAGGTGGCTTTTCCTGAGCGGGTGGTTGTCTGTTTTGCTGGCGACGGCGACTTTCAAATGAACTGTCAGGAGCTAGGGACCGCTATGCAAGCAGGTGCCCAGCCAATCGTGCTCATCCTGAACAACGGAATCTACGGGACGATCCGCGCGCATCAGGAACGCAACTACCCAGGGCGCGTGTCCGCAACGACGATGGAGAACCCTGACTTTGCAACGCTCGCCCGCGCCTACGGCTATCACGCCGAGCGAGTGGAGACGACGGCGGACTTCCCCGAAGCGTTCAAGCGGGCGCTCGACTCAAAGACGGGCGCCGTGCTCGATCTCAACATCTCACCCGAGGCGCTTACGCCGCGCCAGACACTGAGCCAAATGCGGGCGGCTGCGTTCGCTGCGAAGGAGAGCGCCCAATGAGCCAGACAAACCGACTCGGGGCCGACATCGGTGGAACCTTCACCGACATTGCGCTGGATTGCCGGGGGAAAATGTACTCCACGAAGGTCCTGACCAACTATACCGCCCCAGAGCAGGCGATTCTGGACGGGATCGAGATCGTGCTGCGCGACGCGGCCATCGCCTGGTCGGACCTGGATATAGTTATCCACGGCACGACCCTGGCCACGAACGCCTTGATCGAGCGACGCGGGGCCCGCACAGCTTTGGTGACCACGGAGGGATTTCGTGACGTCATCGAGATGCGCACGGAGAATCGGTTTGAGCAATATGACCTCAACCTGCGCCTGCCGAAGCCACTGATCCCGCGGGAGGATCGGTTCGTCGTGAAGGGACGGATCGGCGCCCAGGGCCAGGAGCTGCAGCCCTTGGATGAGAGGGCTTTGGAAGAGATAGCCGACACCATCGCCGCCGAGAGTTTCGGCGCCGTCGCTATCGGCTTGATTCATTCCTACATGAACCCGGCTCATGAACAGCTCGCGCGCGAGATCATCGCCGCAAAAGTCAAAGCGCCGATCTCGATCTCCTCTGAAGTCTCGCCTCAGATGCGCGAGTTCGAGCGCTTCAACACGGTTTGCGCAAACGCCTATGTCAGGCCTCAGATGGCCGACTATCTTAGCCGGCTTCAGACGCGGCTAAAGGATATGGGCGCTCACTGCCCGGTCTTCATGATTCATTCGGGCGGCGGACTAATCTCGGTGGAAACGGCCGCCGAATTTCCGGTGCGCCTCGTCGAATCGGGTCCTGCCGGCGGTGCAATATTCGCCGCCGACGTTGCACGGCGCTTCGGCTTGGAAAAGGCCGTCAGCTACGACATGGGCGGCACTACGGCGAAGATCTGCCTGATCGAGGATTACGCCCCCAAGACAGCCCGGACCTTTGAAGTCGCTCGGACATATCGCTTCTGCAAGGGGTCGGGCATGCCGATTTCCATCCCGGTCATCGAGATGATCGAGATCGGTGCGGGCGGCGGTTCGATCGCTTGGGTAGATGCCATGGGGCGCATTCAGACTGGGCCTGAAAGCGCGGCTTCCGAGCCCGGTCCGGCCTGTTATCAACGAGGTGGCGAACGCCCTGCCATCACGGATGCCGATCTTGTTCTCGGAAAGCTCGACCCTGACAATTTCGCGGGCGGCGCGATCAAGCTCTCCGTACCCAACGCCGAAGCCGCTATTGCGCACGACGTCGGTGACAGGTTGAAACTTGACGTTCGGTCGGCGGCCTTTGGCATCTGCGAGGTCGTGGACGAGAACATGGCCAATGCCGCGCGCGTCCATGCGGTGGAGAATGGCAAGAACATTTCCGACAACATCATGATCGCTTTCGGCGGCGCGGCCCCGCTACATGCGGCAAGGCTCTGCGAGAAGCTCGGCATCGACCGCTGCCTGATCCCCCCTGGCGCTGGCGTTGGGTCGGCAATCGGCTTCCTGAAGGCGCCTTTCGGCTATGAGGCGCTGGCTTCGAAAATCACCAGGCTATCGACATTCGATCCCGCTGAGGTCAATGCGATGCTGAGCGACCTTAAGGCGAACGCCGAGGGGTTCGTGCGGGCCGGAACCGACGGCCGTATCCTTCGCGAGATCACCGCCTTCATGCGCTACGTTGGCCAAGGGTGGGAGATTCCAGTTGCGCTTCCTGACCGTGCGTTCACGCAAGCCGACGCGGCGATGCTGAAGGAGCTTTTCCGCGAAAACTATGCGCGCTTCTTCGGCAGGGCGATCGATGGTCTGGAAGCATTGGAGATCGAGATCGTCACCTGGTCGGTCAAGGCCGAGGATGAGCGGCCCGCGCCGGCGCACTATGAACTTACCTGCGGGGACAGCGAGGCCCCGGTGCCGACGGCGCGAGCGGTCTTTGACCCTGCGAGCGGTTCGGCTCGCTCGACGGGCATTCTTGATCGCACGACCCTGCGAGCGGGCGAGCGAGCGAGCGGACCCGTGGTGATCGTGGAACGCGAGACGTCAACTGTCGTCACGTCTCCCTTCGATGTCGTCATGCAAGACGACGGCAGTCTTCTCCTCGTACGCAAGGATATCGCGGCATGACTGACTCGCTTGACGAAATCCGCATGCAGGTCATGTGGAACCGCCTGATCTCGGTTGTCGAAGAGCAGGCGCTGACGTTGTTGCGGACTGCCTTCTCGACCTCGGTGCGCGAGGCGGGGGACCTCTCGGCAGGTGTTTTCGATCCCCGTGGGCGAATGCTGGCCCAGGCCGTCACAGGCACGCCGGGTCATGTCAACACGATGGCTGAAGCGGTCCTTCATTTCATGGCCGAAATTCCGCGGGAGCGAATGTACCCCGGCGATACGTACGTGACGAACGATCCCTGGAAGGGGACCGGGCACCTGCACGACATCACCATGGTTTCGCCGTCGTTCCTGGGAGATGCTCTCGTAGGCTTCTTCGCCTGCACGGCGCATGTTGTCGACGTAGGCGGGCGCGGGTTCGGGGCCGACGGCAAGTCGGTCTATGAAGAAGGCATCCAGATCCCGATCATGAAGTTCGCTGAGCGTGGCCAGGTCAACGAGGACCTGGTGCGAATCATCCGCTCCAACGTCCGGGAGCCGAACCAGGTGGTCGGCGACTTCTATTCGCTGGCGGCTTGCAATGACGTCGGGCACAAGCGGCTCGTCGAGATGATGCGCGAGATCGGATTGACTTCGCTTGACGGCCTTGGCGAGTTCATTTTCTCGAGGACCCGGACTGCGACTGCCGAGCGCATTGCCGCGCTGCCTAAAGGCAAATGGGCAAACACGCTTGTTACCGATGGCTACGACAGCCCCGTCAAGCTGGCGGCCGAGGTTCAGATCGCGGAGGATCGCGTAAATGTCGACTTCACAGGGACCGACGCGATCAGCCGCTGGGGCATCAACGTCCCCATCATCTACACCAAGGCATATGCCTGCTACGCGCTGAAGTGCGTGGTGGCGCCTGACATTCCCAACAACTGGGCATCGCTCGACTTCTTCACCATCTCCTCGCCAGTGAACATCCTGAACGCCGAGCGGCCAGCCCCGGTAAGCCTGCGCCATGTGATCGGGCACATGGTGCCCGACCTCGTGCTCGGCGCTCTGGCGCAAGCGCTGCCGGGCAAGATCCTCGCCGAAGGCGCTGCCGCGCTGTGGAACATCCATATTTCAGCCCGGCCAGTGCCCGGAGAACAAGGCCGCAAGGCCGAGATCCTGATGTTCAATTCGGGGGGCATGGGCGCTCGCCCGGAACTCGACGGCCTTTCTGCCACTGCCTTCCCCTCCGGCGTGATGACGATGCCGATCGAAGCCACCGAGCATACCGGACCGATCGTGATCTGGCGCAAAGAGCTGCGGCCGGATTCGGGCGGCGACGGGCAGTATCGCGGGGGACTCGGCCAGGTCATCGAGATCGAGGCTCTGCCAGGGCATGAATTCGACTTCTCGGCCATGTTCGACCGCGTCAACCATCCGGCCAAGGGCCGCGATGGGGGGAAGGACGGAGCAGCCGGGGTAGTCGCGCTCGACGACGGGACGAAGCTAAGGCCCAAGGGCTGGCAGCATGTTCCGGCCGGCCGGCGGCTCGTGCTTAAGGCGCCGGGCGGCGGCGGGTACGGCGATCCGGCTTTGCGGCCGGACGCGGCTCGAAAGGAGGACCGCTCCAAGGGATACGTCACGGGAGAGGTGAAATGAGCTACGTAGCGGCCCGGCTTTCGGCGGTGAAGCCATCGGCTTCGATGGCGGCATCGCAAGCGGCGAAGACATTGCGCGCAACCGGGATAGACGTCATCGATCTGGGACTCGGTGAACCGGACTTTCCGACCCCACGGCACGTAATCGAGGCGGCCCACAAGGCCGCGTTGAACGGAGAGACCCTTTACACCGCGGCCGCAGGAACGCCTGCGCTCAGGAAGGCGGTCGCGGACAAGTTCCGGCGCGAGAATGGCCTCGACTACGGACCGGATGACATCGTGGTCGCAAACGGGGCGAAGCAGATCATCTTCAACGCGCTTATGGCGACGCTTGGCGACGGCGACGAGGCGATATTGCCCGCTCCCTATTTCGTATCCTACCCGGAGATGGTGAAGCTGCTCGGCGGAGTGCCAGTAATAGCGGAATGCCCCTCACAGTCGGGGTTCCGATTGACGCCGGAGGTGCTCGAGGCATCGATCACGCCGAAGACCAAGTGGGTTTTCCTCAACATGCCCGGCAACCCGTCGGGCGCAGTCTATTCGGCGGACGAGCTGAAGGCGCTTGGCGCGGTGTTGGCGAAGCATCCTCAGGTTCTGGTGCTGTCGGACGAAATCTACGAACACATCATTTTCGACGGGCGCGAATTCGTCTCTTTCGGAGCGGCCTGCCCGGAACTGAAGGACCGGACACTGATCGTGAACGGCGTCGCCAAAGCCTATGCGATGACCGGATGGCGCGTCGGCTACGCCGCCGGACCCGCGCTGCTCGTCAAGGCGATGAACACGGTGCAAAGCCAGTCCTGCACTTCAGTCGCGGCACCCATGCAGGCGGCTGCGCTGGCCGCGCTGACCGGGCCGCAGGACTGCGTGCAGCAATTCCGGGATGCGTTCGAGCGTCGCCGGGACCTTGTCGTTGCCGGCGTGGCGAAGATTAAGGGCCTGTCATTGCTTCCGCCTGAAGGGGCCTTCTACGCTTATATCGGATGCGGCGGCCTGATCGGCCGGCGGTCGCCGAAAGGCGAGGTTCTTGCCGACGACGTAGCGGTATCGAACTATCTCCTGGCGGAGGGCCACGTGAGTTCGGTTCCGGGCGCGGCCTACGGTCTGTCCCCCTTCTTCCGCATCTCGACGGCGACATCCGACGAAGTACTTGAAGAGGCGATCGCGCGCATCGGACGCGCAGTGGCTCTGCTCAGGTCGGCCGAGGCCGCTGAATGAGTACTCGTTTCGATACCATCCTGCTGACCGGCGCAGCCGGCCGCCTCGGAACGCACCTCCGCGCGGGGCTTGCTCCGCTGGCGCTCCGGCTTCGCGTTGCCGATCGGGTGGAAATAGCTGACCTCAGGCCGAATGAAGAGGCGGTCACATGCGAGCTCGGCGATGCCGACGCGGTGCTGAGGATGACCGAAGGCGTCGACGCCATCGTGCATTTCGGCGGCGCGCCGCTCGAGACATCCTGGGAGACAATCCTGGATGCTAATATCCGCGGCAGCTACAATGTCTATGAAGGCGCCCGCAAGAACGGCGTCAAGCGGGTGGTCTACGCGTCATCCGTGCACGCGATCGGCTACCACCGGATCGAGGACCACATCGACGCCAGTGCGCCCCACCGACCGGACAGCCTCTACGGCGTCTCCAAGTGCTTCGTCGAGGATCTCAGCCGGCTCTACTGGGACAAATTCGGGATCGAGTCGGTCTGCTGCCGGATCTTTTCGTCATTCGACCAATTCACCGACCGCCGGATGCTTTGGTCGATGCTCACCTTCGACGATTGCGTCAGGTTGGTCGAGGCGTCGCTTACCGCCCCGCGCGTGGCCCACTCCGTCATCTTTGGCATCTCGAACAACCGACACAAAATGGTCGACAACAGGCTCGCCGCCCATATCGGCTTCATTCCTCAGGACAGTACAGAACCGCACCGCGCCGAGGTCGAGGCGCGGCTGCCGCCCGCAGATCCGGACGCACCCGCGGTTCGCCACCTTGGCGGCTGGTTTGTCAATCTTGGCCATCCCGACGACGAGGGCAAGCAATGAAGGACCGCTATGACGTTGTGATCGTCGGGGGCGCCGTTATCGGGTCCGCGGTCGCCTATTTCCTGACAGCGAACCCTGACTTCAAGGGCTCGGTGCTCGTGGTCGAGCGCGACCCAACTTACCTGCGAGCGGCAACCTCACTCTCATCTTCCTCAATCCGAACCCAGTTCTCAAATCCGGTCAATGTGAGGATCAGCCAGTTCGGCAGCGAATTCATCCGCAATTTCGCTGAGACAATGCAGGTGGGCGACGACAGGCCGGACCTTGGCTTCCATCCGGGTGGATATCTCTTTCTTGCCAATACGGATGAGCAGGAAAGGACGCTGCGCGAGAACCACGCCGTTCAAATCGGCTGCGGCGCCGACGTGGTGCTCTGGGAGCGCGCTGAACTGGCGCAGGCCTTCCCGCATCTCAACGTGGATGACATCCGTCTCGCTTCCTACGGACGGTCGGGCGAGGGCTGGTTCAACAACACTGGCCTAATGTACGGCTTCCGAAACAAGGCCCGCGAGCTTGGGGCGGAGTTCATCAAGGATGAGGTCGTTGGGATCGGCCGCGAGGGCGACCGGGTGACCTCAGTGACGCTTGCCTCAGGTGCCACGGTTTCGGCCGGAACGATCGTCAACGCGTCGGGACCTCGCGCGGCCCTCACTGCGCGCATGGCTGGGCTCGACATTCCGGTCGAGCCGCGCAAGCGCACAATATTCGTCTTCGACTGTGCGACGACGCCGGAAGGGACCGCGAACGTCAACGCCGGCCGTCTTCCGCTTATGATTGATCCCAGCGGTGTTTTCTGTCGGCCAGAAGGCAAGTTTTTCCTCTCTGGCTGCCCTCCCATCGAAGACCCAGCGGCTGATTGGGACGACTTCGAGCCGCGTTACGACGAGTTCGAAACGATCATTTGGCCTGCCCTGGCCGAGAGGTCCCCTGCCTTTGAGGCGATCAAGGTCGTGAACCAATGGGCAGGCCACTATGACTTCAATACGCTCGACCACAACCTCGTCGTCGGCCGGCACCCTGAGGTCGCCAATTTCATCTTTGCCAACGGCTTTTCGGGCCACGGGCTTCAACAGGGCCCCGCCGCGGGCCGCGGGGTATCGGAACTGATCACCTATGGCTCTTACCGCACCCTCGATCTTAGCGAGGTGGGGTTCGAGCGTATTGTCGAGAATAGACCGTTTCTAGAGAGGGCCGTGATTTGACAGAGGCTGCGCGTAATGCGTCGCCCGATTGGAAACGCGCCGGCGGCGCGAAGCGACAACAGGCTCACGCCCTGACTTCGCGGGCGAGACCCTTCATCGGATAGCTACATCTACGCAAGAGTCGGAAAGATGATTTACAAGACACGTTCGAGAAAGCAGAACTGGACTGGCGAAACAATCGGTATCATGGTCCTGGACTGTGAATACCCTTACATTCCCGGAAATGTAGCGAACGCCACGACCTTTCCGTTTCCCGTCCGTTACATTGTCGTGGAAGGTGCGGACAATCACCGACTGATATTTGATCGCGATCCGACGTTACTTGAGCCATTCATTGTCGCAGCCCGGAAACTTGAGGCGGAAGGCGTCAAGGCGATTACCGGCGCCTGCGGGTTCATGGCTCTTTTCCAAAAAGAGATCGCTGCCGCCGTCAATGTTCCGGTCTTCATGTCGAGCCTCCTTCAGGTGCCCTTCATCTACAATATCACGGGCAAGCGCGTTGGGGTGATATCAGCCGATAGCGGCAATCTGACGGACGAGCACCTTGTTAAGAGCGGTATTGCGCTGGAAACGCCGCTCGCCATCGGTGGCATGGAGAAATGCGAACCATTCAGGCAGGCAATCTTCTTCCCCGATGGAACGCTAGATGACGATGCCGTTAGGGACGGCGTCCTTGGCGTTGCTACGGACCTGCAACGTCGTCATCCGGATCTCGGCGCCATTCTGCTGGAGTGCTCGGATCTCCCCCCCTACGCCCATGATGTCCAACAGGCGACCGGTCTTCCGGTGTTCGACTTCATAACGATGATAAACTATGTGCACGCCTCGTTCGTCCGCACCCGTTACTCAGGGTGGGTCTAGTCTCGCTAGAGTTCAACTGACTTCGGCTTCGCCCATGCTTTCTTGCGATAACGAGTGGGCATCGCATGAAAGTATCATCTAAGTCCACTCTCAAATGGGAGAGCTTCAATGAATAAATCACTCTTGTCCGCCTTGGCACTGACAGCGGTCATTGCGCTGGGCGGCAGTGCGTGGGCCGCCGACATTCAGATCGGCGTCGCGGGGCCGATCACCGGACCCAACGCCGCTTTCGGCGCGCAGCTGCAGAAGGGCGCGGAACAGGCCGTTGCCGACATCAATGCTGCCGGCGGCGTTCTTGGCCAGAAGTTCAAGCTGAGCGTCGGTGACGACGTGTCGGATCCGAAACAGGGCATCTCGGTTGCCAACAAGTTCGTCGCCGACGGCGTCAAATATGTCGACGGCCACTTCAACTCTGGCGTGACCATCCCGGCTTCGGAAGTCTATGCCGAGAACGGCATCCTCGTGATGACGCCGGCGGCGACCAACCCGAAGCTCACCGAGCGCGGCCTGTGGAACACCTTCCGTACCTGCGGTCGCGACGACCAGCAGGGTAAGGTGGCCGGCGACTACATCGCCAAGCACTGGAAGGATGCCAAGATCGCCATCGTCCACGACAAGACTCCCTACGGCCAGGGCCTCGCCGACGAGACCAAGAAAAACCTGAACGCTAACGGCATCACGGAAGTGATGTATGAAGGCATCAACGTCGGCGACAAGGACTTCTCGGCCCTCATTGCCAAGATGAAGGAAAACGGCATTACCCTGATCTACTGGGGCGGTCTGCATACCGAAGGCGGCCTGATCATTCGTCAGGCAGCTGACCAAGGCCTGAAGGCGCAGTTCTTTTCGGGCGACGGCGTGGTGTCGAACGAATTCGCTTCGATCGCCGGCGACGCTGTCAGCGGTACGCTGATGACGTTCGCTCCGGATCCGCGCAAGAACCCGAACGCCAAGGAACTGGTCGAGAAGTTCCGCGCCGCCGGCTTCGAGCCGGAAGCTTACACGCTATACTCCTATGCGGCGGTGCAGATCATTGCCCAGGCTATCACCAAGGCTGGCTCTGCCGACGATCCGCAGAAGGTTGCCGAAGTGATCAGGTCTGGTGGCCCGTGGAAGACGGCCATCGGCGACATCTCGTACGACTCCAAGGGCGACATCACCCGTCCTGACTACGTGTTGTACACGTGGAAGAAGGGCGAAGACGGCAAGTACAACTACTTCGAAAACTAAGCCGGCAAGCGGAAGGGGAGACTCGGGCCGCCGGGTCCGAGCGTGACGGCTTTGCAAGCTTTTGGACAGCCAACGAGTGGCATGGAACCACACCCCTGAGATCTAGCCCGATGCCAAACCCAGGCATCGGGCTTTTTCTGTTTAAGGCCCAATGTTGCCGGCTCCGAACAGCCATCACCCCCGGCATAACTTGGAGTTATGGCCCTTCGACCCGTTTATAAGGGTCACAAGAGATGACCGAAGCGTCACTATGGCCGGACGCTAACGGAGTGCTTCACAAGTGAAGGCCAAAACTAAGGTTGTGGTTGTCGGGGGCGGAGCTGTCGGCTCTGCCATTCTGTATGGACTTGCCCGCCACGGCTGCTCGGACGCCGTCCTTCTTGAAAAGAGCCAGCTTACGGCGGGCTCCACATGGCACGCAGCCGGTTTGCTCGTCACTTTTGCTCGATCCATCAACATTAGCAAAATGACGACTGAAACCATCCGCCTTTATGAAGATGTGGAAAACAGGCTGGGTGCTTCATGCGGTCTGCGCAAGGTGGGTCAGCTCCGCGTTGCGAATTCGCAGGAGCGATGGGACGAGTTCCAAAGCTATATCGGAATGGCGGAGGCAGCAGGTGTTGCCGCCCGGCTGGTGACGCCGGAAGAGATTCGGGAGATCCATCCGCTGCTGGCGCCGAGCCCCAAGATCGTCGGCGGCCTCTATCATCCCCACGACGGTTACATCAATCCTTCCGACATCACGATGGGAATGGCCAAGCTTGCCCGAGAAATGGGCGCTACCATCTACCAGGATACGAGAGCCCTGGGCTACGAGCAGCTTGCGGAAGGGGGCTGGAAGGTCACGACCTCCGCAGGCGAAGTCTTGTGCGACCATCTGGTTTTCGCCACCGGAAACTACGCCCGGGAAAACGCCAAGCTTGTCGGCCTCGACCTGCCATGCATTCCCATCCTGCACCAATACTGGACCACGGAAGTGGTGCCTGAACTTGAGCAACGAAGGGCTGCCGGGGAAAAAGAGTATCCGATCCTGCGAGACGAGGACTATGGCGCCTATCTGAGGGAGGACGTCGGCAAGTTCCAGTTTGGCCCATATGAATTCGAGAAAGACTTGAAGCTCTTTGCTGTCGACGGAGTGCCTAAGGACTTCGGTGCCGATCTTCTCCCCGAAGACTTCGAGGCGGTGGCGACACAATGGGAAATGGCGGTCGAGCGTGTGCCGGCGCTCGGTTCCGTCGGCATAAAGTCGAACACCCGCGGCCCGTTCCAGATGACACCTGATGAACTGCCGCTTGTCGGGCCTGCTTCAGGCTTCCAGAATCTGTGGCTTGCCGAAGGCGTTCCGGGAGGAATCCTCTGGGGCGGCACTCTTGGCGAGCGCCTAGCGCGCTGGATTGTTTATGGCGATCCCGGAATGGACATGTCCGAGATCGACTCCAGAAGGTTCGGCCACTACGTCTCCAAGCGGTGGACCGCCGACAAGGTCAGGGAGACGTGGGGCTGCCACATGCATGCCCGGGTGCCCGGTGAAGATCGGCAGGGAGCGCGGCCGCAGAAGACCATGCCGTCCTACGATTTGCTGACCTCGAAAGGAGCGGTCTGGACCACATTTAACGGCTACGAGTTCCCCCGTTGGTTCGCGCCCTCGCCAGAACTCGCAATTCCTGAGTTCAGCTATCGCAAAACAGAACACATGAAGTTCGTCGAGGCGGAGGTCAAAGCCGTGCGCGAAGCCGCCGGCATGCTTGAAATGTCGCCGATGACGAAATTCTTTGTCCGGGGATCCGGAGCGGCGGGGTGGCTCGACGGCCTGATGGCGAATAGCCTCCCCAAGAGCGGCAAAATCACCTTGACCGTGGCCTGCAACGCGAACGGCGGAATTGATGCCGAGTATACGATCGTCCGGCTGGCTGAAGATCACTTCTACCTGGTGAGCACGCCAAACGGCGAAAACTACAACTATGACCAACTGCGCCGACTGCTGCCCGAAGACGGCAGCGTCACCTTGGAAAACGTCTCGGAGAGCATGGGCGTCATAGCCCTCGCGGGGCCAAAGACTCGAGAAATTCTGCAACCCCTGACGGATGTCGACCTCAGCAATGAATCCTTTCCGTGGCTTACCGCTCAAACGGGCGAGGTCGGCTATGCCAGGGATGTCCTGTTGCTCCGCGTGAGCTATTCGGGTGAGCTCGGATGGGAGTTGCACCATCCGGTCGCATACAATCGGCATCTCGCTGATGCATTGCTCAAGGCTGGAGAGCCGCACGGGTTGAAGCTCTTCGGTGCGGAGGCGCTGGAGTCCATGCGGCTCGAGAAGTCCTATCGTGCGATCAACAGGGAACTTGCACGAGACATCACTCCGCTCGAGGCAGGCCTGTCCCGCTTCGTCAAACTAAACAAGGGCGAGTTCAAGGGCCGGGCTGCATTGCTGAAGCAGGCTGAAGAAGGCGTCGCCCGCATCTTGGTGACCCTGAAGCTGCCCTCCGCGGAGACCTCGGTGATCGCCTACGAGGGGGTCTATGACGAGAGCGGCAAAATCGTCGGCCGGGTGACATCGGGCGGCTATTCCTATCACTTTGGCCACGACGTCGCCATGGCGCTTGTCAAACCCGAGAACGCCAAGTTGGGCACGCGGCTCAAGGTGCATGTCCACAATGAAATGAGAGAGGCGGAGGTTGTCGGGGACAGCCTGTATGACCCGACGAACGCACGCGCGCGCCTTTGAGGTAACGGGGATGTCCCAGAATCTGAAGCGAAGCGGCGGCCGGGAAGCGAGAATCCGCGCTCGTACCAATCCGCCTCCAGTCTACCTGCCTGCCGTCAATCGTCAGGTGGGACCGATCAATCTTCTGAGCCCGGACGGCGTCCAGAAGATTCACAATACCACTTTGAAAATCCTCGGAGGGCTGGGGATTGTATTTAGGGATGCCCGAGCCCTCGCCGACTGGAGGAAGGCCGGCGCGCGCGTTGAGGGTGAACGGGTTTACATCTCGCAAGAGTTGCTCATGGAGTTGCTCGCCGCAGTTCCATCCAGATACACATTCAACGCCCGCAACCCCGACCGCTCGGTTCCAGTCGGCGATAACTATTCGATCTTCGCCAACTGTTATGGAGCCCCTTTTGTTTACGGACTGGACGGCGTCAGACGCCGGTCAGAACTTGAGGACTCCAGGAACTTTCTGAAACTGGCTCAGATGAGCTCCGCGATGCACGTTGCAGGCATCCTGCCAGTTGAGCCTCAAGACATACCTGTTCCTCAACGGCATCTGGATCTCGTTTCGTCGGCGCTAAAGCTCTCGGACAAACCGATCATGGGCAGCGTGATTTCAGAGACCGCCGCTCGCGACACCATCGATATGCTGCGCATTGTGTTTGGCGAGGAATATGTCGACACCAACGTCGTCGTCACGGCGCTCCTGAACTGCAACACTCCATTGATCTGGGACGAAACGATGCTGTCTTCGCTGCGCGTCTACGCGGCAGCGAACCAGCCGGCGCTCCTGACGCCCTTTCTCTTGGCAGGCGCCAGCGCCCCCGCAAGCCCCCTGGCCGGCGTAGCGCTACTGGTGGCGGAGGCGCTTGCAGGGATTGCTTATGCGCAAGTCGTAAGACGCGGTTGCCCGATGGTCATGGGGGTCGCTCTCATGGGCGTCTCCATGAAATCGGGGGCGCCGATGCTGGGAACGGCGGAGCCCGGCCTCATGAACTTGCTGGTCGGGCAGATGGCCCGGCATTACAGGGTGCCATGGCGATCCTGCACGATGTGGACCGGCTCCAAGATGGCGGACCTCCAAGCCGGATATGACTCTGCGAATTCCATGTGGCCAGTAATGCTAGGAGGCTGCAACTTCATTGTCCATTCAGCCGGATTCGTCGAGGGATCGTTGGGCGTTTCATACGCCAAGTGGGTCCAGGATTCGTACCAGCTAGAGGGGTTCCACCGCTTCTTCAGCGGAATTGCCGACGAGGAGATGGAGCCGCTTCTTCTTGACATTCAACGTGTGGGCCCTGGCGGCCACTTCCTGGGCACGGACCACACGCGAGAGAACCCCTTCATCATGAACCGCCTGCAGAACAACGATACCTACGAACAGTGGCTCGACGACGGAGCGAAGTCGGCCGAAACGGTTGGAGTCGAAGAGGTGAAACGACAGCTCGGCGGCTACGTCGCTCCGCCAATCTCCGACGATATCGCCGGCACGCTTGACGCGTTCGTCGAGACAAGGCGGGCGAAGTACGCGTCGATCGCGGCGTAGGCGAATTTCCAATTCGAGTTGCCGGAACAGGCCTTTGGCAAGGGTTGCGAGACAAACCAGATCGGTCAACTTTGTTGCTACTTATATGATAAGTGATATATTAAATCATCTGACTATGGAGATGAAAGCATGAGCAATTCGGTCGCTGAAACCTTCGTGATTCCTACCAGCTATCCGGTGGCGATCCCTGGCCCGTTCGAGGGCTCAAAACGCCTACTGGACAGCCATCTGGAATGGCAGGCGACGGAAACGCCCGGATTCTGGCTGAAATGCCTCTACGAGGACCGCGAGCTCGGAGAGAAGACGATGCTCATGAAGGTCGACCCCGGTTGTTACGCCGGGCTTCACGCCCACGAGGGGGAGTTCGAACAGATCTTCGTTCTTGAAGGCTCGTTTTACGACCAGGACGCGACGATGAAGGCCGGCGACTACTGCTGCCGGGCTCCTGGGGCATTGCACGACTCTGGATCTGTAGACGGAGCTGTCGTCTTGGTGATCTATACCAAGCGGCCAGCTTAGAAATGCAGACTGCAGTGAAAGCGGAGCGCGCTCAAGGTGGCTGATTGTACGATACTGGATCCGTTCAAATGCTACTCGTTCTCAGCCGCGAAATGGATTGAGAGCGCTTCGACAGGGATCATCGATGCGATGCGGCCTATGGCCTTGAGCCTTCGCCAGCCCGTCGATTACTTTCTAAATCTCGTCAATATCGGGCTGCACGCTTGCCCGCCGACGATCCTCATTCTCGGATTGTGCGCCATTGCCGCAAAGCTGGGCGGCCTTCGGCTGGCAGGGGTCGTCCTGTTTTGCCTGGGCGTTATCGGCTTTTTGGGCGTATGGGCGGAAGCCATGACCACACTCTCCGTGGTTCTGGTGGCGGTGCTGATCTGCGTGGCATTCGGGATACCGATTGGAATAGCCGCGGCCCGCAACGACAGCGTCTCTGCGATATTGAAGCCGGTGCTGGATGGGATGCAGACCATACCTGCCTTCGTCTATCTGGTCCCAATCGTGATGATCTTCGGGGTCGGTAACGTCCCTGGCGTGTTGGTGACGGTAATATTCGCGATCTCGCCGGTCATTCGCTTGACGAACCTGGGAATTCGCCAGGTTCCGAGAGAGATCGTGGAGGCGATGGAGGCATTTGGCGCCTCATCCTCGCAAACGCTTTTCAAGGCGCAGATACCCTTGGCGGCCGCGACCATAATGGCGGGCGTCAACCAGACGCTGATGATGGCGCTATCGATGGTGGTTATAGGCTCCATGATCTCGGTTGGAGGCCTCGGGCTAGTGGTGCTCAGGGGTATCGGCCAGCTCGATGTCGGAACGGCGGCGGTCGGCGGCGTAGGAATCGTGTTGCTTGCCGTCATGCTGGATCGGCTGACGCATGCGGTAGCTGCCCCCACGAGAGAGGCAGCAGTGAAAAGGCGCGAAGCGTCGCGAGCTAGACCTCAAAAGCCAATACTAAAAAGTTCGGCTGAACTACAATCAACTCTGGGAGGAGACAAATGAAAGTATTTTACAAAGCGCTGTTTGGCATGCTGGCTCTCGGCGCGACATCGGTTGGCCCCGTTATGGCCCAAGATTTGCCGGGGAAAGGCAAAACCGTGGTCCCCGCTCAGGAGGCGAACAATCCTCCCGAGTTGTTCCAGGGATATGTCGTTGAACTTGGGTTGAAAGACTTGGGGTACACCATCGGAGATCCCATAACGTCCAGCATCCAGGCGGCGCAAATTTCAGTGGCGAACGGGGATGCCACCTTCTACGCCGCGTATTGGGACCCACTGCAAACGGCCCTCCTGGAGAAGGCCGGCATGGATAAGGTCGAGATAATCGGCAATCTGATCCCTAACTCAATTCAGGGTTACATGATTGACAAGAAGACGGCCGAGGCTGAGCACATCAAGACCATCGAGCAATTCCGGGATCCGAAGATCGCGAAATTGTTCGATACCGAAGGATCGGGAAAGGCGACTCTCTACGGTTGCGACCCAGGTTGGGGCTGCGAGCGCGTGATCGAGCACCATCTCGACGCATACGGGCTCAGAGACACCGTCGAGCATAAGCAGGGAAGCTATTTCGCGATCATCGCCGATGCCGTGAAACGCATTCAGTCTGGAAAGCCAACCCTCTATTACACTTATACGCCACTGTGGCTGAGTGCGATATTGGTGCCGAACAAAGACGTCGTTTGGCTAACGGTAGAAAAAACCGAGCTTCCCGATGCCGAGAAGGGTAAAGCAACGACGGTCGAGGGCATCGGCAATCTCGGATTTACGGTCAACACGCAACGGATAGTCGCAAACAAGGCGTTTCTTGAGCAGAATCCTGCGGCTCGCAAGTTCATGGAACTGATCACCATGTCCGTTGATGACGTGAATGCGGAAAACCTGAAGATGCACAGGGGTGAGGACAGTGACCAGGACGTTCGCCGCCACGCAGAGGATTGGAAAGCGGCGCACAAGGCGCAATGGGATGAATGGATCAAGGAATCGATAGCAGCGAAGTAAAGTCCTACCCGCAGGCGTGTTGGAAGTGAGCGCAATGATCGAGTGCCAATCCATCTGGAAGGTGTTTGGAAGCCGGGCAGACGCCGCTGTTGCAGAGGCGCAGCGGAGTGGCCTTGGCCGAGAAGAGATATTGCGCAAGTTCCAATGCGTCTGCGCGGTCGCGGACGTGTCGTTCTCCGTAAGGCAAGGGGAAATATTCTGCATTATGGGCTTGTCCGGCAGTGGCAAGTCTACCTTGCTTCGACATATTAACCGACTGGTGGAGCCGACTTCCGGAACGGTAACCATCGAGGGAACGGACATCACTCGGCTTGGCAAGGCTGCCCTGCGGGAACTTAGATCTCGCAAGATTGGAATGGTTTTCCAGAATGTCGCCCTGCTGGGAAACCGCAACGTTCTCGACAACGTTGCGCTCGGGCTAGAACTTCGCAACGTGCCGATGTCGGAAAGACGGCGAATAGCGGCAGAAAAGCTCGAGGTGGTGGGACTCACCGGATGGGAAGAATACTTTCCCGATGAACTGTCTGGAGGCATGAAGCAGCGTGTCGGGCTCGCCCGGGCGCTGGCTTCCGATCCGCAAGTTCTGTTGATGGATGAGCCCTTCTCCGCGTTGGATCCGCTCATCCGTCGCGAACTGCAAGACGAATTCATTCGGCTCGCACGCGAATTCAGGAAGACGGCTATCTTCATCACTCATGACCTGGAAGAAGCGGTTCGTCTCGGTGATCGTATCGCGATCATGAGGGATGGCCGGATTGTACAGGCAGGTACGGCCGAGGAGATTGTGCTGCGGCCAAACAATGGCTACGTGGCGAGCTTCGTCGCCCACTTGCCCCGGAGTGAGCTTGTGACGCTCGGCTCTGTAATGCGGCCGTTGAGCGAATTGGAAGGCGGCGTTCAGTCGTCTGGCCCGTTGTTGCCATGCGAAACGCGGCTTTCAGTCGCCGCGGCTGCGGCTGCCAATGTTGAGGGTCCGCTGATCGTTGCGGGACCCACCGGGAAAGCCGCCGGATTCGTCCCCCAAAAGATGTTGCTTTCGTTATTGGGAAGGGCGAGCGGCTAAACTCCGCCCTTGGCGCTGAAGCCGTCTCTCATCTCAGCCCCGAGTTCTCCGAACGCAGGCCAAACCGCGTGCAGATCGGCCCTTTCCTAGAAGATGGACGCATCGGCATTTTGCTCCAGCAGCCATTGGCGGAACAATTCGGCTCCCTTCTTTGGCGGGCGCTTGGCTGCCATTACGATGTAAACGGACTGTCCAGAACGGTAGACCGTCGGCAGAGGACAGCAAAGACGGCCCGCCTTGATATGGTCGTAGACGAGGTGTTTCCATCCAAGGGCAATGCCTTGGCCGAGCACGGCCGCCTCGATCGAGCCAAGGGCGTCCGTGAACACAAAGTCCTGTTTCACGCGCGCGACTGGAACAGATTGATGTCCCAGCCATTCGCGCCAACCAAGTCGCGCCCGATGACGCTCCTCTGAATGAAGAAGCGGATGGGCCAGCAGGTCAGCGGGCTTTTCGATTGGCCCATGCTCTCTGAGATAGTCAGGACTGCAAACGGCGAAGACCTCTTCCGACACAAAGTGCCAGGAGTGAACGTCTCGCCACTTCGCGTCGCCGAGCCGGGCTGAAACGTCGATATTTTCCTCGTTCAAGTCCTGATCGTCGCGGGTGCTTTCCTCAATCCTCAACGCGATATCGGGGTACCGCGCCTTGAAGTTCTTCAGGCGAGGCAAAAGCCAGAGCTGCACGAATGAAGTGGAGAACGAAACGTGGACGATATCTTTCGAGTTCCTGGCTCGCAGCGTTGTGAGGACCATGTGCAAATGGTCAAATGCCTGCTGGGTTTCCCTATAGAACTTCACGCCTTCGGCAGTGAGCTCAAGCCGTGCGTGGTCCCTCCTGAACAGCTTCAAGCCAATGGCTTCTTCGAGAAGCCTGATCGTCTTGCTAACTGCGGGCTGGCTTATGTTCAACTCTTCCGCCGCTGCGGTGAAACTGCGCCGACGAGCTGCCGCTTCGAAAGCGAACAAATAGTTGGCCGAAGGTACCAGCGATCGAAGTCTGTGCATAATCTCAGGTTATGACCTTTACGATCTTTTTGCAACGTTACGAAGGCACGCGGCGCCTGTAACCTGCTTGCTTGTCAGAGCGTCTGACTGTGCCGGCGAGCGCAACGGAAAGGGTTCTCAGCTTCCTTCCGTACCGCACGGGTAGCGTGGACGTAGCTTTTATCCGCCGAGGGCAATAGGCACGCCTATGACGGCCTGGAAGCCCAGGCTGGCACGCTACCAGGGGCAAATCGGGTTAGTTCCGCTCTGCTTGTGGACGTTTCGTAAAAACGGGATCGGAAGGTTGTTTCTATGAAAGTTCTCGTGCCCGTGAAGCGGGTTGTGGACGCGAACGTCAAGGTTCGGGTCAAGGCCGAGATCGCGGTCGAGGAAGCGATCCGCATCAAGGAGGCCGGCAAGGCGGATGAAATCATCGTCGTTTCGGTCGGCCCGCAGCAGGCGCAGGAAACGCTGCGCACCGCGCTCGCCATGGGCGCCGA
>NZ_JANINM010000523.1 GCF_024509055.1 Mesorhizobium sp. | reverse complement strand
ACCGCCGGCTCGGTCGAGGAAAGCGCCAAGAGCCAGGGACCGATCGCGGCCGTGGTGCCGCTGATGCTGTTCATCATGGCGACCATCCTGATGGTGCAGTTGCAGAGCTTCCAACGCCTGTTCCTGGTGGTGGCGGTGGCTCCGCTCGGGCTGATCGGCGTGGTGGCGGCGCTCGTGCCCAGCGGCGCGCCGCTCGGCTTCGTCGCCATCCTCGGCGTGCTGGCGCTGATCGGCATCCTGATCCGCAACTCGGTCATCCTGATCGTGCAGATCGAGGACCTCGTCAAGGAAGGCAAGGACCGCTGGGCTGCGGTCATCGAAGCGACCGAGCATCGCATGCGACCGATCGCGCTGACGGCGGCCGCCGCCAGCCTGGCGCTGATCCCGATCGCCCGCGAAGTGTTCTGGGGCCCGATGGCCTACGCAATGATGGGCGGCATCATCGCCGGCACGGCGATCACGCTGCTGTTCCTGCCGGCGCTTTATGTGACGTGGTTCAGGATCAAGGAGACGAAGCGGAGTGAAGCAACCGCAGTCGCTGCCGAAGCCTAAGGCCTGCGCGCAAGGGAGAACTACGCCCTTACAAACCCCTCGCTAGCCCTGAGCAGATTGCGCGTATAATCCTCGCTCACGCGATGCCCTATCAACTGGCTTGCGGTCAGCGTCTCAACCGCCTCGCCGTTCTGCATCACCATCAGTCGCTCGCACATATGGGTGATGATGGCGAGGTCGTGGCTGACCATCAGGAAGGTCAGCTTGCGTCGCCGCCTCACCTCCTCGAGCAGATTAAGCACCTCGGCCTGCACCGAGGCATCGAGCGCGGAGGTGGGCTCGTCGAGCAGCAGGATCGATGGTTCCAGGATGAGGGCGCGCGCGATGGCGATGCGCTGGCGCTGGCCGCCGGAGAGCTGGTGCGCGTAGCGGAAGCGGAAGCCGTTGCCGAGGCCGACCTCGTCCAGCGCGCGCTCGATGCGCTTTTCGCCGTCCTGTATCCCGTGGATGGCTAACGGCTCCTGCAGCAGCCGGTCGACCGTCTGGCGCGGATGGAGCGAGCCATAGGGGTCCTGGAAGACCATCTGTACGTCGCGGTAAAAAGCCTTGTCGCGGGCTTTGCCAAGCTTCTTGCCGTTGACGGTGATGCTTCCGCCAGCAACCGGCGCCAGGCCGGTGATCGCCCTCAGCAGAGTCGACTTGCCGGAGCCGCTCTCGCCGACCAGCCCGTAGGACTCGCCCTCCTCGACCTCGAGGTCGACCCCCTTCAGCGCACGAAAGCGGTCGAAGACCACCTCCAGCCCCTGGATGGCGATCGCGGCCGTCATGCCGCCCACTCCGGTCTGCGGTCGAGCACCGGCAGCGGATGGCGCTCGAAGCCGATCCTCGGCATGCAGTTGAGAAGGCCGCGCGTATAGGGATGCTGGGCGTCGCGCAGCTCGGATGCTTTCAACTGCTCGACCACCTTGCCGGCATACATGACGACGACGCGATCGCAGAAGGACGAGACCAGGCGCAAATCATGCGAGATGAAGATCAGCCCCATGCCGCGCTCGGCCACCAGCCGGTCGAGGATGTTCAGCACGTCGAGCTGCACGGTGACGTCGAGCGCCGAGGTCGGCTCGTCGGCGATCATCAGTTCCGGCCCGGCGATCAGCATCATGGCGATCATGGCGCGCTGGCCCATGCCGCCGGAGACCTCATGCGGGTGCAGATCGAAGACGCGGGCCGGGTCGCGGATCTGCACCGCCCGAAGCATGTCCAGCGCCCGCTCGCGCGCCTCCGACTTGGAGACCTTCTCATGCGTGCGCAGGGTTTCGACGATCTGGCGGCCGATGGTCATCACAGGATCGAGCGAATATTTCGGATCCTGCAGGATCATGGCGACGCGGTTGCCCCGCAGCGCCCGGCGCTGGCGAGGCGATATCGAGAGCAGATCGATGCCGTCGAAGCTTAGCTTCTTCGCTGATACCTGAGCTTGCGGCGGGGTCAGGCCCATGATCGCGCGGCCGGTCTGCGACTTGCCGGAACCGCTTTCGCCGACGATGCCCAGCCGCTCACGGCCGAGCGAGAAGGAGACGCCACGCACGGCCTGGACGACACCGGTGCGCGTCGGGAAGTTGACGCGCAGATCGTCGACCTCGAGAAGCGTGCCTTGTTGCTGCCTGTTCGCGCCGTCGATCACTGGTCGCCGCTCCTTGGATCCAGCGCATCGCGCAAGCCGTCGCCAAGCAAGTTGAAGCCGAGGCTGACGATGAGGATGGCCACGCCCGGTGCGGCGGCCACCCACCATTGGTCAAGGATGAAACGGCGGCCGGACGCGATCATCGCGCCCCATTCGGGCAGCGGCGGCTGCGCGCCAAGGCCGAGGAAACCGAGGCCCGCGGCGGTGAGAATGATGCCCGCCATGTCGAGCGTCACCCGGATGATCAGCGAGGAGATGCAGAGTGGCATGATGTGGCGCAGCACGACGCGGAAGGGCGAAGCGCCCATCAGCTGCACCGCCTTGATGAAATCGGAGTTGCGCACCGTCAGCGTCTCGGCCCGCGCGATGCGCGCATAGGGAGGCCAGGAGGTGATGGCGATCGCGATCACCGCGTTCTGGATGCCGGGTCCGAGCGCAGCCACGAAGGCAAGAGCAAGGACCAGTTTCGGGAAGGCGAGGAAGATGTCGGTGATGCGCATCAGGACCGCGTCGATCCAGCCGCCGGCATATCCGGCGACAGTGCCGACAAGCAGGCCGATGGGAGCGGCGATGACGGCTACGAGGACCACCACATAAAGCGTCCAGCGCGATCCGTAGACGATGCGGGAGTAGATGTCGCGGCCAAGGTCATCGGTGCCGAACCAATGCGCGGCGCTTGGCGGCAGCAGGCGAGCGTTCTTGAGATCGCCGATGGTCGGCGAGTAAGGCGCCAGCACGTCGGCAAGGGCCGCCACCAGCAGAAGCCCGATGATGATCAGCAGGCCGACGAAAGCCAGCCGGTTGGCGGAGAAGCGCCGCCACGCGACATAGGCGCGGCCGAGCCGCGCCTGCACGCGCGAGGCCGGCCGTTCGCTGAGCAGCCACTCGCGGCGGGTTTGGATCGTTTGCGCGCTCATGCGGCCTTCGTCCTCGGATCGAGCAGCCGGTAGAGCAGGTCGGACAGAAGATTGATGCCGATGAACACCGAGCCGATGACGATGGTGCCGCCAAGCACCGCGTTCATGTCGGCATTCTGCAGCGAGTCGGTGATGTAGAGGCCGATGCCCGGCCAGGAGAACACGGTCTCGGTCAGCACCGAGCCTTCGAGCAGGCCGGCATAGGAAAGCGCGATCACCGTGACCATCGGCACCGCAGCGTTGCGCAGCGCATGGGCCCAGATGATGCGCGTTTCCGACAGTCCCTTGGCGCGGGCGGCGACGATGTATTCCTGCGCCATCTCGTTCAGCATGAAGGAGCGCGTCATGCGGCTGATATAGGCGAGCGAGAAATAGCCGAGCAGCGACGCCGGTAGGATGATGTGCCGGTAGGCATCGTAGAAGACGTCCCACTGGCCCTGCATCGCTGAGTCCAGCAGGTAGAAGCCGGTGATCGGCGTGAAGGTGTATTCGTAGACGACGTCGAGCCGCGCCGGGAAAGCGACCCATTGCAGCTTGGCGTAGAACAGGACAAGGCCAAGGAGGCCTAGCCAGAAGATCGGCACGGAATAGCCTATCAGGCCGATGATGCGCACGATCTGGTCGATGAAGCTGCCGCGACGAACCGCCGCCAGCACGCCCAGCGGAACACCTATCACCGCACCGATCAGGGTGCCAAGCGTTGCCAGCTCGATGGTTGCCGGGAAGACACGGCGGATGTCGGACATCACCGGATTGGTGGTCAGCACCGAGGTGCCGAAATCGCCGTTCAACGCGCTTTTGACGTAGATGTAGAACTGCTCGATCAGCGGCAGGTCGAGGCCCATCTCGCGGCGCGTGCGCTCGACGACATTCATGGGTGCCCGGTCGCCGAGGACGGCCAAAACCGGGTCGATGGGAATGACACGGCCAATGAAGAAGGTCACCGCGAGCAGACCGAGATAGGTCGTGACCGCGATGACCAGGAAACGGCCAAGCGAGGATGCGATGGCAAGGGCGCGGGAGCCGCGCCCCGCCGCCATATCGTTTCCAGCCACGCTCATGCGGCGCGCTCGCCAGCCATCAGTCCTTCGAGATCGCGCTGACGAAATTGGTGTCGAAGCTCGGCCCGAGCTTGAAGCCCTTGAGGTTTTTGCGCAGGCCGGCGACTTCGAGCTGCTGGTGGATGATCACGAAGGGGCTGGTATCGAGGATCTTCTTCTCGAGATCCTTGTACATGTCGGCGCGCTTGCCCGCGTCCTTCTCGAGCAAAGCCGCTTCCGTCTGCTTGGTCAGGTCCGGGATATCCCAGGCGTTGCGCCAGGCAAGCGTCTTGGTCTTGCCCGCGTCCGAATTGTCCGGATTGCTGGCAAAGGTCTGGGCGTTCGAATTCGGATCGAAATAATCCTGGCCCCAGTTGCCGATGTAGATGTCATGGTTGCGGGCGCGGTATTTGGTCAGCGTCTGCTTGCCGTCGCCGGGAATGATTTCCAGCTTGATGCCCGCCTGTCCGAGTGTCTGCTGGATCGATTCCGCCATGCCGGTGGTGGGCTGGCCGCTGCGCACGTCCATGGTCACCTTGAAGCCATCCGGCAGGCCGGCCTTGGCCAGCAGTTCCTTGGCCTTGGCGACGTCGAGCTTGAACGGATTTTCGTCGAGGGCACCCAAGTCGCCCTTGGGCAGGAAGGTCTGGTGGATCTCACCGATGCCCTTGAGGATGGTCGAGCCCATCGCGTCGTAGTCGACGAGATATTTGAAGGCCTGTCGAACCTCCGGCTTGGCGAGGTTCGGGTTCTTCTGGTTGAGGCTGATATAGTAGATCGTGCCCTTCGGCGCGCTCGTCGTCGTGAGCTTGTCGTTCTTGGCGATGGCGTCCAGGTCGTTCGGCTCAAGGTTGCGGGCGACATCGATGTCGCCAGCTTCCAGCGCCAGGCGCTGGGCCGAACTTTCCTTCATGTTGCGGTAGATGACGCGAGCGAGCTTGGCCTTCTCGCCGTGATAATTGTCGTTGCGTTCCATGACGACGGCTTCGTTGGCCCGCCATTCGCGCAGCTTGTAGGGGCCCGAGCCGGCATAGCCGGTCTTCAGCCAGGCATTGCCGAAGTCATTGTCGTATTTGTAGTCGGCCGTGGGCGCTACCGTGGCGACATGTTGCTTGACCAGCTTGCTGTCGACGACTGACCCGACCGTCGCCGACAGGCAGTTCAGCACGAAGCTCGGCGCATAGGCCTTGTCGACAGTGAATTGGAACGTGGTGTCGTCAACCGCCTTGGCCTTCTCGGCGACATTGTCGCCATTGAGGCCGAACTGCTCGATGATGAAGGCCGGGCTCTTGTCCAGCTTGACCACGCGTTCGAACGAATAGGCAACATCGGCCGCGGTGATCGGATTGCCCGAGGCGAACTTCAGGCCGGGCTTCAGCTTGAAGGTATAGACCAGCCCGTCATCGGAAATCTTCCAGCTTTCGGCAAGGTCGCCCTTGACCTTGGACGTATCGGCGAGATCGAGGCGAACAAGGAGATCATAGGTGTTGCCCGTGACCTCGGCGGTCGAAAACTCGAAGGCCTCGCCTGGATCCATCGAGATGATGTCATCGATCGCGAACCCTTCGACTAGCGTGTCTGCAGGCGTGACCGCGAAGGCGGGCGACGCGAGCAGAGCAGACATCGCCACACCCGCAAGCAAGCTACGGAGAGCAAACTTTTCCAGCATCATGGTGATCGTTCCCTGTTTTGTTGACCTGAGTTCCCGGCTCAGGGGCATTATTCTTCTCAAAGCCGAGAGCGGCTTGGACCACTTACCGTCGTGGTTTTTGTCCATTTGGTCAACACCCTATTCAGCAACCCACCTGAGGATCCGCGGGAGCAGTTGCTGGACAAGAACGAGCAGCGATGTGTCGAGCCCTGTGCCGGCCAACTGGTGCCGTCAACGTGAAAAAATCTATTAGTGCCAGAGAGCTTGGAGCTACCGCTATTTCAACTGCGCGATCAGATCTGCATCGGGAAAACAGGTGGCGGGCTTGCCGTTCTTTGCCTGCCAGACGCCGATCGAGCGCCGGGTCTTGAAACCGGGCAAACCGTCGGCGCTGCCGACGTCGTAGCCCTTGGCCTCCAGCGACCGCTGCAGCGCGGCGATGTCGGACCGGTGCAGATCGCCCACGGGACCCCAGCTGGCGCTGAACGTTGCGTCGCCCCTGGCGATGCGATCGGCGGCATGGCCGATGAAAAGCCCGTAGAGGTCGCTGTTGTTGTACTCTTTGATCACATAGAAATTTGGGGTGACGACAAAAGCCGGGCCGCTGCGTCCGGCCGGCATCAACAGGAAGCTCTCGGCCTTCAATTCGCTCGCCGGAAACGCCTTGCCGTCGACGCGCCTGATGCCCATCGCAACCCAGTCGGAAGTCTTCTTGCCCTGGTCGGGCCCTTCGAGCGAGCAGGAGACATTTGCCGGCACCGTCACCTCGACACCCCAGCCGCGCCCCTTCACCCAGCCAAAATGGACGAGGTAGTTGGCGATCGAGGCGAGCACGTCCGGGGTAGAATTCCAGATGTCGGGACGGCCGCTGCCCTCGAAGTCGACGGCATGCTTGAGGAAGGATGTCGGCATGAATTGCGGTTGACCAAGTGCGCCGGCCCAGGACGATTTCATGGCGTTGACGGGAGCCAGCCCGCGTTCGACGATCTCGAGCGCCGCCAGCACCTCGGGGCGGAAGAAGTCCTTCTTCGTCGACATGAACGCATCCGTGCCCAGCACCTCGAAGGCGTCGTAAGGCATCTTGGCGGCGCCGAAGCCGGTCTCGCGACCCCAGATCGCCAGCACGATCTCGCCCGGCACGCCGTAGCGCTTCTCGATCAGCCCCAGCACCTTGGAGTTGGCGCTTTCGCGCGTCCGTCCGCCGGAAGAGACTGCGCGGATGATCTTTTCCGCGAAATAGGCCCCGGGCGGGCCGAACTCGGCTTGGTGCTGCTTCTGAGGCGTCGTCGGCTTCTCGCCTGGCATGACGAGGTCCGGCAGCTTCAGATTCGGCCTCACACCGATGAAAGCGGCGTCGAAGGTTTTCCTGGAGATGCCCTTGGCCTTGGCTTCGGGCCAGAGATCGTTCTGCAACCAGGCCTGGAACTGGTCGTCGATAGGGGCGGCGCGCGAGGGAGTTACAAAAGAAAGAACCAACGCGGCTAACAGAGCAATGGCGAATACGCCAAGGCAGCGTTCCGTCACACCCCCCTCTGCCCTTCCGGGTGTCAGCGCCGGCGCTCTTTCTGCGATCTTAGCTATTAGCGAAGGCGAGCGAGGCAGCTGATCTCCCCCCTTGAGGGGGAGATGTCCGGCAGGACAGAGGGGGGTGCCTGGCACAGGCTTCGAAGAGCTTCTTACTGCCATAGCGCGCACGCTTCCCACCTATCCCCTCAAAACGCCGTCCTAGACCGCAGCGCCGCGGCCAGCGTGCCTTCGTCGAGATAGTCGAGCTCGCCGCCGACCGGAACGCCATGCGCAAGCCGCGTCACCTTGACGTCGAAGCCTGACAGCTGGTCGGTCAGGTAGTGCGCGGTGGTCTGGCCTTCGACGGTGGCGTTGACGGCGAGGATGACTTCCTTCACCTCGCCGCCGGCGACGCGATCGACCAGCGAGCGGATGTTGAGCTGGTCTGGGCCGATGCCGTCGAGCGGCGACAGCGTGCCGCCGAGCACGTGGTAGCGCACATTCATGGCTGCGGCGCGCTCCAGCGCCCAGAGGTCGGAGACATCCTCGACGACGATCAGCGTACCGGCATCGCGGCGCGGATCGGTGCAGATCATGCATGGATCGGAAGTGTCGACATTGCCGCAGGTCGAGCAGATGCGTACCTTGTCGACCGCCTCGCCCATGGCGGCGGCGAGCGGCTGCAGCAGCTGCTCTTTCTTCTTGATGAGATGGAGCGCGGCCCGCCTTGCCGAACGCGGCCCGAGCCCCGGCACCTTGGCCAGGAGCTGGATCAGGCGTTCGATTTCAGGACCGGCGATTCGTTTCGACATCGCTCTGATCTAGAGCAATTCCAGGAAAAGTGCGAAGCGGTTTTCCGTCCGGAATTGCGTCAGAACAGAGGCTGGCGGCTCGCGGTCTCATGACTCGGTGAGCCGATCCAGCATATTTTAGAGCGCTTTGGAACATCCAGCATCCGCGCAAGATCCGCTATGGTGCCATAACGGATCAAAGGCGGGGTGGGCTCAGTCGGCTGCGAGCGGCCTGGTCTGGCTGGCGATCAGCGCGCCGATGGCGTCAGTATTGTCAGGTGTCGACTGGAAGCCCATCGCGGCCTCTTGAGGGGCACCCTGCACCGACGTGATGTAGCGGGCCTTCACAACGCCTCCAAAACGGGAGGCGTCCGGTTCCGCCATTGGCTCCTGCATGGCCACCAAGGTCGGCTTCGCCGTTACCCGTCCGGCCTTCTGCGACGGCTCCACGGAGGCGGTCACGTAGGTCTGTTCGGGAGGAACGATGGCGATCTTGCCCGGGCGGGCGGGCGCCGCAGCCACTGCCGTCATGACTGCCTGCTTTGCCGGAGCGGGACGGACGATCGTCTTGACCACCGGCTCAGCCGAAGCCACGAGCACCGGCGCGGCAGGCGCGGCCTGCCGCGGTTGCGGCTCGGCCGAAGCGACGGCGACCATCGGCTCGTCAGGCAGCGGCTGCCAGTTGCGGCCGCGCTTCTCGTAGAAGGCGTTGCCGCCGGCGACCATGGTGTAATGCATGTTGTTGTAGGGGAAACGCAGGCCGGCGGTGTGGAAGTACATCGTGTTCTTGAGCTTGGCCTTACGCTCGCCCTTGAGCACGGCTTGCGCGGCTTCCTCGACGTCGGGCAGCGCCCTCGAGTTCATCGGCCGCGTCAGCACGCCGGGAGCAAACTGGCCCTTTTCGCCGACGACCTCGCAGATGGTGCTGCCATGCTGGCCCGAGCGCAGCCGGTTCATCACCACCGTGCCGACGGCGACCATACCGTCGCGGCTCGACCGGTTCGATTCGAAGAACATCGCCCTTTCCAGGCACTCCTTGTCCTTCATGGAGTATTTGTAGGAACGCGAGCTGAGAAAGCTCGGCGTGACGGCCTCGGTAAGGCTTGCCACCGACATGCCGTGTGAAGTGGTCTGGCTGCAGCCGGCCAGAAACAAGGGGGAAGTGACGATGCCGGCAAGCAGCAGCGGCGTCTTCCATCGCTTCGCGATCAACAAAAAAGCCTCATGTCCTGATGCCAGCCCGCCCCGAGATGTGGCAAGAATGAGACTCTTTCGGGCAAAAAAATGGCTAGAAGGTTAGCAAACTCTGGACTTGGGTAAAACTTTATGAATGTCCGGAAATGAGCCCGTGAAGACGCCGGCAAAATAGTTAATATTGCGGCTCGCGCTCAATTTCCGTTCACAATCAATTAACTGGCGGAAGCCGCCTCAGAATGGCAATTTCATTCCAGGTGGAATCGGAAGGCCCGCCGTCAGGGCCTTCGTCTTCTCCTGCATGATCTGCTCGACCTTATTTTTGGCGTCATTGTGGGCGGCCAGAATGAGGTCCTCGAGGATTTCGGCCTCGTCCGCCTTGATGAGCGACGGATCGATCTTCAGCGCCTTCATCTCGAACTTTCCGGTGAGCGTGATGCTGACCAGCCCGCCACCGGCCTGGCCGGTGGCTTCAAGCGTGGCGATCTCGTCCTGCATGGCCTGGAACTTGGCCTGCATTTCCTTCGCCTTGCCCATCAGGCCGAGAAGATC
>NZ_JANINM010000522.1 GCF_024509055.1 Mesorhizobium sp. | reverse complement strand
CCAAGGCGCCGTCGTCAGAGAAGATCTTCCTCAACGAAGCTGGCCAGATCGAAGGTCTGTTCTAGGGCATCGTTCGAGCTGAAGTTGAAAGGGCGCCGCGCTGCCGCGGCGCCCTTTTTGTTTGCGCGGGTCGCTTACGCCACCGTGGAAGAGCCGAACTTCTTGATGCCTGCCACCGACATGCTGACGAACTGGTCGAGGACCGCGAAGAAGATGTCGAGGCTGAAGCCGAACAGAAATGCGAATGTGAACAGGCTGAAGCCTATCCCGGTGACTTCGCCGCCGAGCTTGGTGCCGGGCGCCATGAACCAGGCCAGGATCATGCCTGCCAGCGCGCCAAGCGCGATGCGGTGGATCAACCTCGCCAGCGGCGGGTTGGGCAGCAGCGGATTGAGGATCATGCGCATGTGGAACATGATGCCGCCAAGCGCGCCGTAGAGCGCGGGCAGGATCCACAGCGCATAGGGGCTGAGGACCTCGCCGAGCGTCTTGGCCTGCAGCGTCAGCGCCGAGATCGAATTCGGCGTTATGGTGATGACGCCCTCGCATAGGAGGCTGCGCGTTGCTTCATCGAAATCGGCGTTCACGTCGTCCGCCTGGTCTGCCGCACCGGCGGCGCTGGCGACCTGTGTGTTGCCTTGGCCGCTGTCGCCGTTCTTGCAGTCGAAATCCGACTGCTTGAGCGGCTGGCCGTTCTCCGCCCCACCCTGTTGCTGTGCCAGCGCGACCTCCTGGTTGCAGAACTGGTTTATGGCCATTTGGCGCGGGTTGGAGAAATCCGGCGTCGCACCTGCCTTGGCCGGCGATGTGGTAAGCTTGCAGTAGGCCCATTGCATGCCCCAGACCGGAAACGGGGCCTCCTGTGTCGTGAAACCCTGCGCTCTCACCAGCAGCGAAGAAAAACGCTGGTCGAGCGAATGCAGGCTGTCCACGGAATTGTAGTAGGCATCCTTCAGCAGCGTCAGGTCGGTCGTCGACGCCTGCTGGGCGCTGGCCGAACTCAGTTGCTTCTTCGTCGCCCAGACCTGCCTGATCGACTGGCCGAACCTGGCGCTGAAATCGTTGTTGTCGATCTCCTGCAGTTCGGTGCTGATCGAAACGCCCCGGTTGTAGACATAGGTCAGCTTGCCGATGACGATCATCATCGTCACCGACAGCGCGACAAGAAAGTACGTCGCAAGCGCGGTCCGGCGCGACATGTCGCCCGGCGACCACCCGGTACGAAGGGCCGCCAGGGTCGAGAACGGCACGGTGGCGGAGCAGTCGTTGAGCACCGATTGAAGCTTGACGACCTCGGGCTGGCTTGCCGTCACATCGTTGAGTTTCTCAGCATCGCCGATGGCCGCGAACAGGGCGCTGTCCTTGAACACGCCGTAGCGCCCATAGCCGGCCACCAGCTTCGCATCCGCGAGCAGGCCGGAAACGAGGGGATCATGGGATGTCGCCATCGCAGATTCTCCGACGACTAACCCAGGTAACCCGGCACAAAGCCGTACTGCGACGGGCATCCGCAAGGATAGCCGGGAGGCCCGGGCGGCTGCGCCCAGCACCAGAAGAACTGAGTGAAGCAGATCGTGCCGGGCGCGTGCGGCGGCACTTGCGCGAAAGCCGGCCATGGCAGCAGGGCGGCGCCGACTGCAAGAGTCAGAACAACCACGGTCCGTGCGATGCGCGTTTTCAATCCAGCCCCCAGCCGACCGCGCCAATCCTCCGCAGGATGACTCCACAAAGGCGAAACGACTTCTGTGAAGCGGGTCACGCTTCCGCTGGATTACCTCCCGGCGACAAAAGGGCGCCGGATCACCACGGCGCCCTTTGCGTTTTCCACATCAATTCGGCTACGCCGCGTTGCGCTTCAGCGCCCGCTGGTTCGATGCGTAGATCGTGTCGCGTTCCGGCAAGGCGCCGGTCTTCAGGCAGTCGATCCAGTCGCCGGTTTTCAGCACGGCGGCGAAGCGCGACTGCAGGATGATGCTCACGACGCGATGGATGTCCTCTGCCGACGCGTAGCCCGCGCTGTTGGCGTAGGGCACCGAGCCGCTGGCGTCGGACAGGAATTCCACCGCGAAGCCCATGTGCACGGCATGGATGATGGTCGAAAGATCGCAATTATGCGTCATGTAGCCGACGACCGCGATCGTATCGATGCTGTTGGCGCGCAGCCAGTCCTCGAGGTCTGTGCCGGTGAAGGCGGAAGGCAGCATCTTCTCCACATAATGATCGCGGGCGCGCCTGGCGATCTCGGAGTGCAACTCACCGCCATGGCTGCCCTTGGCGAAGATCGGCGAGGTCTCCGGCGCCATCTGCTTGACGACCACGATCTTGATGCCGGCCTCGGCCGCGGCGTCCATTGCCCGTGCCACGTTAACAACGGAATCCGCGAAAGGCGGATGCTGGATGGCGAGATTGCCGCCATTGTAGTCGTTCTGGACATCGACGACGACAAGCGCGCGGCGCGGCTGGGTGGCTGGTGCTGACATGACGTTTCCTCTCGACGTTGTTGATGGGCGCAAGCTAGGCCGAACATCATGGCACAAAAAGTGTCCCAATTGACATCATTCGAAAGAATTGGGACATTCGCATTTTCAACCGAACGATGCCTGCCATGAACAGCCCAATCATCGCGGCCGTCGCCTTCGACGGCATCAGCCCCTTCCACCTTTCCGTGCCATGCCTTGTCTTCGGCTCTGACCGCACGAAACTCGGCCTGCCGCGCTTCGACTTCCGCGTCTGCGCGATGGAGGAAGGGCCGATCAGGACCGATGCCGGCCTCGAGATCGTGGTGCCATATGGGCTTGCCGCGCTCGATGCCGCCGACATCGTCATCGTCCCAAGCTGGAAGGATCTCGACGCGCCGTTGGCCGAGCCGTTCAGCCAGGCGCTTCGCCGCGCGCATGAGCGCGGTGCGCTGATCGTGGGTCTGTGCCTCGGCACTTTCGCCATCGCCGCCGCCGGGTTGCTCGCCGGCCGGAATGCGACGACGCATTGGGCCTATACCGATCAGCTGCAGGCGCTTCACCCCGACATCGCCGTCGACGCCGGCGTGCTCTATGTCGACGACGGCGACATTGTCACCTCCGCCGGCGTCGCCGCCGGGCTCGACTGCTGCCTGCACATCGTGCGCGCCCGCTACGGCGCAGAGGCAGCGCTCCGGCTTGCCCGACACGTCGTGCTGTCGCCGCACAGGCAGGGCGGACAGGCGCAGTTCATCGAGCGGCCGCTGGCACCGACGCCGGCTACCGACCGGTTTGCGCAGGCCCTGGACAGAGTCCGGGCGACACCTGGCGAGGCGCACAGCCTCGACAGCGTCGCCGAAAAGGCGGGCCTCACCCGGCGCACTTTCACCCGCCGCTTCCAGAAATCGGTCGGCGCCAGCTTCGGCGACTGGCTGGCCGACCAGCGCGTCGCGCTGGCGCAGAGGCTGCTGGAGCAGACCGAGAAATCGATGGATATGGTGGCCTTCGAAGCCGGCTTCGGCAGCGCCACCTCGCTTCGCCAGCATTTCGCTGCCCGGCTGAAGACCTCGCCGATGCAGTACCGGCGTGAGTTCTCCAGGGGCGCGGCAGCGCTCAGCGGCGTGTGACCGCCCGCGCCGGGTTGCCGACCACGGTCGTGTTGGCCGCCACGTCGCGTGTCACCACCGCGCCGGCACCGACAATGGCGCCCTCGCCGATGCTGACGCCGCCGAGGATGATGGCGCTGCCGCCGATCCAGGCATCGTCGCCGATCGTGACCGGCTTTGCGATCTCCAGCCCGGCCCGACGGCCTGCGGCTTCCCTGTGGTGCTCGGCGCAGTAGATCTGCACGTTGGGGCCGAGCAGCGTCCTTTTGCCGATGCGGACCGGCGCGGTGTCGAGGATCGTGCAAAAGGCATTGAGGAAGGCGCCGTCGCCGAGGAACAGGTTGAAACCATAGGCGCAGTGGAATGGCGCCTCGATGCGCGCGCCTTCGCCGGCGCTTCCGAGCAGCGCCCGCAGGGCCGGACCGATATCGCGGCGCTGCCGGGGCGGCAGGCTGTTGTGCTCGAAGACGGCATCGCGCGCCGTGACACGAAGCGCCTCCAACTCCGGGTCGATGCAGGTGTACCACTCCCCCGCCGCCATCTTGAGGCGTTCGCTCGTCTTCATGCATGTCTCCGACACTGTCTGTTGCGAAAGCATAATCCACCGCGCGGGAAAAGCCCGTGGCCAAACGCTTGGCCTATGTTAGCTTTGCTCGCCGGGTTTTCCCCGGCTTCGTGATGGAGGGGTCGCGATGCTTTACGTTCTTGCACTGCTGATTGGTATCGTCGCCGGCCTCCGCGCTGGAACGGCGCTTGCCGTCACCGCGTGGGGCGCCTGGTTCGGCTGGCTGCCGGTCGCCAACACCTGGGCGAGTTTCGTCGGCCACTGGATCACCGTCGGCATCTTCACCATCTTCGGCATCGTCGAGCTCATCACCGATCAATTGCCGTCGACGCCGAGCCGCAAGGTGCCGCAGCAGTTCGGCGCGCGTATCGTCGTCGGCGCCTTCTCAGGCGCGGTCATCGGAGCCACCGCCGGCGCTACCGTTGGCGGCCTGATCGCCGGCGCGATCGGCGCGGTCATCGGTACTCTCGGCGGCGCCGAGTTTCGCTCCAGGCTTGCCGCCGCTTTCGGCAAGGATCCGCCTGCCGCCTTCATCGAGGATGCCGTCGCCATCATCGGCGGTCTGCTGATCGTGGCGGCGGTTTGATGGGCGCGACGGCCTTCGACGCCATCGTCATCGGCGCCGGCCAGGCCGGCACCCCTCTTGCCGGCCGGCTCGACGCCGCCGGCATGCGCGTAGCGCTCATCGAGCGCAAATTTGTCGGCGGCACCTGCGTCAACACCGGCTGCATGCCGACCAAGACAATGGTCGCAAGCGCCTACGCGGCGCACCTCGCCCGTCGCGCCGCCGACTATGGCGTAGCGCTCTCCGGCCCCGTCGGGGTCGATTACAAGCGGATCAAGGCGCGCAAGGACAAGGTGACGAACGACGCCCGCGGCAATCTCGAAACCTGGATAGAAGGGATGAAGGGCTGCACGCTTTATCGCGGCCATGCGCGGTTCGAATCCGCCAACACCGTACGCGTCGGCGACGAGTTGCTGACTGCCCCCAAGATATTCCTGAACACCGGCGGCCGCGCTTCAGTGCCCAACCTGCCTGGCCTCGGTGACATCCCCTATCTCACCAATTCCTCGATGATGGATCTCGACGTGCTGCCAAGCCACCTGATCGTCGTCGGCGGCAGCTACATTTCGCTCGAATTCGCGCAGATGTTCCGTCGCTTCGGCTCCGAGGTCACCGTGATCGAGAAGGCGCCGCGGCTGACCGGCCGCGAGGACGAGGATACCTCGGCGGCCATCCTGTCAATTCTTGAGAACGAACGCATCACCGTTCATGTCGGCGCGGGCGACATAAGCTTCTCCAGGCAAGGCAAGGATATCGCCGTGGCCTTTTCCGCCGACAAGCCGCCGGCGGTTGGATCGCACGTGCTGCTGGCGCTCGGACGGGTTCCGAACACAGACGATCTCGGCCTCGACAAGGCCGGCGTGGAACTGGACCAGCGCGGCTTCGTCGTCGTCGACGATCAGCTGCGTACCAGCGTTCCCGGCATCTGGGCGATGGGCGATTGCAACGGCAAGGGCGCCTTCACCCACACCTCCTACAACGACTACGAAATCGTCGCCGGCAACCTGCTCGACAACGATCAGCGCAAGGTCAGCGACCGCATCGAGACCTACGGTCTCTTCATCGATCCACCGCTTGGCCGCTGCGGCATGACGGAGGCCGCGCTGAGGAAGTCAGGCCGCCGTGCGCTCGTCGGTCTCCGGCCGATGACCCGCGTCGGCCGCGCTGTCGAAAAAGGCGAAACGCAAGGCTTCATGAAGATCCTCGCCGATGCCGACACCAGGCAGATCCTGGGCTGCGCGGTGCTTGGGCCGGGCGGCGACGAGGCCGTGCATTGCGTGCTCGACCTGATGTACGCCAAGGCGCCGGTCGACACGCTGGCAAGGGCAGTTCACATCCATCCTACGGTTTCGGAGCTGCTGGTCACTATCGCGCAGGAGCTGAAGCCGTTGACCTGAGGCCGGCTCGCCGCCCCCCGCGGCCGCTCTCGTCTTTCTGCATTGCTGCATTGCAACAATGGCGCTTGTGCGCCGGGCATGTCTAAAGTCACTCTTGATTTTGAACCGATTCATTTCCGGACCTCCCATGCCGCTGCCGATCCTAGCGCTTGCCATTGCATCCTTCTGCATCGGCACCACCGAATTCGTGATCATGGGTCTTCTGCCGGAGGTGGCGGCCGACCTTGGCGTTTCGATCCCGTCCGCCGGTCTTCTGGTCACCGGCTATGCGCTGGGTGTCGTCTTCGGAGCGCCGATCGTCGCCGTCGCCACGGCGCGGCTACCCCGCAAGCCGGTGCTGGTCGGCCTCGCCGCGCTCTTCGTCATCGGCAATCTCTTTTGCGCCATCGCGCCCAACTATTGGCTGCTGATGGCGGCGCGCGTCTTCACGGCTTTCGGCCACGGCGCTTTCTTCGGCATCGGCTCGGTGGTTGCCGCGAGCCTGGTGCCGCGCAACAAGCGGGCAAGCGCCATCGCCCTGATGTTCGCCGGCCTGACGCTTTCCAACATCCTGGGTGTTCCGGCCGGCACAGCGCTCGGTGAAGCCTTTGGCTGGCGCGCCACCTTCCTTGCCGTGGTCGGCATCGGCCTGGTGTCGGTCGCGGCAATCGCCTGGCTGGTGCCTTCGGATGTCGCCGAACCCAGCGGCGGCGGCCTGCTCGGAGAACTGCGTGTGCTCGCGAAGCTGCAGGTATGGCTTGCCATGCTGATCGCTTCGCTCGCGTCGGCCAGCCTGTTCGCGGTTTTCACCTACATCAAGCCCTACCTCACCGAGGTCTCTGGCCTGTCCACGGCGACCATCACCTGGGTGTTGCTCCTGTTCGGCGCCGGCATGACCATCGGCAACATCATCGGCGGACGGCTGGCGGACTGGAAGCTGATGCCGACGGTGATTGCCACGCTGCTCGGCATGGCCTTGCTGTTTATCGTGTTCGCCGAGCTGGGCGCCATGGCGACGGTCGCAATCGCTATCGTTTTCCTCTGGGGCATGCTGATCTTCATCGTCGTGCCGCCCTTGCAGATGCGCGTCGTCGAGGCGGCTTCCGACGGCCCGAACCTCGCCGCGACGCTGAACCAGGGCGCCTTCAATGTCGGCAATGCCGGCGGCGCTTGGATAGGCGGCCTCGCCATCGCCTGGGGCGTGTCCTACGCCAGCTTGCCACTGGTCGGCGCCGTGTTGGCCCTGCTTGCTGTTGTCGTAGCCGTCCTGTCGCAGGCGCTTGACCGTCGCGCCGTGTTGCAGACGCAGCCAGCCGAGTAGCCGCTGTGCGCTGACAGCCCGGTCCGCCTGGACCACTCGACAGCCGGATCGCAAAAATGCATGTGTGTCACCTCTTCAAGCGGAGGTATCCCATGCAGAAGACGATTGAACGCATCGCCGGCGACAGCGAGGGCGTCGCTTACGAATTTCCGGTCTTCCGCTTCGAGGGCACCGACAAGGCGGCCCCCTCGGCTTACCTGCAGGCCGCCCTTCATGCCGGCGAACTGCCGGGCGTGGTCGCCATCGACGCACTGATGCCGATGCTCGCCAAGGCGGAAGCCGAGGGCCGCATCAAGGGTCCGATCACCGTGGTGCCATGGGCTAACCCAATTGGCCGCGCGCAGTATCACTTCGGCGAACACCAGGGTCGCTTCCATCTCGGCACCCGCACCAACTTCAACCGCGCCTTTCCGCTGCTTGCCGCGCCGGACACCAAGCTGCTGCCGGACACCACCCTCGGCGGCGCCGACCAGCGGCTGAAGACGCGGCTCGTCCAATTGTCACTCGGCCACGACATCGTGCTCGATCTCCACTGCGACGACGAAGGCCTTGCCTACCTCTATATCCACACCAGCCTTTGGCCGGCGATGGCCGACTGCGCGGCGGCCATGGGCGTCGACGCGGTCGTGTTGTGGGGCGAGGACACCGACGGCACGTTCGAGGGCGCTTCGATAATGCCCTACCAGAACGCGCCTGCGAGCGTCGCTCGCTTCGACCGCCGCGTCGCCACCACGGTGGAGTATCGCGGCATCCTCGACGTCGATGGCAAGCTGGCCGCATCCGACGCCGAGGGGCTCTATCGCCTGCTGGTGGCACGCGGTGTCATCCAGGATTCGTCCGTGCAGAAGCCTGGCAAGTTTTCCGCCGCCGTAATTCCGCTCGAGAACATCGACATGATGCCCTCGCCCAAGGCTGGCGCCATCCTCTACGACGTCAAGCCGGGCGACCGCGTCGCCAAGGGTGACAGGCTGGCGACGATCGTCCACGCGCCCGGCGAAGCGAATGGCCGGGCCGAGGTCTTCGCGCCGCAGCCGGGTCTCATCCTGACCAGGCGCTCGCGCCGCATCATCCGCGCCGGCGAAGACCTGTTGAAGCTCGCCGGCGACAAGCGAAGCGGCGACGCGCGTTCGGGCACGCTCGAGGACTGACTGCTCGCTCCGCTGTCACCATCGGCATGAAATCCAGTTGCGCGGCGGGCCATTCGCCGCTATGGGAGTCGCCATGAACATGCGCTCGAACAAGACCATTTGGTGGTGGGCTCGCTGACAGCGGCCTGTTCGTGCACGTGCGCGTGAAAAGGAAGGTGGCCGCAACGGAATGTCCGGGCGGCCATTTGTTTTTTCTAGCCATTCCCGGGTCCGTTGCCCAAAACGCTGATGGAGACGGCAATGACGACGACAGTTCTGGACAACGGGGCCGAGCGCTTCGTCACTGCGGGCGGCGTGACGATCACTCGCGAGCGCCATGACAAGCCCTATGACGGCGCGATCGACGCTTACATCGAGGGGCTGAATTCCCGCCGCGGCGCGGTGTTTTCCTCGAATTACGAATATCCCGGGCGCTATACGCGCTGGGATACGGCCATCATCGATCCGCCGCTGGTGATTTCCGCGCGCGGCCGCGCCATGCGCATCGAGGCGCTCAACAAGCGCGGCGAAGCGCTGCTTCCGGTGATCAGCAAGGCGCTTGCCGCCCTGAGCGAAGTGACGATTGCCGAGACGTCGCCAAAGCTGATCCGCCTCGATGTCGCCAAGCCCGGCCGGGTCTTCACCGAGGAGGAGCGCAGTCGCGTCCCGTCCGTTTTCACCGTCCTTCGCGCCATCACCGCGCTGTTCAAGACCGCCGAGGACGCCAATCTCGGCCTTTACGGCGCCTTCGGCTACGACCTCGCCTTCCAGTTCGACCCGGTCGATCACAAGCTCGAGCGCAAGGCAAGCCAGCGCGACCTCGTATTGTTCCTGCCGGACGAGATCCTGGTCGTCGACCATTACTCGACCAAGGCCTGGACCGACCGCTACGACTATTCCGGCGAAGACTTTTCGACCGAAGGCCTGCCCCGCGACGCCCATGTCGAACCCTTCAAGACGGCCGACCGCATCCCGCCGCGCGGCGACCACGAACCGGGCGAATACGCCGCCCTGGTGCGCAGGGCGATGGAAAGCTTCAAGCGCGGCGACCTGTTCGAGGTCGTGCCCGGCCAGATGTTCTACGAGCGCTGCGAGACGCAGCCCTCCGATATTTCGCGCAAGCTGAAATCGATCAACCCCTCGCCCTATTCCTTCTTCATCAATCTCGGCGAAGGCGAATATCTGATCGGCGCATCGCCGGAAATGTTCGTGCGCGTCAACGGCCGCCGCGTCGAGACCTGCCCGATCTCCGGCACGATCAAGCGCGGCGACGACGCCATTTCCGACAGCGAGCAGATCCTCAAGCTGCTCA
>NZ_JANINM010000521.1 GCF_024509055.1 Mesorhizobium sp. | reverse complement strand
CCAAGACCTTCATCATGGGCGTCGGCGTCGCCGGCCTGCAGGCGATCGCCACCGCGCGCCGGCTTGGCGCCATCGTCACCGCCACCGACGTGCGCCCGGCCGTGAAGGAGCAGGTGCAGTCGCTCGGCGCCAAGTTCCTGGCGGTCGAGGACGAAGAGTTCAAGGCGGCGGAAACCGCTGGCGGCTACGCCAAGGAAATGTCGAAGGAATATCAGGCCAAGCAGGCGGCGCTCACCGCCGAGCATATCGCCAAGCAGGATATCGTCATCACCACTGCGCTGATCCCCGGACGCCCGGCGCCGAAGCTGGTCTCCGCGGCCATGGTGGCCTCGATGAAGCCGGGTTCGGTGATCGTCGACCTCGCGGTCGAGCGCGGCGGCAATGTCGAAGGCGCGGTGCCCGGCAAGGTCGTGACCACGGACAACGGCGTCAAGATCGTCGGCCATCTCAACGTGCCGGGGCGTGTCGCGGCGTCGGCATCGCTGCTCTACGCCAAGAACCTCTTCGCCTTCCTCGAGACCATGATCGACAAGGCGGCCAAGACGCTTGCCATCAAGCGCGACGACGAACTGGTCAAGGCGACGATGCTGACCGATGGCGGCAAGGTCGTGCATCCCAATTTCGCCAAGGCTGACCAGCAGCCCCATGTCGAACCGGCTGCGATTCCGGCCTCGACCATGGTCGCCGACGCGTCGCCCAAACCTGCCGCGAAGAAGAAACCCGCCGCGGCCAAGTCGCCCGCTTCCAAGTCGAAAGGGACCGCGTGATGGACGCCTTGCAGAAAGCCCTCGACCAACTCGATCAGGCGACCGCCGCTGTGCGGCTGGCGGTGCAGAATCTGGGCAACGCGCCAGGCGCGGCCGAGGCCGCGGGCGGCGCGGCGCATGCGCTGTCCGGCGGCGCCATCGATCCCTTCGTCTTCCGTTTCGCCATCTTCGTGCTGGCGATCTTCGTCGGCTACTATGTCGTGTGGTCGGTGACGCCGGCGCTGCACACGCCGCTGATGGCGGTCACCAACGCCATCTCCTCGGTCATCGTCGTCGGCGCGCTTCTGGCCGTCGGCATCGCGGCCTCCGGCGTCGCCGCCGGCTTCGGCTTCGTCGCCCTGGTGCTGGTCTCGGTCAACATCTTCGGCGGCTTCCTCGTCACGCAGCGCATGCTCGCCATGTACAAGAAGAAGGACAAGTGACGTGACCGTCAATCTCGCTTCCTTCCTCTATCTCGTCTCCGGCATCCTGTTCATCCTGGCGCTGCGCGGCCTGTCGCACCCGACCACCAGCCGGCAGGGCAACCTCTACGGCATGATCGGCATGGGCATCGCCATCGCCACCACGCTGGCGCTGGCTACCCCTTCGGCCGGCCGCTTCGGGCTGATCGTGTTGGGCCTCGCCATCGGCGGCGGCATCGGCGCCGTCACCGCGCGCCGCATCGCCATGACCTCGATGCCGCAACTGGTCGCGGCCTTCCACAGCCTCGTCGGCTTTGCCGCCGTCATGGTCGCGGCCGCCGCGATCTATGCGCCGGAAAGCTTCGGCATCGGCACGGCTGGCGACATCCACGCCCAGGCGCTCATCGAGATGAGCCTCGGCGTCGCCATCGGCGCCATCACTTTCACCGGCTCGGTCATCGCCTTCCTGAAGCTCGACGGCCGCATGTCTGGCAAGCCGATCATGATCGGCGGCCGCCACCTCATCAACGCCGCGCTCGGCATTGCCTTGGTGGTGCTGATCGTGTCGCTCGTCATCACCCAGAGCTACACCGTCTTCTGGCTGATCGTCGTCGCCTCGCTGGTGCTGGGCGTACTGCTCATCATCCCGATCGGCGGCGCCGACATGCCGGTCGTGGTGTCGATGCTGAACTCCTATTCCGGCTGGGCCGCGGCGGCGCTCGGCTTCACGCTTGGCAATTTGGCGCTGATCATCACCGGCGCGTTGGTTGGCTCCTCCGGTGCGATCCTGTCCTACATCATGTGCAAGGGCATGAACCGGTCTTTCATCTCCGTCATCCTGGGCGGCTTCGGCGGTGAGACCGCCGCAGTCGCCAGCGATGGCATCGAACGCACCGTCAAGCAGGGCTCGGCCGACGACGCCGCCTATCTGATGATGAACGCGCAGAAGGTCATCATCGTGCCCGGCTACGGCATGGCGGTCGCCCAGGCACAGCACGCGCTGCGCGAGATGGCCGACAAGCTGAAGGCCAACGGCGTCGAGGTGAAATACGCCATCCACCCGGTCGCCGGGCGCATGCCTGGCCACATGAACGTGCTGCTTGCCGAGGCCAACGTGCCTTATGACGAGGTCTTCGAACTGGAGGACATCAACTCCGAGTTCGCGCAGGCCGACGTCGCCTATGTCATCGGCGCCAACGACGTGACCAACCCGTCGGCGCGCGACGACAAGTCCTCGCCGATCTATGGCATGCCGATCCTCGACGTCGACAAGGCCCGCACCTGCCTGTTCGTCAAACGCTCGCTGGGCTCGGGCTATGCCGGTATCGACAACACGCTGTTCTACAAGGACGGCACCATGATGCTGCTCGGCGACGCCAAGAAGATGACCGAGGAAATCGTCAAGGCCATGGATCATTGATCCAGTCGCAATCTCCGCAACAAAAAGGCCGGCATTTCGCCGGCCTTTTTGTTGCGGAGATTGTCGACCTGTCTGCTCAGATATCCAGATTAGCCACCGACAGCGCGTTGTCCTGGATGAATTCGCGCCGTGGCTCGACCTCGTCGCCCATCAGCCGCGAGAACAGGCTGTCGGCATCGGTGGCGTCGTTGACCTTGACCTGCAGCAGCGAGCGCACGTTCGGGTCGAGCGTGGTTTCCCAGAGCTGTTCGGCGTTCATTTCGCCGAGGCCCTTGTAGCGCTGCATGGTCAGGCCCTTGCGGCCGGAGGCGAACACCGCGTTGAGCAGCGCCAGCGGCCCTGCGATGGTCTCGGATGTTTCCTTGCGGCGCAGAACCGGCGGCACGCCGTAGATTTCGGCCAGCCGCGGCGCGTAGCGGTCGAGCTGGCGCGCGTCGGCCGAATTGATCAGCCCGGCATCGAGCTGAACCGCGTCCTTCACGCCACGCACCGTGCGCTCGAACACATAGCCGCCGGTGCCGTCATTCGACGTCGAGAGCCGTCCGGTCCAGCCGCGCTCGGTCTCCTCGGCGATCATGTCGAGGCGGGCCGCGACGCGCTCGGCCATGGCGTTGGCGCGGCCGAGATCGGCAAGCACATCGGCGTTGAGCGCGCCGGCGATCGCCGCCTGCTCGACGACGCTGCGGTTGTAGCGGGTGTGCAGCCCGTTGATCAGCTGGCGCACTGCCAGCGCATCGTCCACGGCGCCGTGCAAATCCTGTCCGGTCCGCACCTCGCCGGAAGCGAGCACCAGCGATGCCTCGTCCAGTCCGGATTCGATCAGATATTCCTCGTAGGCGCTTTCGTCCTTGAGATACTGCGAGCTTTTTCCGCGCGTCACTTTGTAGAGTGGCGGCTGGGCGATGTAGAGGTGGCCGCGCTCGATCAGCTCCGGCATCTGCCGGAAGAAGAAGGTGAGCAGCAGCGTGCGGATGTGCGCGCCGTCCACGTCGGCGTCGGTCATCAGGATGATCTTGTGGTAGCGCAGCTTGTCGGCGTTGAACTCGTCCTTGCCGATCGAGGTGCCGAGCGCGGTGATCAGCGTGCCGATCATATCGGACGAGAGCATGCGGTCGAAGCGGGCGCGCTCGACGTTGAGGATCTTGCCGCGCAGCGGCAGGATCGCCTGGTTCTGGCGCGAACGCCCGCCCTTGGCCGAACCGCCGGCCGAGTCACCCTCGACGATGAAGATCTCGGACTTCGCCGGATCGCGCTCCTGGCAGTCGGCAAGCTTGCCTGGCAGCGAGGTGACGCTGAGCGAGCTCTTGCGGGTGATGTCGCGCGCCTTGCGCGCGGCTTCGCGCGCCGCTGCCGCCTGGATCACCTTCTCGACCACCACCCTGCCTTCCGCCGGATGTTCTTCCAGCCAGGTACCCAGCGCTTCGTTGACCAGGCTTTCCACCACCGGGCGAACCTCGGACGACACCAGCTTGTCCTTGGTCTGCGAGGAGAACTTCGGGTCGGGGACCTTGACCGACAGCACCGCCGTCAATCCCTCGCGGCAGTCGTCGCCGGTCAGCGACACCTTTTCCTTCTTGGTCTGGCCCGAGGATTCGCCATAGCCGGTGACCTGCCGGGTCAACGCGGCGCGGAAGCCGGCCAGATGGGTGCCGCCGTCCCGCTGCGGGATGTTGTTGGTGAAGGCCAGCACGTTCTCGTGGTAGCTGTCGTTCCACCACATCGCCACCTCGACGGTGATGCCGTCGCGCTCAGCGCGGATCGCGATCGGCTTCTCGATCAGCGGCTTCTTCACCCGATCGAGATACTTCACAAACTCCTCTAGGCCGCCGTCATAATGCAGCTCGTGGCGCACAAGATCGGCATGGCGGGCGTCCGTGAGGATGATGCGCACGCCGGAATTGAGGAAAGCGAGCTCGCGCAGCCGATGCTCCAGCGTGCCGAAATCGAATTCGATCATGCTGAAGGTTTCGACCGATGGGAAGAAGGAGATCTCGCTGCCGCTGCGGCCCTCATTGGTGCCGGGCTGCTTGTCCTGTCTGTAGCTGCCGGTCACCCTCAGCGGCGCGTCGGCGTTGCCGTGCGTGAAGCCCATCTCGAAGATCTCGCCATTGCGGCGGATCTTGAGTTTCAGCCAGGCCGATAGCGCGTTGACCACCGACACGCCGACGCCGTGCAGGCCACCCGAAACCTTGTAGGAGTTCTGGTCGAATTTGCCGCCGGCATGCAACTGCGTCATGATCACTTCGGCCGCCGACACGCCCTCGCTGGGGTGGATATCGGTCGGGATGCCGCGTCCATTGTCGATGACTGTGACCGAGCCATCGGGATTGAGCGTCACCGAAACGAGGTCGGCGTGTCCGGCCAACGCCTCGTCGATGGCGTTGTCCACCACCTCATAGACCATGTGATGCAGGCCCGAGCCATCGTCCGTGTCGCCGATATACATGCCCGGCCGCTTGCGGACGGCATCCAACCCCTTCAAAACCTTGATGGAATCGGCACCGTACTCGGCTTCCGCGCCGTTGGCGTTTTCGGTCTGGTCGCTCATGAAAACCTGTCTGATTGAGAACACTTGCAAGGCGCGGAAAAATGGCCCCGAATCGCGCCGTTTTGATGTCCTAGATATAGGCGCAAATGGCCGATTTTCCAAGGTTTGCGGGCATTTTGCCGGCTTGGAGACAGGTGTTTTCCGTGACTGGCGGAACTGCTCCCGGAAGCGAGTGCATCACATGCGAAGGCCGCGGCTGGGCGCGGCCTTGCAAGCGCTGTTCTTGGAATGAATTCTGGTCACTGGAAAGGCAGACCGGCCCGTAGCGCCTTCAGCGCCTCGCTCCAGCGGAAAAGCTCATCGAGCATGGTCTTGGCGCCTGCCAGCACCTGCTCGGTCGGATGATACGAACGATTCTCGCCGAGCAGCGTCGCATATGTCGGCAGCGCCACGCCTTCCGGGATCGGCATGACGCCGACCGAGGTGAGCAGCGGCTTAAGCGCCTGCGCGGCGCGCAATCCCCCGGAAACGCCACCATAGCTGAAGATCGCGGCCGGCTTGTAGCGCCACTCGCCGACCAGATAATCGATGGCGTTCACGATCGCGGGCGCCACGAAATAATTATACTCGGGCGCCACGAAGACGAAGGCGTCGGCCGCCTCTATCGCCTTTGACCAGGCCTTGGTGTGGTCCTTCTCGTATTTGCGCAGGCGCGGATGGTGCGGCTCATCCAGTATCGGCAGGTTGAAGGCGGCGATATCGGTCAGCACCGGCTCGAACTTGCCGTGCTCGCGCGCGAATCCCTCCAGGCATTCGGCGAAGATCGGACCGGCGCGTCCTGGCCGCGTGCTGCCGATGATGATGCTCAATTGATGCTTCACGGGGGCTCCTTCGGGTGACGGTATCCGCTGGTAACCGCCAGTAAGGCAAGCAGGCGAGGGCAACAAGAAGGCACGTTCTGGTAACCGGTCAAATTCCGGCGAGGCGCGGGTTGCCGTTCGGTCACATGGACGCCCGCATTGCCAGGCGCTACATTTTCGCTGTCAGCGGAGCATGCTCATGGACACCAAGCCCGCCCCCTTCGTGCCGCCTGCACCGAAGCCGCGCACCCAGCCGCCCTCGACGCTGGAGATGATGCGCATCGTCTATCGCAACCCTCTCGAGCTATGGGGCGAGCATACCTACAACGAACCCTGGATCTCGGTGACCGGCGTCGGCGGGCCGCTGGTCGTCGCCAACGATCCGGGGCTTATCCGACACGTGCTGATCGACAACGCCAAAAACTACAAGATGGCGACGGTGCGCCAGCTGATCCTGCGCCCAATCCTGCGCGATGGCTTGCTCACCGCCGAAGGCGAGGTGTGGAAGCGCTCGCGCAAGGCGATGGCGCCTGTCTTCACGCCGAGGCACATTTTCGGGTTCGCCCAGCCGATGCTGAAGCGCACGCTGGAGTTCGTCACCCGCTACGAGGCGGGCGGCATCTCCGACATCGCGCATGACATGACGCTGCTCACCTATGACATCCTCGCCGAGACGCTGTTTTCGGGCGAGATCGCCGGCGAGCCGGGCAGCTTCGCCAAGGAGATCGACCGCCTGTTCGAGACCATGGGGCGTGTCGACCCGCTCGACCTGCTGCGCGCGCCCGAATGGCTACCGCGCCTAACCCGGATCCGCGGCCGCAAGACCATGGCCTATTTCCGCAACATCGTCGCCGGCACGGTCAGGATGCGCGAGGAGCGGATGAAGCGCGACCCCGACGGCGTGCCGCAGGATTTCCTGACGCTGCTGTTGAGGGCCGAAGGACCAGAGGGTCTCACGCGCGCCGAAGTCGAGGACAACATCATCACCTTCATCGGCGCCGGTCACGAGACCACCGCCCGTGCACTCGGCTGGACGCTCTACTGCCTCGCCGAGGCACCCTGGGAGCGCGACCGGATCGAACAGGAGATCGACGCCGTGCTGGCGCGCGAGCCCGACCCGACGAAGTGGCTGGACGCCATGCCGCTGACGCGCGCCGCCTTCGAAGAGGCGCTAAGGCTCTATCCGCCGGCGCCCTCCATCAACCGCGAGCCCATCGAACCCGAGACCTGGAACGGCCTCTATATCCCGAAATACGCCGCCGTGCTGGTGATGCCATGGGTCGTGCACCGGCATCGCAAGCTCTGGGACAGGCCGGACGCCTTCATGCCGGAGCGCTTCCATCCGGAAAACCGCGATCGGATCGACCGCTTCCAGTATCTGCCCTTCGGCGCCGGCCCGCGCGTCTGCATCGGCGCGAGCTTCGCCATGCAGGAAGCGATCATCGCGCTGGCAATCCTGTTGTTCCGCTTCCGCTTCGACGTGACGGCCGAGACCAAGCCGTGGCCGGTGCAGAAATTGACCACGCAGCCGCAGGGTGGCCTGCCGATGCAGGTTGCCCCGCGTCGCTAGAGCAATTCCAGGAAAAGTGTGAAACGGTTTTCCGTTCGGAATTGCGTAAAAAACGAAGAGGTAGAGCGGTTCGGCGTTTCCGTGAAACGCTGAAACGCTCTGGAGTTCCCTGTGACTACCTGTCGGCGACTGGCCGGCGCTGCTGGAACTGGCCCGCGGCGCGGAAGCGCCAGAGGTAGCTCGGCAGGATGGTGGCGATCGCCTGCGGCTGGATGCCGAGGCCGGTGATGGTCCTGTTCGCCTTCGTGGCTTCCTCGGAAACGATGTTGTGCTCGCGCAGCTGCAGCACCTGGTCCTTGGTCAGCAGCGGATTGGGTAGCAGGCCAAGGATCGAGGCCTGAATGTTCGCTACCCACCACGGCACCGGCACCAGCAGGCGCCGGCGCTCGATGACGGTGAGCAATTCCTCCATGCATTCCTTGAAGGTCAGCACTTGCGGTCCGCCGAGCTCATAGGTCTGGCCGCCCGCGATCTTGCCGTCGACCGAACGCGCGACCGCCTCCGCGACGTCGCCGACATAGACCGGCTGGAATTTGGTCTGGCCGCCGCCGATCAGCGGCAGGACAGGGGAGTAGCGCGCCATGTTGGCGAAGCGGTTGAAGAAGCCGTCCTCGGGTCCGAAATTGATCGATGGCCGCAGGATGACGGCATCCGCGATCGTCTCGAGCACTGCCTTTTCGCCCTGCGCCTTGGTGCGGGCATAGTCCGAGGGCGAGTTCGCATCGGCGCCCAGCGCCGAGATGTGGGTAAGGCCGGCGCCGACGGAGCGAGCGGCTTCGGCGACGGCGCGCGCGCCGAAATCGTGCACGGCGCCGAATTTCTGCCGGCCGGTCTCGTGCAGGATGGCGACAAGGTTGACGACGTGGTCGGCGCCCTGCACGGCGCGGTCGACGGACCAGCGCACGCGCACATTGGCCTGCACCGGCTGGATCTGGCCGACATTGCCGAGTGGCTGCACATGGCCGGCAAGATCGGGCCGCCGGCAGGCGACCCGGATGCGGTAGCCGCGCTTGGCAAGCGCCCGCACGACATGGCGACCGACGAAGCCCGAGCCGCCGAACACGACGATCAGCTTCGGGGTTTGCAGGATTTCGGTCATGTCTGGCTCCGCGCGCAAATAGCTTGGCTGAAGCCGTTTCTTAATCCGTTTCTCGCCAAAGGCAAAGAGCGACCGGAGGTCGCCGCCGCCTTGTTTTTCTCCGCTCAGAACGCCTTGCCGATGCGCGCGTCGACCGAATGGCGATTGCCGCCGCGAATGACGAAAAAGGCCAGGATCGCCGACCAGAGCAGCGACTTCTCGGCGCCCGAGAAACCCTGGCCCATGGTGACCCAGTGGAACCACACGGTGACCAGCAGCACGATCAGGCCGGCAAAGGCGGCCTGACGGGTGAGCAACCCGATCGCGATCAGGATGCCGCCGAAGAATTCGGTGCAGGCGAGCAGCGGCGACCAGAAGACACCTGGATAGAAGCCCAGCCCCTCGACCATTTCTGTGGCGCCGAACGGATTGACGATCTTCTGCGAGCCGTGGATGGCGAGAAAGCCGCCTGCGACGGCGCGCAGCAGCGTTTCGCCGGCGTCGTGCAATGACGAATACAGGCGCCCGAGCGGCGGGACGATGAGGGTGCCGCGGGAAGCGTCGGTGGTTGCGGACATCGTAGCTCCTTCTTTGGTGATCCCTCGCAAACGCCCGATGGCCCCAGGCAAGTCAAGTTAACAAAAGTTAACCGTTACAGTCATGTTTCGTGCTGCAAGACGCCGGAACGCAGAAAACCCCGCCGAGGCGGGGTTTTCCGGGCAGTCCCCGCGCCGAAACAGGGTCCAACAAGGCGGCCTGACCTGAGACGGCATCAAGGTGGCGTGAAGCAAGCACGCCCGCCCCGACCCTGGACGCCCGGCGCGGCGCCGCCAGCCGCGAGCCGCGACGAGACCGACCTTGCGGCTCGCGGTGTGGGGGTGCCGGTGATGGGTCGCCGCGTGTCGGGGAAAGGTTCAACGGCGCGTCCAAGCAACGCGTTGCCGGTTCCCTTGCGCGGTCTGGATCAGGCCGAGTAGCGTTCGGCGAATTCGGTAATGCGCTGCACCACAGCCTTGGACGTCGTGATGCCGCGTGCCTTGGCCTTCTCTGCCGCCTCGGACCGGGAACGGCCAGGAATGTGCACGCCGAAACGCCGCCGCAGCCGGTCAAGTTGATCGCGCATGCGCTGCTCGAAATCCGGATCGAGCAGCTTGGGCTCGATGGCCAGGACGAAAAGGCCCGTGCCGGGGCTGTCCGGTCCGCCGGTGAACCATGGCGCGTCGAGCGACCAGTTGGCGCCGGAAATGCCCGCCGCCAGCACCTCGACCATCAAGGCGATGT
>NZ_JANINM010000520.1 GCF_024509055.1 Mesorhizobium sp. | reverse complement strand
GCCTTGAGGTCGAGCGCCACGCTCTCCTTGCCGCGGTTCAGCCAGACGAAATAGGCCGACATGCCTTCGACGGCGGAATCGTAGTGACGTGCGGTTTCGCCTTCGGGACGCTCGATCTTCACCACCCGCGCGCCGGCATCGGCGAGGCGGACCGTGCACAAGGGGGCTGCGACCGCCTGCTCGATCGAAATGACAAGCAGGCCCTCCAACGGGCGGGCGGCGTCAGACATTGCGTTGCACCCCGGAACGGGCGAGGACTCCCGGCTTCAGCCGTTCGTTCTTGCCGTAGTCTTCGGCCGGGTGGAAGAACAGGCGCGGCGTATCGTCGATGTCGCCCAGTCTTTTGCGATAGGCCTCCAGATAGGCCTTGCGGCCATCGTCGCCGACACGGCCGGGCATATAGGCGACGAAGGGCGGCAGCACGTCGAAGCCGGCGTAGCGCAGCAGGCCGTTATGGATCGGCCACAGCACCGTGAGGATGTCGCCGTCGATGCCGTCGGGCGCGTAAGTATCGGCGGACGTGCCGGTAGTGGCGGAGACCATGGCGAGCTTCCCCTTGAACATGCCGGTGTCGTATTTGCGGCCCGGCAGATAGGCAAAGCCGCGCGCGAAGACACGGTCGGCCCAGCCCTTGATCATCGCGGGCATGCCGAACCACCAGACCGGGAACTGGAAGAGCAGGAAGTCCGCCTGTTTCAGTTTTTCGATCTCGGCATTGATGTCGGCGGAGAGCCGGCCTACTTCATAGGCGGCGGTCTGCTCGCGCTGCAGGCTGAAGAAATCTGGATCCTTGCGCTCGCCGGTCATGTCGCCCGGTCCGGCGACCGGGTTGAAGCCCATCGCATAGAGGTCGCTGACCACCACGCTGTGGCCAGCCTGTGTCAAAGTCTCGACGGCGAGGTCCTTCATGGCGCCGTTGAAGGACTTCGGTTCCGGATGCGCATAGATGATGAGGACGTTCACGGCGAGGACTCCTAGTAAGAACGCGGCAGTCCAAGGACGTGCTCGGACAGGAAGGACAGGATGAGGTTGGTCGAGATCGGCGCGACCTGATAAAGGCGCGTCTCGCGGAACTTGCGCTCGACGTCGTATTCCTCGGCGAAGCCGAACCCGCCATGCGTCTGGATGCAGACATTGGCAGCTTCGTTGGAAGCATCGGCGGCGAGCATCTTGGCCATGTTCGCCTCGGCGCCGGGATTCTTGCCAGCTTCGTAAAGGGCGAGCGCCTCGCGCACCATCAGTTCGGCCGCGCGCATGTTCGCGTAAGCCCTGGCGATCGGGAACTGGATGCCCTGGTTCATGCCGATCGCCCGGCCGAACACGTGGCGCTCCCTGGCGTAGGCGCTCGTCTTTTCGATGAACCACTTTGCATCGCCGACGCATTCGGATGCGATCAGGATACGTTCGGCATTCATGCCGGAAAGGATGTAGCGGAAGCCTTTCCCTTCCTCGCCGATCAGGTTTTCGGCGGGCACGCGCAAATCATCGAAGAAGACCTCGGTGGTCGCGTGGTTCATCATGGTGCGGATCGGCCGGATGGTGAGGCCGTTGCCCAGAGCTTCGCGCATGTCGACGATGATGACCGAAAGGCCGTCGGTCTTCCTCATGCCGTCCGCCAGCGGTGTGGTGCGGGCTAGGAGCAGCATCAGGTCCGAATGCTCGGCGCGGCTGGTCCAGATTTTCTGGCCCTTGACCACGAAATGGTCGCCATCGAGCCGTGCGGTGGTCTTGAGCGCGCCCGTGTCGGTGCCGCTGGTCGGCTCCGTGACGCCGAAGGCCTGAAGGCGCAGTTCCCCGCTGGCGATCTTCGGCAGGTAGCGCTGCTTCTGCGCCTCCGAGCCGTGGCGAAGCAGCGTGCCCATGGTGTACATCTGCGCATGGCAAGCGCCGCCGTTGCAGCCGGCGCGCTGAATTTCCTCCAGTACGGCGGCCGCCGCCGACAATGGCAGGCCGGAACCGCCATACTCCTCGGGGATCAGGATCGAGAGCCAGCCGGCCTCCGTCAGCGCTTCGACGAATTCGCGGGGATAGGCCATGTCCCTGTCGAGCGCGCGCCAATACTCGCCGGGAAAGCGAGAGCAGAGCTTGGCGACGGCGTCTCGAATGTCCTGATAATGTTCCATGAGGTTTGCTGGCCTTTCGTCTCGCTCCGGCGTCCATTATCACGCGGGCACACCTCGCCAGCAATGAAAGGCTGATGTGAGCAGCTATGCCGAAATTGAAATCTTCACGGCGCTGGACCGAGAAGCTGGCCGACCCACACGGCGCGCTCGACAAGATCGCGAGCCGTATCCTCTATCGCTTGGCCGGCGAAGCGCGCTAGGCGCGAGGCCGGACGGTCGGCCGGATAGGCAAGAATGAGGCGGCGCACGGGCACGGGATCAATCAGCGGCGCAGCAGTAAGCAGGCCGGCGGCGACGTCGGCATGGATGGGGGCGAGCGGCAGGATCGTCCAGCCATGGCCGTTGCGGACGAGGTCTTTCAGCACGGAATAGGTGTCGGCCTCGATGCCGACGTCGAGCGTTATGCCGGTTTCGGCAGCGCTGCGTTCGACAAGGATGCGGAGCCCATGTTTCACGCTGGGCAGCAGCAGCCGTTTTCCGGCGAGCGAGTTGAACGGCACCGCGCGAACCGTTGAGAAGCCGGCGCCGGGCGGTCCGATCAGGAAGAGGTTTTCCAGGAGCAACGGCCTTGTGCGCAGAGACCTTGCCATGCGCGGATCGTAGAGAACGGCGACGTCTATCTCGCCCCGATGCAGCCAGTCGAGCAAATAGCCGGTATAGGCGCTGACAAGCCTGAGCTTTGCCTTGGGATGGGCTTTGCCGAAAGCCGCCGCCAACGGAAGCGAGATGATGTCGGCGACCGTGGGCGGCAGACCGATGGCAATCTCCCCGGTCAGTGGAGCATCCGCCGGGGTGGCGGTGGCGCGGATCTCGTCGATCTCGGCCAGCACGCGAACGGCGTGAGCCAGCACGTCCTTGCCCTGTTCGGACAGCACCATGCCGCGTCCGTGGCGCAGGAACAGGGCAAAGCCGAGTTCTTCCTCCAGCATGCGCACCTGGCGGCTCAGCGCCGGCTGCGCGATGTGCAGCCGGTCGGCGGCCTTGCTGAGGCTGCCGAGCTCGGCGACATGGATCAGGGTGCGTAGCTGCGATAGTTCCATGAGCTATCAAATATCATTATATCTGGTCACGAGAAAGAGACGAAGATTGGATCGGAAAACCAAGATAGTCTTTCGGCAAATCCAATCTCGGGGGTCCAAGGTGACGGCGAGCTCGCAAGTGAAACACCAGGAACCCGCTGCTTCAGCGGTTCCTCCGGCGGCGTCTGAAACGCAGTGGCCGGATCAGGTCTATGACGCGCTCAAAGCCGCCGGCATCAGCCAGATGTCCTATGTGCCCGACGCTGGCCACACCACGCTGATCCGCCGCTTCAGCGCCGATCCCGAAGTCGTCACCAATGTGCTGACGACCGAGGAGGAGGGCATTGCGATCGCTGCCGGCTCCTGGCTGGGCGGCAAGCGCAGCGTCGTGCTCATGCAGTCGTCCGGTGTTGGCAACTGCATCAACATGCTGTCGCTTCCGGTGCAGGCGCGCTTTCCATTGCTGGTCCTGGTGACGATGCGGGGCGAGTGGGCGGAGTTCAATCCATGGCAGGTGCCGATGGGGCAGGCGACGGAGGCTTCATTGAAGGCGATCGGACTACGGGTCCTTCGCGCGGAAACCGGCGCTGATCTCGTCGACACCGTGGCGCAAGCGGCGGCGATGGCCTTCGATGCCGACCAGCAGATCGCCGTGCTGATCGGACAGCGCCTGCTTGGCAAGAAGAAGTGGTGAGCGACATGATGTTACCGACGATGGATCGCCGGGCGGCGGTGAAGAAGCTGCTCGACACTCGCGACGGCGCCCTGGTGGTAACGGGGCTCGGCTCGCCGAGCTACGACGTGCATGCCGCGGGCGACCGGGACGACAACTACTATCTCTGGGGCGCGATGGGCGGTGCGGCATTGGTCGGGCTTGGGCTCGCCCAAGCCCAGCCGCAGAGGCGTGTGATGGTGATCACCGGAGATGGCGAGCAGCTCATGGCGTTCGGGTCGCTGGCGACGATTTCGGTGGCGCGACCGCGGAACCTCGACCTGATCGTGCTCGACAACCAGCATTTCGGCGAGACCGGCATGCAGTCCAGCCATACGGGCCGAGGCATCGGCTTCGACAAGGTCGCCTCCGCCTGCGGTTTCGCGGAGGTCGCTGAACTGCGATCCTTGGAGGAGGTTGACGCGCTGTGCGAAAGGTTGCGCCGCCCTGCCGGAGGGCCTCGCTTGTTCGTGCTGAAGATCACCGCTGAGAACTTGCCGCGCTCGCTGCCGCCGCGAGACGCCGTCGCGGTCAAGAACCGCTTTCGCGCCCATCTGGGCTTTGCCACCTGTTGAGGGCCGACATGTCGCTGGTCAACTTCCAGAATACGGTCGGCGGTCGGCTGCAATCCAGCGCCGACACGTTCGAGAGTTATGATCCCTTCACCGGCAAGCCGTGGGCGCTGATACCGCGCGACGGCAACTCGGAAGTGGACGCGGCCGTGGCCTCCGCCAAGGCGGCTTTCCGGTCGAAGGACTGGGCCGGCATCACGCCGACAGCGCGCGGCAAGCTCCTCGTACGGCTTTCTGAACTGATCGCCGAGAATGCCGAGCGCATCGCCGCGATCGAGACCCGCGACAACGGCAAGCTGATCACCGAGATGACGGCGCAACTGCGCTACATCCCTGAATGGTTCCGCTATTTCGGCGGTCTTGCCGACAAGATCGAAGGGTCGGTGCTTCCGATCGACAAAGCCGGCATGTTCGCCTTCACCCGTCATGAGCCGCTCGGCGTCATCGCTGCGATCGTTCCCTGGAATTCGCCCCTGCTGCTCCTGACCTGGAAGCTCGCGCCGCTGCTGGCGGCCGGCAACACCGTTGTCATCAAGCCGTCGGAGCATGCCTCGGCATCGACACTGGAATTCGTGAAGCTGTTCGCACAGGCCGGCTTTCCGCCGGGCGTCGTCAACACGGTCACCGGCATGCCGCAGGAAGTCGGGGTGCCGCTGGTCTCCCATCCTGACGTCGCCAAGATCGCCTTCACGGGTGGCGAACCAGGCGGGCTTGCCGTATATCGCGCGGCAGCCGAAGGGTTGAAGGCGGTCACGCTGGAGCTTGGCGGCAAGTCGGCCAACATCGTCTTCGACGACGCCAATCTGGAAAGCGCCGTCAACGGCGCGATCTCCGGCATTTTCGCGGCCAGCGGCCAGACCTGCATCGCCGGCTCGCGACTGCTTGTCCAGCGCAAGATCCACGATCGCTTCGTCGAGGACGTCATCACGCTCGCCGCCAGCGCCCGAATGGGCAACCCGGCACTGCCCGAGACCCAGGTCGGGCCGATCACCACGCAAGCCCAGCGCGAGAAGGTGCTTTCCTATCTCGGCATCGCGCGGCGCGAGGGCGCGCTGTGCGTTCTGGGCGGCGGAAAGCCCGCGTCGGACAAACTGGCGCACGGGTGGTTCGTCGAGCCCACCATCTTCACCGGCGTCAACAATTCAATGCGCATCGCGCGCGAAGAGGTGTTCGGGCCGATCCTTTCGGTCATTCCTTTCGATGACGAGGAAGAGGCTTTCGCCATCGCCAACGACAGTCCCTACGGCTTGGCGGCTGGATTGTGGACGAGCGACATGGGCAGGGCGCTGCGCGGCGCGGCGGCCATGGAAGCGGGCATGGTTTGGATCAATTCATACCGCGCGGTCTCCTACATGGCGCCTTTTGGGGGCTACAAGAGAAGTGGCATAGGCCGCGAGAGTGGGCAGGAGGCGATCAACGCCTATCTGCAGACCAAGACTGTGTGGATAGATACCGCCGGCAAGACCGCCAATCCCTTTGTGATCCGCTAAATAGGCAAGGGGAGCGCGTTACCCGAATCCGAGACAAGGCCCTGCGCATCGTTCTCCAAAGGATGGCCTGCTCACAAATGACGAAGGAACCGAGCATGAGACAAGCTGGCAAGGTAGCGGTTGTCACCGGAGCGGCACGCGGCATCGGGCGCGCATGCGCCGAGCGCTTCCTGGCCGAAGGCGCTAAGGTCGTGCTCGGCGATATCGACGCCGATGAATTGAAGAAATGCGCTGCCGAAATCGGCACGCCAGCGAACGTGGTGGCCGTGGTCACGGACGTCAGCAGGAAGGATCAGGTCGACGCGCTGGTCGCGGCGGCGATTGCCAGGTTCGGCCGTGTCGACATCATGGTCAACAATGCCGGCATCGCTCCGGTTCAGGACTTTCTCGACATCAGCGAAGCTGATTACGACCGTGTTCTTGCCGTGAACCTGAAGGGCGCGTTCATGGGCACGCAGGCAGCGGCCCGCCAGATGATCGCGCAAGGGCAGGGCGGCGTCATCATAAACATGTCGTCGATCAATTCGGGCCTCGCCAATCCGCGCGTCGCCACTTACGCGATATCCAAGGGCGGCATGAACCAGGTCACAGGCACCGCCGCCGTCGCCTTCGCGCCCTACGGCATCCGCGTCGTCGGGGTCGGTCCCGGCACCATCGCCACCGAGATGGTGATGGACGGCAACTTCATCGATTCCGAGGAAATGCGCCGCGCTATCCTTTCGCGCACGCCGCTCGGCCGGCTGGGCACCGCGGCGGAGATCGCATCCGTCGTGGCTTTCCTTGCCAGCGACGACGCGTCCTACATCACCGGCGAGACCATCTACCCAGATGGTGGGCGCCGCGTGTTGAACTACACCGTGCCGGTAAAGGAATGAGCAAATGGGGAGTGAGCAATTGGGTATCTTCGACAAGCTGCATCATGTCTGTATCGTCGTGCATGACATCGACAAGGCGCAGGCCTATTACGAATCCATCGGCATAGGTCCCTGGGAATCCTATCCGCCGCTGGCCGAGTATGAAGAACTCGAGGTCCCAAATCGCGAGGGCTTCATGGCGATGCGGTACCGCATCTGCAATCTGCCCAACATTCAGCTGCAACTCTGTCAGCCGAGCGAGCACCGTTCGCCGCAACGGATCCACCTGGAGACGAAGGGCGAAGGCGTCTTCCACCTTGGTTTTGAAGTGCCGGACGCCGATGCGGCGGAAAGCCAGGCGCGGCACGACGGCCTGCCGGTGAAAATGCGCGGACGACGACAGAACCGCACCGGCTTCACCTACTATGACACCGCCGACAAGGCCGGGGTCATCCTGCTGACGCGAGCCACCGGTCAGCCCGGGAAATGATTTCGGCAGGCACTGCAAGACGAGTCCAGGTCCTGCTGGACCGGGCGGATCAATCGCCGCGCAACTCCTGCAGCCTGTCGACCAGGAATTTGCCGCTGGTGATGATGTGCATTTCCAGCAGGCCGACGGCGCGCAGCGTGTCCTTGGCCTCACATAGCTCGATCAGCTGCCAGTGGTCTCGATCGGACTTCACCTGGATTTCGGTGAGCGAGACCATCATGCGGGTATAGCGCTCCAGCTGCTGGTAGATGCGCCCCACCAATTCGATCGTCGCCTTGCGGCCGGATGGCGCGTAGAGGGCGGCGTGGAAGTTCCAGTTCAGCTGGTTGGAGTATTCGCCGGTCGCGCCCTGCTCCTGATGCTGCTTGGCTCGTTCCTTGGCAAGCGCGAAGTCGGCATCGGTCATCCTTGGAATGGCAAGGGCCAGCAGCCAGGTCTCGATCCGGGCTCGTAGTTCATAAAGCTCAAGGATCTCGTCCAGCGAGATCGAGGAAACGACGGCGCCCTTGTGCGAGACGAGCGTGACGAAGCCTTCCGAATGAAGCTGATGCAGCGCCTCGCGCACCGGTATCCGGCTGACGCCGAACTCGGTCGCCAAATGCTCTTGCCTCAGCTGGGCGTTGGCCTCGTATTCGCCGACCAGGATCTTCTGCCTGATGGCGTCGGCGACCTGGGCCGAGATGGTTTTCTTCTGTACGAGCATGGATCAGCCTGGGGATGTCGCCTCTATTTCTGCTGGCGGCGGCATTTTGATTGAAGAAACGGACGCATAGCACCGCTTGCTGGTTGTTGTCACTCCGATGCCGTTGCCCCGGAACCTGCCTCAGTAGACATGTTCCTCAATAGGCTGGTTGCCGGCAATACGCTCGTAGCGGAAGGCCGAGAGATCAATGGAGCGATATTCGCCATAGGCGATGAGGTCGCTCACGCCCGAACCAGTGGCGGCGGCGTGCATCATACCGTGACCGCTGAAGCCGGTTGCCAGAACGAAATTGGAGACTTCCGGGTGACGACCTATGATGCCGCTGTGGTCGAAGGTGTTGTATTCATAGAGGCCTGCCCAGGCGCGCAACATGCGCAATTGTTCGAAGCCGGGCACGCGATGCGCCAGTGCCGGCCAGATCAGCTCGTCGAACAGGTTGTAATCGACATCCAGGCCAAAATCGTCCGGATCATTCTCGCGCACGGGTGGAATACCGCACAGGAAGAGCTGCCCTTCCGGCCGCAGCCAGAGGCCGCTGGTGTCGAAGACGAAAGGACAATTCTCGATCCGCGCCGGGCTTTCGAAGACGAAGACGCAACGCTTGCTCGGTACGACCGGCAGGTCGGTGCCGGCCATCCGCGCTATGCCCGCGCTCCACGGTCCGGCCGCGTTGATCACCGTGCCGGCGGAAAGCCGCCTGCCATTGTCCAGCACCACTTCGCCGACCTTGCCGCGGGACGCCATGTCCAGTCCAGTCACGGTCGCGGCAAGATAGTCGACCTTCTGGGCGCGCGCCTTGCGGCGGAACGCCTGCATCAGGCCCGGTCCGTCGAACCAGCCTTCACAGCCTCGACCGAATGAACCAAGCGCCAGGTCGTCCGTGTTGAGCCAGGGAAAGCGCCGTGCCAGATCGGCCTGCTCGATCAGCTCGATATCGACGCCCACGTCGCGCTGAACGCGGTTCTTGACGCGCTGTGCCTCTGCCCGCTCCGGCGTCGCCAGTACAAGATAGCCGGGCTGGTGAAGTCCGATGTCGGCCGGCTCGTCATCGACCGCAAGCCGGGTGCCCACCTCGCGCAGGAAGTCGAGGCTGAACTTCGACATGGCAATGTTCGGCGGGGTGCCGAACTGCTGGCGTATGGCGCTGGTCGACAACGAAGAAGACGAGGCGGTGTAATGGGGGTCCCGCTCAACGACCGCGATGCTGCCATCGAAATCCGGATTGGCGGAGAGGAAATAGGCGATCGAGCTGCCGACGACGCCTCCGCCGACGATCACCACATCATAGTTTGCGCTCATTCCAGTCGTGGTCCCTATCTCAAATTTCAGGCATCGGAGCTGAGATTGGATACTTTTCTCTGCAAGAGGATGCCCGGAAACAGACATACCCCAGCCTTCTTGCAAGAAAAAGGGGTTTGACGCGAAAATCAGAATACATTATCCAATTTATGCATCCGCTGCGGGCTGAGCCGCGCAGGCATCCCCAGGAGTGTTCCGTGGGCCTCATCGCTCCCCGTCTCGACGTCATCAAGCCAAGTCCAAGCATGGCGGTCACCGCTCGCGCGATCGAAATGCGCGCGGCCGGAATAGACGTCATCAGCCTGAGCGCCGGCGAGCCGGATTTTCCGACACCCTCGCATGTCGTCGAGGCAGCCTACGAGGCGATGCGCAGGGGAGAGACACGCTATACGGCCGTGGATGGAACGGCGGCGCTGAAGAAAGCGGTGGCCAGCAAGTTCAGGCGCGAGAACGGCCTCGACTACAGGCCGTCGGAGATCAGCGTCGCCGGCGGCGCCAAGCAGATCATCTACAACGCCCTACTGGCGACGCTCGCACCTGACGACGAGGTGATCGTTCCCGCGCCCTATTGGGTTTCCTACACCGACATCGTGCTGCTGGGCGAAGGCAAGCCCGTGGTCGTTCCCTGCGGCGAGGAGCTTGGCTTCAAGCTCTCGCCGCAGGCCCTGCGGGCAGCCATCACCGGGCGCACGAAATGGCTGCTCATCAACACCCCGTCCAACCCGACAGGCGCCGTCTACAGCCGCGACGAGCTTGCCGCGCTCGCCGCTGTGCTGCTCGATCATCCGCATGTTCATATCCTGACCGACGACATCTACGAGCACATCCTGTTCGACGGTCGTGCCTTCGATACGATCGCCGGTGTCGAGCCGCGACTGAAGGATCGCACGCTGACGGTCAACGGCGTGTCGAAGGCCTACGCCATGACAGGCTGGCGGATCGGCTATGCCGGTGGACCGGAACCGCTGATCCGCGCCATGGCGACGGTGCAGAGCCAGAGCACGTCAAACCCGTCATCCATCTCGCAGGCCGCGACCATAGCCGCGCTTGACGGCCCGCAGGATTTCTTGGCGCCGCGAGCGCTCGCGTTCCAGGCCAGACGCGATCGAGCACTGGAACTGCTGCGGGCAATTCCTGGCCTTACCTGCCAGACACCTGAAGGGGCCTTTTATCTCTATCCCAACTGCTCGGCCCTGATCGGCCGCCGGCTTCCGGACGGCTCCGTTGTCGGCAGCGACGACGATCTTTCGCTGTACCTGCTCGATCAGGCGCGGGTCGCGGTGGTGCAAGGCTCGGCCTACGGCATGTCGCCGCATTTCCGCATCTCCATAGCCACGTCGATGGACCTGATCGAGAAAGCGATCGGGCGCATCGCCGAGGCGGTCGAAGCTCTGCGGTAGCGCGGCTATGGACCTGAACTTCGTCCGCGAGCTGATTGAAACCGTAGCGCGCTCGCCTATCGGCGAGTTGAAGATCGAACGCGGCGGACTCCGTGTCCGTATTGTCAGGCAGACTTCGCCAAACCCGACCACGTCGCAGCCGCTACCGCTGGGGCAACCTGCGTCGGCTTGCGGCGCGGCCGTCCCTGAGGGTTCGGGCCCGACTGTTGCCGCCAGCGCGCGGCATTCGATCCGCGCACCGCTCACCGGCGTGTTCTACCGCTCCGCCGGCGAAAACGAGCCCCCGCTCGTCTCGGTGGGGGACGTCGTCGAGGAAGGGCAGAAGATCGGCGTCCTCGAAGCCATGAAGACCTTCAACGTCGTGGAGTCCGATCGCGCCGGCAGGATTGTCGAGATCGCGTTCGAGGACCACGCCGCCGTGCAGTCCGGAGACGTGCTGTTTGTCCTGGAAGAGATCGGCTGAGCGCCATGTTCGACACTGTCCTTATCGCCAACCGGGGTGAAATCGCGCTTCGCATCCTGCGCGCCTGTCGCGATCTCGGCCTCAAGACAGTGGCGGCCTATTCGGAAGCCGATGCAAGCCTGCGCCATGTGGCGCTGGCGGACACGGCGATCTGCATCGGGCCGGCGGCTTCCGCCGACAGCTATCTCAATGTCCCGGAAATCATTGCCGCCGCGCAACTCACCGGCGCGGGCGCGGTCCATCCCGGCTACGGGTTCCTGTCGGAGAATGCGGCCTTCGCCGAGGCCATTGAAAATGCCGGTCTTGTCTTCATCGGGCCGTCCGCATCGGCGATCCGCACCATGGGCGACAAGGTCGCTGCCAAGCGGGAGATGATCGCCGCCGGCGTGCCCTGCGTTCCGGGCTCGGAAGGCGCGTTGCCGCAGGATGAGCAAGTGGTGCGGGCCATCGCCGAAACCATAGGTTATCCGGTCATCGTCAAGGCGGCTGGCGGCGGCGGCGGGCGCGGCATGCGCATCGTGCGCGAGGAAGGCGCGCTGATGGAGGCGGTGGCGCTGGCACGCGAGGAAGCCGGACGGGCCTTCGGCAACCCGCAGGTCTATCTGGAAAAATTCCTCGAACATCCGCGCCATGTCGAGATCCAGATCCTGGCCGACCGGCACGGCAGGGCCGTCTGGCTGGGAGAGCGGGACTGTTCCATGCAGCGCCGCCACCAGAAGATCATCGAGGAAGCGCCGGCGCCCGGCATCGCCCGCGAGGCGATCGCCGCGATCGGCGATCTTTGCGCCCGCGCTTGCGTTGAGATTGGCTACACGGGAGCGGGCACGTTCGAGTTCCTCTATGAGGACGGGCGCTTCTATTTCATCGAGATGAATACCCGTGTGCAGGTGGAGCATCCCGTTACCGAACTTGTCACCGGCATCGACATCGTGCGCGAGCAGATCAGGATCGCCCAGGGTGAGCCTCTGTCCTTCAAGCAACAGGATGTACTCATCCAAGGCCACGCCGTCGAATGCCGCATCAACGCCGAGGACCCTTACAGCTTTCGGCCGCATCCGGGGCGGGTGGAGCGCTGGACGCCGCCGGGCGGCCCGGGGATCCGGGTCGAGTCGCATCTCTACTCCGGCTACACAGTGCCGCCGCACTATGATTCCCTCGTGGCCAAGCTGCTCGCGCATGGCGCCACCCGGGCCGATGCGATCCGCAGGATGAAGGGTGCGCTTGCCGAGATGGAGGCAGTCGGCATTGCCACCAACGCGCCGCTGCACGGCATCTTGATGGAGGAGCCAGGCTTCGCGGCCGGTGGCTTCGACATCCATCATCTGGAGCGCCTGACCGAAGGCGGCCTTCTCGACGGGCGGGTAGAGCGATGACGGCCGAGGAAATCGAGAGGCTTGCCACATGGTGCGCGGCGGCGGGCATCAGTGAGATCGAATTGGCGGAGGCCGGCTTTTCACTTTGTCTGCGCGTCCAGCCAGCCGGTACCGAGCCTCGCGCGGCAGCGGCCGAAGCGCCAAAGGCCGAGCCGGCCCTCAAAACTGTTCGCGCGCCAGGCGTCGGGGTGTTCCGTCTCGTTCATCCGACGACCGGCCATCCGGTAATCGAACGCGGCCAGCCGGTCCGGAAGGGCGAGATCGCCGGTGTCCTGCAGGTCGGCCCATACCTCAAGGGTGTGGTCGCACCGGAGGACGGCACACTGGGCGTCGCTCTGGCGGAGGACGGTGCGGTCGTCGGCTACGGAACCCCGCTCTACGAATTGCTGTGATTATGAATTCCGAGGAAACCGCCATGACGGACAGCGGACTTGAAGTCGATATCAATTCGGACATGGGCGAAGGCTTTGGCGCGTACAGGCTGGGCGACGACGCAGCAATCCTCGACATCGTGAGCTCGGCCAATGTCGCCTGCGGCTTCCACGCCGGCGACCCGGAGATCATGGCGGCCACTTTTTCCATGGCGCGGGCCAAGGGCGTCGCTGTCGGCGCGCATCCGAGCTTCGCCGATCTGTGGGGATTCGGCCGGCGTGTCATTCCGCATTCGGCGGATGAAATCGAAAAGCTTGTCGCATACCAGATCGGCGCGGCGCAGGCGCTTTCCGCCTATGCCGGGCACCCGATCCGCTATGTGAAGGCGCATGGCGCGCTGGGCAACCTGACCCAGACCGATCGCGCTGTCGCCGAAGCCGTCACGCGCGCCGTCAAGGCTGTCGATCCCAGCCTGACCTGCCTGGCGATTGCGCTCGGCTTCCAGGACAGGATCGCACGTGAGGCCGGCCTGACGGTCAAGTCGGAGATCTTTGCCGACCGCGCGTATACGGAAGAGGGGTTCCTGGTCTCGCGGAAGCTGGATGGCGCCGTCATCCACGACGCCGGGGAGGCAGCCGCGCGGGTCGTGCGCATGGTCAGGCAGGGCGCGATCGAGACGATTTCCGGTCAATTGCTGAAGACGCCGATCGACTCGATCTGCGTCCATAGCGATACGCCGGCGGCCGTTGCCATCGCCGCGCGCGTGCGGGCAGCGCTGGAGGACAACGGCGTAAGCGTCAAGGCATTCGCCGCAACGGGCTGAAGTTCGGACGCGGCCGAACGCACAGCTTACAGCCCGCGCCAGGCGTTCAGACGGCGCCGAGTCCCCGTTCGAGGAAACGATCGAGCTGCTCCACTTCCTGAGGCGTGAGGCTGATGCCGTCGCGCTCCGATTTCTCGCGGGCGGAAAATCGCCTCTGCGAGGGTAGGCGCGCGCCCTGGCCAAGGATCGCCTCGAACAGCGCTTCGGCGCGGGAGAACGGGCTGCCGGGGCGACCGGCGGCGAAGGCTTCCGGCGACAGAGCAATGACCAGTTCGCCATGCCTCGGAAATAGCGTCGTCGTGCCGAGCAGATCGAGGGCTTCGTAGCTCGTCAGGTCGCCAAGCATTGCCCCGGCGAGCAGCTCGATCATGGTGCCGATGGCCGAGCCCTTGTGGCCGCCGAAGGAAAGCATGGCGCCGGCAAGCGCTGCCTCCGGATCAGTCGTCGGCTTGCCGTCAGCGTCGATCGCCCAGCCTTCCGGCAATTGTTTTCCTGCGCGGCGATGGAGCTCGATTTCCCCGCGCGCCGCGACTGAAGTCGCGAAGTCGAAGACGTAGGGCGGATGCCCCTGGCGCGGCCAGCCGAAGGCGAAGGGATTGGTGCCCAGCAAGGGTCGTGAGCCTCCGGTCGGCGCGACCGTTGCGTAGCTTGGGCACATGGCCAGGCCGGCAAGACCGGCATCGGCCAGCGCTTCGACCTCGACCCAGAGAGCCGAAAAATGAACGGCATTGTTGATTGCCAGCGCCGCGATGCCGGTTTTGCGCGCCCGCTCGATTAGGACGGGCAGGCCAAGTTCGAAGGCGGGATTGGCGAAGCCGCCTTTCGCGTCCACCTTGACGATTGCCGGCGCGTCGGGCGGCAGCAATTCGGGCACCGCCTTTGGCTCCACCTTTCCGGCCTTGAACGTCCGCAACGCGCCTTCGATGCGATAGATGCCGTGCGACTTGCAGGCGTCGCGTTCGCCGGCGACGATGGCGCGCGCGATGGCGCCGGCCTGGGTGGGGTTCAGCCCGGCCCTGCTGAAAATCGCCTCGACGCGCTCATGCAGGGCTTCGGTGGTGAGGGCGTTGATGCTGCTCATTTTGGCCTTCGGGATTTGCCTGCGGAGCAAAGCGCCCGCAGGTCAGGAAAATTGCAGCTCGGTCGCGAAGGCTCTCAGATCCTGCGCGAGCAGGCCGGGTTGCTCGAAGGCTGCAAAATGCCCACCACTTGGCATTGTTGTCCACCGGCGCACGTTGCGAAAAACGCGTTCGACCCAGCTTCTTGGCGGCATCGGCAGCTCCTTCGGAAACAGCGCCACCGCGAGCGGAGCCCCGATCTCAGCGCCGGGCGGGAATGCCAACGGTCGAGCGCGGGTCTCCCAATAGAGACGCAAGGACGAGGCGACTGTTCGCGTGAACCAGTAGAGCGAGATGTTGGCGAGGACTTCGTCGCGAGAGAATGCGGCATTGTCCAGTTTGCCGCCGCAGTCGCTCCAGTCACGGAACTTTTCGATCATCCATGCCGCCAGTCCGACGGGCGAATCGGTGAGCCCGTAGCCAAGGGTCTGAGGGCGTGTTCCTTGAACGTGGCTGTATGCGCCATGAAGGTCCGCCCACCGGGCTTTCTCCGCCAGGAATACGCGTTCTTCCGCAGTGAGGTCGCCACCGGGACCCGGGTCATGCGAGGGCGAATACGAGCCGGGGATGAAATTCAGATGCACTCCGGCGAGATTGCCGGGATGCGCGTGCGCAAGAATTGTCGACACGCTGGCGCCGAGGTCGCCACCCTGCGCCAAATAGCGCTCATAGCCCAGGCGGCGCATCAGCTCCGCCCAAAGGTCGGCGATGACAAACAGATTGAGACCGGCCTTGGTCGGCCGGCTCGAAAAGCCAAATCCGGGTAGTGATGGGATCACGACGTTGAATGCGTCCTGTGCTCTCCCGCCATTCGGAAGCGGATCGGACAGGAGCGGCAATAGCCTGATGAATTCGCAAAAGCTGCCCGGCCAGCCATGAGTCAGAATTACCGTTCTGGCGGTTGGAGCCGCGGCGCGAACATGGATGAAGTGAATGGTCTGGCCGCCGATGTCCGTCTGGTAGTGCGGGAGCAAGTTCCAGGCGGCTTCCTGCCTGCGCCAATCGAAGCGTGTGCGCCAGTGCTCGACAAATCGCCGCAACTCCTCGCGCTCGGTTCCCTGCGCCCAGCCAATGTCCAGCAATTGGTCCGGTTCGCGCCAGCTTGAAATGCGCTGCTTCAGGTCGTCGATTTCAGCTTGTGCAATCTGGATCGTGAAGGGGCGAATATCCGTCGACATTGTTCGCTCGCCGATATGGTTGAACCAGTCGATATCATTGCGGCTTTTGTGGTCGTTCTCGCTGTTATCCCGGTCGCAGCCGGCCGGCGCTGATGTTCCGCGCATCCGCAACCGCGTCAAGCTGGTCCCTGGCAGCACGCAGTCCTTCCGTTGCCGCTTCGACCGAGACTGGCACGAAACGCAGGCGCGCGCCGACCGGGGCCTGCGCGAGCCGCCAGAGATCAGCCTCGATCACAGTCGCGATCTTCGGGTAACCGCCACAGGTGTTGGCATCGGCGAGCTGGATGATCGGCTGGCCGGACGGCGGCACCTGGACGGTGCCCGGCACGATGCCATGCGAGAGCAACTCCAGCGGCGAGATGAGCGAAAGCTTTTGTCCGGACAGGCGACAGCCCATTCGGTTTGCGTCGCTGGTGATCGTCCATTCGCTGCCGGTGAAGGCTGCCTGCGCCTGCGCTGTGAAAGCGCCGAACTCGGCGGCGGGAAGCACTCTCAGTTCGATCGGAGAGGGATTGGCATTGCTCGTGGCTTGCCGTTCTTCCAGCGCCACGCCAAGGCCGGCTGGAGGAAGCGGGCACGCCGCGCTGTTGAGCCGGAGCCGGTCGCCACGCGCAAGGCCGCGCCCGGCCAAGCCGCCGAAGCCACCTTTCGCATCCGTCGCGCGCGAACCCATGACGAGTGGCAGGTCGAGTCCGCCGGCGAAGGCGACGTAGGAACGCGCGCCTGAGCGCGGCGCTTCGAGCACAAGCGTCTCGCCCGCGCGGATGGTGGTTGCCCACCAGGGTGGATACCGCTGATCAGCGATGCTGATCGGGCAATCGGCTCCTGTGATGGCCAGCGCTGTGTCGACATGTGTCTTGAGCCGGAAGGGATAGAGCGCAATCTCGAGCCCAGCGGCCGATCGATCATTGCCCAGCATGAGATTGGCGGCCGCGAGCGCCTGGCTGTCCATGGCGCCGCCATGGCTGATTCCGAGCGACAGATAGCCTGGACGGCCGAGGTCCTGGACTGTGTTCGGAAGACCGGTGGTGAGGATTTCGATCATGGCTCCATGCTCGCAATCTCGAACCGGATCTTGTCTCCGGGCCTGAGCAGGACCGGCGATTGCGCCTGGATATCGAAGAGCCTCACGTCGGTGTGGCCGATGATGTGCCAGCCCGACGGCGCGGTCATCGGCATGATTCCTGCCTGCGCGCCGCCGATGATGACGGCCCCCTCTGCCACTTTCAGGCGAGGGTTGTTGCGCCGTGGCCAGGTGAGCCGAGGGTCGAGACCGGACAAGTAGGGAAACCCCGGCATGGCCCCGATAGCGGCGACGGAGTAGGTCGCGGACACGTGACGATTGACCGTCTCTTCAAGGGACAATCCACAATGCGCGGCCCAGCCGGCAAGGTCTTCGCCGTGCGGGCCGCCATAGTTGACGGGAATCCTATGCAGGGTGCCCGGAACCGCTTGAGGATCGGTGACAGCCCAAAGCGATTGCAATTGCTTGCCGATATTCGATGCATCCGTGACGAGCGGGTCGAACACCACCAGCAGGTTGTTCATGCCGGGGACTATCTCGCGTACGCCGTCGAGGGCCCGTGCCGCTTCCGCCACGGCCCAGACCAGCTCCTGAGTGTGGTCGTCGAAGCTTGCCTGCGCACCGTCGAGAAGCAGCGCGCCCGATCCCGCAAGGCTGATACGCGGCGCTGGCGCAATGGCCATCAGTGTCAGTCCTTCACCGGCACGGTGTAGTTTAAGATAAGGCGTCCGCCATCAGGGTAGATGGTCTGGCCGACGATATAGGAGGCATCGTCGCTGGCCAGGAACGACGCGACGCTGGCGATCTCCGACGGCTCGCCGCAACGCCCGCTTGGCGTTCGCGACAGGATAGTCTGGCGCTGTTCTTCGCTGGCCATGACCGAGCTCTTGACCATGTCGGTCAGGATGGTTCCCGGGCCGATGGCGTTGACGCGGATGTTGTGCGGGATGAGGCCGACCGCCATCACCGCCGTCAGCTGCTTGATGCCGCCCTTGGACACCGCGTAGGCGACGGAGTTGGGAATGGCCAGGATGGCATTGATCGACGACATGTTGATGATCGAGCCGCCCCGCCCCTGAGCTATCATGGCCCGCGCCGCGGCCTGGCCGAGAAGGAACGGCGCCTTGAGATTGATGCGCTGAACCCAGTCGAAGGCCTCTTCGGGGAAGTCGACGAAATCATCGAGGTGGATCACACCGGCATTGTTGATCAAGACGTCGACACCGCCGAAGGCATCGGTTGCCTCGGCGATGATGCCGGCGGCCATGTCCGCCGTGCATGCGGAAAGATCCGCCTCGAGCCAGACGGCGCGCTCGCCGAGACGTTCCGCATGCGCGCGACCGCGGTCGGCCTTCACATCCACGAGCACGACATTGGCGCCGTCGGCATGAAAGCGCTCGGCGCAGGCCAGGCCCAAGCCTTGCGCCGCCCCGGTGATGATCACGACTTTGCCTCCATGCTTCACGACCGATTTCCCTTTTCGTGATTGCCATATTGTGGATATGTTATCCAATTTATCGTGAAGAGTGCACCCATGGCAAGTCCAGGCAGCAGGTCGAAAAGGACCGGCCTTGCCGGATATTTCGCGGGAAATGGCTTTTTCGGCGGGCCCTATGCAAGTCGGTTGACTTTCGCACTCAAATGATGATTGGATAATATATTCACAAAATTGAACTGCTGGAGGACGAGATGGCAGGTGGGCAGCGGGAAAGTGAACTGATCGACGCGTTCCGCGCCTTCGCCACGCCGTTGATCAGCGACAATCTCGCCCGCGTGCCTGGTGCCGTCGGATTACGTCCGTTCCACAAGATCAGCGGTGTCATGGCGGGGAGGGCGCTGACGGTGAGGACGCGCACCGGCGACAACCAGTTCATCCATCGCGCGCTCGACCTTGTGCAGCCGGGCGATGTCATTGTCGTCGATGGTGGCGGTTACGAAGGTCGAGCGCTCGTCGGCGAGATCATGACAAGCGTCGCGGCCTCCCGGGGAGCCGCGGGCATTGTCATCGACGGAGCCATCCGCGATGCCGGCGCCATCGGCCGCAACCCATTCCCGTGCTTCGCACGTTCGGCCATCCATCTCGGCCCCTACAAGGACGGCCCCGGAGCGATCAATGTAGCCGTCTCTGTGGGCGGAATGGTCGTTGGTCCAGGCGACATCGTCGTAGGCGACGAGGACGGGGTCGTGGCGTTTCCGCTGGACGGAGCCTTGGCGTTGCTGGCCGCGGTCAAGGCGCAGGAGGCTCGCGAAGCCGACATCATGCAGGCCATCAGGGAGAACCGGTACCAAGGCGCCTACGCCCAGGCTTCGGCCAGCAGCCATTGAACTGCGAAGCTCCACGCCAGGACCTCGACGGCTGGCTGGCCAACGGTCCCAAACATTGCCGCTCCGCCTCTGAGGGAGGAGCGCAACATGGCCGACCTGTCACGGCAGGCCGGCGACAATCAAGCAGAATGCATTCCGGCACGGCCCGGATGCGCCAACAGGGGAAAATGGAGAGAATGATGGTTGTTTCCTTCAAGAGGCTTGCCTGCGCCACCGCCCTTGCCGGGCTGGCCATGACCGCCGCCGCCAGCGCCGCCGACATCAAGATCGGCATCGTCGCGCCGATGACCGGCCAGTTGGCCAGCGAAGGACAGGACATGGAAAACGCGGTGAAGATGGCGATCGATGCAGCCAACGCCAAGGGCGGCGTCAATGGCGACAAGATCACCACGACCACCGCCGACGATGCCTGCGATCCACAGCAGGCCGTCACCGCGGGCAGCAAGCTGGTCTCGGAAGGCGTGACGGCTATCGTCGGCGGCTACTGTTCCGGCGCTGTCCTGCCGACATTGAAAATCTATGGCGACGCCGGCGTACCGTTCGTCATCATCGGCGCGAATTCGACGAAGCTGGTCGCAGCCAACCAGGGCAACGCCTTCCTCGCCAATTCGACCGGCGACATGCAGGCGACGACGGCCGTCGAGCTCTTCAAGAAGAACGGCTACAAGAAAATCGCCGTCATCGACGAAGGCGACGCCTACTCGTCCGACCTGGCGAAGCTCACCGCGGAAGCCTTCAAGAAGGCGGGCGGCGAGATCGCCGCCAAGGAAACCACCACTGCGGGCGAACAGGACTATTCGGCGGTCGTCACCAAGGTGAAATCAAGCGGCGCGGATGCCGTGTTCTGGACCGCCTACCATGCCGGCGGCGCACTGCTCACCAAGCAGCTCCGGCAGGCAGGCTTCCGGGGCGGCATCGTGCTTGGCGACGGCAACAATTCGCCGGAATACCTGGAGATCGCCGGCTCGGCCGGCGAGGGCGTGTTTCTCCTGTCCCCGCCGACCGTCGATCTCCTCTCCGGCGCGGCCGACTTCAAGGCCAAGTACAAGGAGGCCTACGGCCGCGACGCCGGCGCCTACGCGGCGCTTTCCCACGATGTCGGCGACCTGATCGTCGATGCCATCGCGCGGGCAAAGTCGACAGATCAGAAGGCAATCGTCGAGGCGCTCAAGGCAAGCGACTTCAAGGGTCTGGCCGGCGAAATCAAGTTCACCGACAAGAACACGCTGCAGACGTCGAACTTCCGTCCGGTCGTCGCCAAGGGCGGCAAGTGGGTCGCCGCCGAGTAACGGCAAAGGCTTGCTGATGCCGGGGCGGCCCTTGGGCCAGCCTCGGCATCGTTATCATTTTCGCCACTATGTCGGGCGGGTGTCGATGCCCGCCAAAGCTCGACTTTTTCAGTCCCTGCCCGGAGCATCAATGACGCTCGATCTTGTCATTCAGCAACTGGTGAACGGCCTCATCGTCGGGTCGTTCTACGCCCTGATCGCGCTCGGCTACAGCATGGTCTTCGGCGTCATCAAGCTCCTGAATTTCGCCCATGGCGATATCTACATGAGCGGCGCCTTCGTCGGCCTCATCGTGTTCTCCTTCGTCGGTGTGTGGGTCGGCAATGGCTGGCTTGGCGTCGTCTGCGCCCTGCTGGTTTCGATGCTCGCCGTTGGCCTGCTTGGCGTCGTCATCGAGCGTTTCGCATACCGGCCGATGCGCAACGCGCCGCGCCTGTCGATCCTGATCACCGCGCTCGGGGCCTCGATGGTGCTGAACGGCTCGGCGCTTGCGCTGACCGGCGGACGGCATTTCGCATTCAACACCGATCTCGGCTTTGCGGGCCTGGACGTCTCGGCTGTCCACATCACCTACACACAGATCGTGCTCGTCGCCGCCTCTATCCTGCTGATGGCCGGCATGCAGGCCTTTGTCTCGCGCACCATGTACGGCAAGGCAATGCGCGCCGTGTCGATCGACATGGGGGCAAGCCGCCTGATGGGCATCGATGTCGACCGTGTGATCGCGCTGACCTTCTTCATGGGATCGGCGCTCGCTGCAGGGGGCGGCGTCATGGCGGGCGCCTATTATGGCAGCGTCCATTTCTTCATGGGCTTCATCATGGGGCTCAAGGCCTTCACCGCCGCCGTCATCGGAGGCATCGGCAGCGTTCCCGGCGCCATGCTGGGCGGCTTGCTGCTCGGCCTTCTCGAGGCATATGGGTCGTCCTTGCCCTTCGTCGGATCGGAATGGCGCGACGTCTTCGTGTTCGGCGCACTGATCCTATTCCTGGTCTTCAAGCCGACAGGCCTTCTCGGGCGTTCGGTCGTGGAGCGGGTGTGATGAGCGACGAGGTAAGAACAATGGCCGCCACCGGGCAATCGCAATTGCCGCGCCGCTCTTTTCTGCTGCCGGGTGTCGCCGCGCTCGCTTGCGCATTGCTGCTCCCGCATTTCGCCAATGCCTATGTGATCGAGGTGGCAACCACGGCGCTGCTTTATGTCGTCCTGTGCCTCGGCCTCAACATCGTCGTCGGCTATGCCGGCCTGCTTGACCTCGGCTATGCGGCCTTCTTTGCCGTCGGCGCCTACACGACCGGCATCCTGACCTCTGAATTCGGCTTCAATTTCTGGCTCACGATCCCCGTTGCCATGGCGGCCGCCTGCCTGGCCGGCATCATCATCGGCGCGCCGACCTTGAGGCTGCGCAGCGACTATCTGGCGATCGTGACGCTGGGCTTCGGCGAGATCGTGCGCATCATCGCCCGCAACCTCGATATCACCGGCGGCGCCAGCGGTCTCGTCGGCATCGAGCGGCCCGAGATCCTGGGCTTCAAGCTGATGCAGGTGCAGCACTTCTACTATGCGTTCCTGGCGCTCGCGCTGCTTGCCATTTTCGTCTGCCTTAGCGTCGAGCGGTCGCGCATGGGGCGCGCCTGGTTCTACGTCCGCTATGACGAGGACGCCGCCGCCGGTATCGGCATAAACCGCGTCTCGGCCAAGCTGCAGGCCTATATGACGGGCGCCGTGATCGCGTCGGTGGCAGGCTGCCTCTACGCCGCCAAGATGACCGCCATTTCCCCCGAGAGCTTCACCTTCAACCAGTCGCTTCTGATCCTTCTGGGTGTGGTGCTCGGCGGCATGGGTCGCATTCCCGGTGTGGTCCTGGGCGCCATCCTCGTGGCGCTGCTGCCGGAAGTGCTGCGCGGAGCCGGCACCTATCGTCCACTGGTCACGGCTGTCGCGCTGCTCGCAATCATGCTCTTCAGGCCAAACGGCCTGTGGCCAGACAGGCGGGGTTGACCATGGCCTTGCTGGAAGTCCGCGATCTGCGCCTCAGCTTTGGAGGGCTGAAGGTCCTGCAGGATATCTCGTTCTCGGTGGAGAAGGGGGCCATCAACAGCCTCATCGGGCCGAATGGCGCCGGCAAGACGTCGCTCTTCAATTGCCTGACCGGCTTCTACAAGCCGAAGGGCGGCTCGATCCGGCTGGGCGGCCGGCCGATCACGGGCCTGCCGCCGCACCGCATCACGGCGCTTGGGCTTGCGCGCACCTTCCAGAACATCCGGCTGTTCAAGGAAATGTCGGTGCTGGAAAACGCCATGTCCGGCCAGCATTGCCGCAGTCGCCATGGCATCGTCTCGGCGATCCTGCACCTGCCCTCGCAACGACGGGAGGAGGAAAGGATACATGCGGGGGGCATGCGCTGGCTCGACTTCGTCGGCATCGCTGAGCATGCGCATCGTCTCGCCGGCGGCCTTTCCTATGGCGACCAGCGACGGCTCGAACTTGCGAGGGCGCTGGCCTCGACCCCGGAGATCATCCTGCTGGACGAGCCTGCCGCCGGCCTGAACGAACGCGAGAAACTCGACCTGGTGCATTTGATCCGCCGCATTCGCGACGAGACGGGCATCACCGTGCTTTTGATCGAGCACGATATGGGCCTGGTCATGCAAGTATCCGAAAAGATCGTCGTTTTCGACTATGGCCAGAAGATCGCCGATGGGACGCCCGAGGCCGTGCGCGCCGATCCGAAAGTCATCGAAGCCTATCTCGGCACGGAGGATTGATGGACACCGATATCGTCCTTTCGGCCGACCGCATCGTCACGCGCTACGGCAGCATCGAAGCGCTGCACGGCGTCAGCCTCTCGGTCAGGCGCGGCCAGATCGTGGCGCTGCTCGGCGCCAACGGCGCCGGCAAAAGCACGACTTTGCGAACGCTGTCCGGCCTGGTTGCGGCGTCCTCGGGAAGTGTCCGGTTCCTGGGTGAGGACGTGACCCGGGTCCCGGCCCATCGCTTACCCCATCGCGGTCTTGTTCATGTTCCCGAGGGACGGCGCATCTTCGGCGACATGACGATCAAGGAGAATCTCGACCTGGGTTCGTTCACGCTGAGCGATGATGTCGAGCGGCGGCGGCGGCTGGACCATGTGTTCGAGCTGTTCCCGATCCTGGCGCGACGGCACAACGGCGACGCAAGGAACCTGTCCGGCGGAGAGCAGCAGATGCTTGCGATAGGAAGAGCTCTCATGGCGGCTCCAAAGGTGCTGCTGCTCGACGAACCTTCCATGGGGCTGGCGCCGCAGTTGATCAAGGAAGTCATGAACATCGTGCAACGCCTCAATCGTGAGGGCGTGACGATCCTTCTGGTGGAGCAGAACAGCAAAGTCGCCTTGAAGTTCGCCGACTACGGCTACGTTCTGAAGGGTGGACGCATAGTGCTTGAAGGGCGGGGAAGCGATCTAGCGAACGATGATGCCGTCGTCAGCGCCTACCTAGGCGGTGTCGCGGCCTGACAAGCCAACTGTCAATGTGTGGATTTGCGCCGTTGGGGCGCGCTCTACGCGGGACGCAGGGTGCTCGCCCGCACGCGCAGCACTGCGTCGGACAGCATCGGGCCATCGACCTGTTCGCCCTCGATCAGGCGCAGCAGCATGGACACGGCGAGCTTCGCCTGCAGCCCGGGCTGCAGGTCGATCGCGGTGAGGGCGGGATCGTTTCGCTCGGATCCGGGGCTGTCGATGCCCAGAGCGACCAGTACGTCGTCGGGAATGCGCACTTCGGCGTCGCGGCACGCCCGCAGCACACCTTCGCGATACTGCTCGGCGGTCGCGATGATCGCGTCGGGACGGTCGGCGGCGCGCAGCAGCCCGAGAGCCGTGTCGTAGGGGTCGTTGTGCGCCTGGTCTAGCGGAATAAGGCGCACGGATTCGGGCAGCCCGCGCTCAGCGGTCCAGTCGCGATAGGCGGCAACGCTCTCTTCGGCCCACGACCAACTCGCGTCGGCGCTGATCAGCGCGATACGCCGCGCGCCCTGGTCGTGCAGGTGGTCGAGCAGCGTGCGCAGGTTGGAGCCGTGATCGCTCGTGACAGCGGAGCGCCCGTCGGGTCTGGCCGCATCGCGCTCGACCGTGACGACCGGAGTGCCGAGCCGCTCGAGGGCGGCGAGGCGCTCGTCGTTGCGCACCGGGTCGCACAACACCACGCCGTCAGCGCCGAGCAGTCGCCAGCCGTCTTCGCCCGTCAAGGTAGGCGGGGTGAGGGTGAGCGCGTAGCCCGCCTCGAACGCGGCGGTCGCCGCGGCCCGCGCCACCGCCATGTAGAAGTCGAGGTCGAGCATCGGCACCGCGCCATCGTCGACGGTCGGCAGTGCCAGCGCGATCGTTCCCGTGCGACCGAAGCGAAGCGCAAGGGCGGCGCGGCTCGACTGATATCCGAGCTCGGCCGCCATGCGTCGCACCTGGTCGCGCGTCTCCTGCCGTAGCTTGCCGCTGCCGTTGAGCGCCGCCGAAACCGTGCTCGTCGAGACGCCGAGCTCACGTGCCACGTCGTGGATGGTGACCCTCCTGGCGGCGGTATGATTATGCTTTGGCATGGATCGCGGTCTCTCCATCGTCGGCAGGCAGTGCGACTCCCTCAACTATACACGAGTTCGGTTGCGACGCGTCGCGATGCCACGACTGCGCCACGTCGCACGGTGAAGCGCGAGCCAGCCTCGTTGCGCAGCGCGTGCAGGCGGTCCGGCGCCGAGAGCACGACGAACGAGGCGTCCGACCCGACCGCAAGCGTGGCGGGTTTGACGCCGATCGCGGCCCGTGCGGAGCTCGTGATCATGTGCCAGGCGTCGTCGATGCCTTCGCCCTCCCGTCCGGCGAGCGGCAGCGCATGCCAGCCGAACCGCGCCCGCTCGAGCGGGTCGAGGGTACCGAGTGACTCCCAATTGTCCTCGTGGTTGCCGGTGCCGATCGTCACGTTGACGCCGGAGTCGAGGAGTTCGTTCGGTCGGGAGACGCCACGGAAGGGGTATGTGCCTTGCAGGTTCGACGGGCAGACCGTGATCGAGATGCCGGCCGCGGCGACCTTGTCGATCACGCGAGCGGCATCGGCGTCGGAGTACGTCTCGAGCGCGCCGACGTGATTGGCGTTGACGAGGCCCTGCATGCCATAGGCGGTCGTCAGTTCGGCGAGCGGCTCGAGCAGCCGCTCGGTGGGGTCGGTGAAGTAATCGATGTTGATGTCGATCGGCACGCCGAGCCGCTCTGCGAGCTCGAAGACCTGGCGCAAATGGGTGAGCCGCGCCGTGTCGTCGACCTCGTTGTTGGGCCAGCCGCCGACGCGGTCGGCTCCCATGCCGAGCGCCGCGGCAACGAGGTCGTAGGCGCGAGCGTCGCCAACCAGCCCCTCCTGCGGAAAAGCGGTGACGACCATGTCGATGATGTCAGCGCATGCTTCGCGGGCCGCGAGCACGCCCTCGACCGAGACGAGTCCCGTGACAGAGTCGATGTCGGCCTGCCCGGCCACCACGCCGACCCCCTCGATTGCGCAGGCCCGCAAGAAGCGGGAGGCGCGGTCGGTGACGTCTTCCAACGTGAACGCCGCCTTGAGGACCCGCTGCCGCTGCATGAACACCTCGCGCGGACCGCTGGTCGGCAGCCCGAGTTCGGCGATGCGCTCACGGCTGTACACCTTGTCGGGGTGGCTGTGCGGCTCGGCGAACGGCACCGTGGCAAGTCCGCCTCGCGCATCGATGCGCATGGCGGCGGTGACCCCCTCGGCGGAACCTGGGCCGATCGCGGCGATCAAGCCATCTCGCACCACGATGTCCACTGGGTCGTTGGAGCCACCGTCGAGCCGGCAGCCGTCGACGACCAACTCGGCCGGGCCCAATGCGTGTGTCTGCGCGATCGCGCCGTTCTGCTCAGAAGCCATCACGATTCACATCCTTATAAAGCAGATAGGCTGACGGACCCGACCCTGTCGCCGTGAAGGCCTGGGTGCAGTATGGCGCCATGTAGATGAAGTCGTCCTGCTGCACGTCGAGGTGGTCTCCGTCGAGGTGGTAGACGCCACCGCCTTCAAGCAGATAGAGGCCATGCTCCTGATGGTGGATCTCGACCATCCGGAACCGGGCGCCTCCCCGGAAGCGCATGATGTTCATCGCAAGGTCGAAGCGCTGGTCGCCGGGCAGCAACCGACCCCAGCTTCCGTCGATGCTCTCGTCGTCGGCGCCGGCGACCTCGGAGAGCCGGCCAGTGACGACCGGCGGCGCCTCGACACCGTCAACGGCCAGGTAGCGCTTCTTGACCCAAAGCAGGCGAGCAGCGGTCCTTGCCGCCAGTGAGAAACTGCGGCCCTCGGGGAGGAAAAGATAGCCGCCGTCGCCCAGCGCCCACTCCGCGCCTTCCTCAGGGGACGCGACCATGACCTCGCCCTCGAGTACGATAAGGAAGTTCTCGAAGCTCGCGCCCAGCGGCAGCGCACTCGCCGCGCCAGCCGCGAGCTTGAGCAGGTACTGGCCGAAGCGGGCCGGGCTGCCTTGGGGGGCGGCTAGCACGACGGCTGCGTATTCGGGCAGGCCCGGCAGGGTGTTCTCGACCATCGTGTCCGGCGTCATCAGGTAGTAGCGATTGCCGACGCGGCCTCGGCTCGCGCTCAGATGGTCGTTTCGGTACGGCGTCGTCACGCGGGGCTCCGTTCGAGTGTGGGGGAGGAGATGGTGGGAAGCGGATCGAGGTAATGGCCGCCGACGATGAGCGGATGGCCATCCACGGTGATCGTCGGCCGGTCAACGACGAGGTCGACATGCACGCCGGAGCTCCAGTCGGCGCCGGTGTAATCGCCGAAGGGGTGTCCGAGCGCGATGTGGCAGCCGGGCACGTTCTCGTCGAACAGCAGGTTGCCGGTGAGCGCGGTGGACTCCCGGTTGGTGCCGACAGCGAACTCCCCTATGCGGCCGGCATGCTCGTCGCGGTCGAACCATTGGCGCAGCCGCGCCGCCAGCGCGGCATCGGAATGGTCAAGTCGCACAAGCCGTCCCGCCTGTATTTCGAAACGCACAGGTTCGGCCAGCAGGCCGGTGGCGGCGTTGAAAGGGTAACCGATCACGGACGCGGCGATGACGCCGTCGGCGGAAAGCGGCGTACAGAACACTTCGCCCTGCGGCAGCCGGCCTCCTTGGCCGGCGGCGCGGTACAGCCCGGTGAGAGCTATCCACGGTCGCTTGGGATCAAGCTCGAAGCGAATGTCGGTGCCGAGCGTACTGCGCACCGTGATTTCGCGGGCCCCGATGAGCAGTCCTCGCACCTTTTGGCTGAACGCGGCCACCTCGCGATAGTCGGTTGCCATGCCCACGCCCAGACTCGTCGCATCGAGCGCGGGCATCTGCGCATGCCTGGCCCCAAGCTCGTCGAGCCTCTCCCAGAAGCGTGGATCCCAGGCCAGGCGGTCGGTGGCGTCGCGCGCTGCAAAGACGGTGACAGTCGGTCTCATTTCGTCGAGGGCGCGTTCGATGGCAGCGAAGGCAGCGGGGTAGTCGGCGTCGAGGTCGCCGACGAGGCGGACGGCGGTAGGTGCGAACGCGGATGCCGCATCCACGATGTGCTGTGCGAGGTCCCGCGTCGCAAGGTCGGTGAGCACAAGAACCCGGTCGTCATGGGTGACCGCAAGGCAGGTGCGCAGGAGTTCGTCGGCGCCACGGGCTAAGTCGGCGGCGTTGGCCGCAGGCGCGCGAGCGGACGCTTCGCCTGTATCTGATTGTCCGGGGTTCACCGGATGCCTCCATCTGTCACCGCCGCGGGTGCTCCAGCCGACAACGGAATAAACTGTCCCGAACCGGCAGAGCCGACGAGCCGGCCGTCGAGCACGACGGGTTTGCCGCGCATAATCGTCGAGATCAGCTGCAGGGTGCTCGGCCGACCGTCATATGGCGACCAGCGGTCCGGCCCGAATTGCTCTTCGGCGTTGACAGGATGCTCGGCACCGGTCCGCAGCACGGCGAAGTCGGCATCGGCTCCAACGGCGATGCGGCCCTTGCGCGGCGCGGCGGCGCAGAGGTCGGCGGGGCGGCTCGTTACCAGGGCGAGCGCCTCGGGAAGCGTCCAGCCACGCCGCAACGCCTCGTCGAGGAACAGCAACGCGAACTCACGCGCGCTCTGGATGCCGAAGGGGCCGTCAAGCGCGTTGGTGGCGGCAGGCGCCTTGTCGGAGAGCGAATAGGGGCAGTGGTCCGAGACAACCGCATCGATCACGCCGTCGCGCAACCGTCGCCAGAGCGCCTCGACGTCGGAGCGCGGGCGCAGAGGCGGGGCGCATAGGGCACTCCAGCCGAGTCGCAGGAAGTCGTCGCTGTCGAGCAGCAGGTGATGCGTCGTTGCCTCGCAACTTGCTTTCACGCCTCGCTCGCGCGAGGCGGTGACGAGATCAACGGACTCCGGCACGGAGAGGTGTACGAGATGCACCGCGCCCCCGGTCTCCTCGGCGAGTTCGAGCACCCGGCGGACCGCCTCGATCTCGATCTCGGGCGCCCGTGCCGCGAGGACGGCCGCGCAGTCGATCCGGCCCGCCGCGCGCTCGTGGCCGATCGCGGCTCGCAGCCGGTCACGGTCTTCGGCATGCACGAGCACGAACCCGCCTTCGCGGGCGGTATTGGCGAGCCCTTCCCGTAGCTCGTCATCGGTTGCTGGGGGAAAGTCCATGTTGTTATCGGGCAGGAATGCCTTGAAGCCGGCGGCGCCAAGCGCGCGCTGCCCGTCAAGCTCACGGAGGCTGGGTTCCGTAAGCGCGCCCCAGAGGCCGAAGTCGACAACCGCCCCTGTGGCGGCGCGCTCGCGCTTTGCGGCGTAGCGTTCGGCGGTCGTCGTCGGCGGCGTCGAGAACGGGTGCTCGATGACGAAGGTGCAGCCGCCGAGCGCGGAGTTCGCCGTGCCGACGTGGAAGTCGTCGGCGAGGTTGATGGCGGGGTTGTCGAAGTGCACATGAAGGTCGACGAAACCCGGGGAGACGACGTCGCGACCGGCGTCGATCATCCGAGCGGCGCCCGCCGACGTCGTCGGATCGCAATTCGCCTCGATCGCGCTGATGCGGCCGGCATGCACGAGGATCGTGGCTTGCACGAGTTCACCGTCAATGAGTATCCGTTCGCCGCGTACCGCGAGGTCGGGGGCGGTCATCGCGGGATGACTCCGCGTGCCGGCCGAGCGGCCGCACCGCCGCCCAAGGCGGCGCCGAACGCATCGACGTCCATGATCCGCTCCTCGACGGTGCGCCGGGCCACCACGCGCCCACCCTTGATCGTGGTGACCGGCCCGCCGGGCCGGCGCAGTGCCTCAAGCCGGTCATGCGCGCCGAGCAGCACGAGATCGGCGACCATGCCGATATGCACGTCACTGGCTGACTCGACGGCGGTATCCGCCCGAGAGCGGTTGTCGAGCGCGTGCGCCGCGCCGCCCGCGACCATGTGCCAGACTGCATCGACCTCGTCGTCAGCGAAGCCGCCTCCGACGACCGCCATGTAGATCCGGTCGAGCGGATTGAGGGTGCCTAGCGCGTACCAGCCGTCATTGAGGTTGTCGCTTCCGACGATGACCTGGGCTCCCGCCTGCCGCAGCATGTGCGGACGCGAGAGCCCTCGCAGGATGCCGTCGACGAGGTTGAGCGGAATGACGGCGACGCGCACGTCCGCCTCGGCCACCTTGTCGGCGACATAGCGTGCGTTGTCGTGGTAGCACTCGATGCCGCAGCAATGGCTCGCCATGACCCGGCCGTGCAGGCCACGGGTCATCGTCTCTTCGGCGATCACTTCGAGCATGCGCTCGCGCTCCTCGATCCAACAGTCGGCGTGAATGTCGATGTCGACGTCGAATTCCTCGGCAAGGTCGAACACGGTCGCGACATGCGCGCGCTGCGCGTCCTCGCCCTCCTCGACGTTCGGCCAGCCGCCAATGAGGTTGGCGCCGGAGCGCAGCGCCTCGCGCAGCAGGTCATAGGCGCCCGGGTCGCGGCCGAGTCCCTCCTGCGGAAAGGCAACGAGATCGACGTCGAGGATGCTCGCGACCTCTTCGCGCGCCTGCAGCACGCCCTCGAAGCCGCGCAGTCCCGCGATCGAGTCGATGTCGATGTTGGCACGGAGTCTCGTAACGCCGTTCGAGACGGCGAGTTCGAAGGCCCTGCGGGCGCGCCGTGCCACCTGTTCCGGCGTGAACGCAGCCTTGATGCGCGAGGCTCGGGCGAAATGGTTGAGGCCGGAGGCTTCGGCCGCCGGCAGTTCCGACAGGCTGAAGGATTTGTCGGGATGCAGGTGCGGTTCGACGAAGGCGCGAGCGAGGAGGCCGCCGCGTGCCTCGATGACTGTGGCGGGTGCCGCATCGGGCCGGGCCGTGCCTTCAGTCCGGGGTGTCGTGCCGGTCGGTTCAATGCAGGCAACCAGCCCTTGCTCAATAACCACGTCGTGACGGCCGGGGCGGCCGTGGATCGAGGCATCGGTAATGATCAGCGATGTCATGTGCGGTTCACCATTCCCATTCGTTGGCCGGTACGTCGAGGTCGCCTCCGGCATGCGAGATGGCGGCCTCGACGGCGACACGCAATGCCTCGGCCTGCAGCCGCAGGTCCATGCTGGGACCGTTACTGCCGACCCACGCGACGTGCTGGGGCGTGTCGGGCAGGTGGATGAAGCCGGCGCGCGTCGGCAGGTTTCGTTCGGCAATGAGGTGCAGCGCGGTGTACATGACCGAGTTGCAGCCATGCGTGGAGGCCGAGTTCGAGATGAGCGCTGGGATGCCCCGGCTGCGCATCGCATGCGTCATCGCCTTGATAGGCACCGTCGCGAGATAGGCGGTCGGACCGGCTTCCTCGACGGGCTCGCCCGCCGGACGTTGGCCATCGTCACCGGCGAACTGGAAGTCCCGCACATTGACGGCGGTTCGTTCCACGGTGACCGTGGTGCGGCCCGAGAATACCCCGGTCGACAGCACAATCGCCGGCGGCGCGTCCATCGAGGCATCGAGGATCGGGGCAAGCGCCTCGACCGGACGATGCCGCCAGTCGAGCGTGCGGCCAACCACTCGGTGGCCGGCGATCACTTCACCGTCGAGCTCGGTGGCGAGCAGCGAACTCGGGTTCACCGCATAGCGCAAGTCGACCCGCTCGGCGGTGTCTCCGAAGGCGCCGTTGCCGGTGATCAAAATCCACGGTTCGCTCACGTCATGCTCCTCTGCAATGTGCCGGCCGAGGCGTCCGGAATCTGGTCCGGGCGCCTCGCAACGGACGTCACTGTAATGCATCTGTTATCAAAGAGGAACGTTATTTTTATCAAAAAGAACGTTACACTAGCTTGACAACGATTGAGCGTCGCGCCTTTAATTCGTGGACAGCTGGCGCATGGGTTCGCGATTGGCGAGCACCCTTTCAAAGAGACCGGCGGTGGTCCCGGGCACCGATTCTCGGATGAGGTGAGGAGCAGTCATGAAGCGCGCATCCACGGTCGCATGCAGGGCCATGTTCAGAGGAGGAGCGGTGGCTGCCGTCGCGCTGGTCGCCTGCATCGGCCACGTGCAGCCGGGGCAGGCCGGCGGCCATGACATTAAGCTCGTCGAGCTCACCCCCGAGCCAAGCAGCGAACTGGACCGCATCGCCTGGGCCGTCTCTAGCGAGCCAGCTTCGCTCGACTGGATCCGCGACGCGGACACCTCGACCGGGTCGATCCTGGCCAATGTCTGCGAAGGCCTGCTGCGGCTTGCGCCGGACCTCACGCTTGAACCCGCGCTCGCCAAGTCGTTCGAGCATCCAGACGCCACCACCTGGATCTATCACCTCCACGAAGGTGTGGCCTTCCATGATGGCTCGCCGCTGACAGCCGCCGACGTGGTGTTCAGCCTGAAGCGCAACCTCGATCCCAAGGCGGGCTCTTTCTGGTCGGGCGCCTTCACCAAGGTGAAGTCGATAGAGGCGACCGGCCCGCTTGAGGTCACGGTGCGCCTGTCGGCTCCCGACGAGCTCTTCAACGCCTATATGTCGAGCCCGGCCGGCATCGTCGAGCAGGCCGCCACGGTGCAGCGCCTCGGCCAGCAATACGGCACCCCGCAGGGTGGGGTGAACTGCGTCGGACCCTACAAGTTTGCCAGCTGGCAGTCGGGGCAGTCGATCACCCTCGCGCGTGACGACAACTATTTCGACACCAAGCTGCGTGCGAAGACCAAGACGGTCGAGTTCGACATCGTGCGCGACCCCGCCGCGGTCGTGAACGGCTTGCTCTCGGGTTCGCTCGACGGCACCTGGGAAGTCGCCCCGGCCTCGATCGAGCGGCTCTCTTCCAGCGGCGTCGGCGCGGTATATTACGGTCAGAGCACACAGGGCTACAACGCCATCGTCATGGACCCCACCGGGCCGTTGGCCGATCCCGTCGTTCGCAAGGCGCTGTCGATGGCGATCGACCGGCAGGCGATCATCGACGTCGCCATCAAGGGGGCGGGTCAGGAGCAGCGCGCGCCGGCCGTGCCCGGCAGCTGGGGCTATGAGCGCAAGGCCTTCCAGGCAGCCTGGGACGACATCGAGAGTGCGACCCTCGACATTGAAGGGGCGAAAAAACTGCTAGCCACCACCAAGGCGCCCGCCAAGCCGATCGTGCTGGCGACCACCAACGCCGAGGCCCAGTCGTCGGTGATTGGCGCGGAGATCCAGTCGGCCGCTGCAAAGATCGGCCTCAAGGTCGAGCTCAAGTTGATACCGGCCGATCAGTACTACGCGGTCTACACCGACGCCGCGGCCCGCAAGGGCATCGACCTCTACCTTACCGGATGGGGGACCGACTTCGCCGATCCGTTGCAGATGTACCGCTATTTCAAGACCGGGGACCTGTACAATTTCTTCGGCTTCTCGAACCCGGAATATGATGCACTCGTCGAGCAGGCCGACGCCCAGTCCGAGCCTACCGAGCGCGCGCAGTCGATCATCAAGGCGCAGAAGATCGTTGTCGGCCAGACGCTGTGGATCCCGCTCTATGCGTCCTACAACACCGTGTTCCTGAACGCTCGAGCCACAGGCGCGCCTGCGTCCTATGTGCAGTTGCACTCGCCGTGGGCGGCGCGGATCGGAGCCGCAAAATGACACTCTGGCTGATGCCGTTGGCCCGACGGCTCGGGTCGGTCGTGCTGGTGCTCCTGGCCACTTCCTTCATCGTGTTCGGAGCTATGTACCTGGCGCCCGGCTCTCCGGAATCGTTCCTGGTGCGCGGCAACTCGGTTACCGCCGAGACGCTGAAGGCGATCCGCGACCAGTACCATCTCGACCAGCCCTTCCTCGTTCAGTACGCGCTCTGGCTGGGCGGCGTGTTGCATGGCGACTTCGGACTCTCGATCCAGTTCCGCCAGCCGGTCTCCGAGCTCATAGCAAGCCGGGTGCCGACCACGGCGCTGCTCGTCGCCTATGCCGCGTTGCTCATCCTCGTCGTCGGCGTGCTGATCGGCGTTCTCGCCGCCGTGAAGCGGGGGGCTGTCGACAGCGCCGCGATCATTCTGAGCACGGTTGCAATGGCGACGCCGTCATTCGTTGTGGCCATGGCGCTCACCTCGTTCTTTGCGGTCACCCTCGGTTGGTTCCCCGCCTTCGGGGCCGGCACCGGCTTCGGTGATCGGCTATGGCACCTCACGCTGCCGGCCGTAGCGCTCGCGCTCTCTTCAACCGCGCTTGTGCTGCGCACCACACGCACCTCGTTGATCGGCGCCCTCGGCAAGGAATATGTCGAGACAGCCCGAGTGCGTGGCTTCTCGTCGAGCCGGGTGATTTGGGCGCAGGCGTTCCGTGGCGGCATCGTGCCGGTCGTCACGCTGGCCGGGCTCGTCATCTCCGGCCTGCTGGTGACCACGACGATCGTCGAGACGGTGTTCGGCCTGAACGGCATCGGCTCGTTGCTGGTTCAGGCGGTGAACGTCAAGGATTTTCCGGTGGTGCAGGCCGTGATCCTCATCATCGTGGCGGTCTTCGTGTTGTCGAACATCGTTGTCGACCTGCTCTATCCGCTGCTTGAGCCGCGTGCACGGTCGAACGGCGGTGCCCGATGACCATTGAAACCCGGGGGGCGATCCGCTTGCTGAGGCGCCGTTCAAGATCCGTCATCCGTTACCAGGGCAACGTCCTTACGGTCGCGGCAATGATCGCCCTCGGCCTGTCGGTGCTCGTTGCGATCCTGGCGCCTGTCATCGCGCCTTACGATCCCGACCAGGTCTCGCTCGTCGACGCGCTGCAGCCATTGTCGTTTGCGCATCTTCTCGGCACTGACGAGGCGGGGCGCGACGTGCTCTCGCGCGTCATCTGGGGGGCGCGCATCTCGCTGCTCGGGCCCCTCGGCGTCGTGGCCGGCTCAACAATTATCGGCGTCGTGATCGGGGTGCTCTCCGCCTGGCGAGGCGGCTGGGTCGACAGCATACTCTCGCGCATCATCGAGATACTCTTCGCATTCCCCGGCGTGCTTCTCGCGATCCTCATCGTCGCTGTCTTCGGCCCAGGCCTCGGCTCGACGGTGCTCGCGCTCGCCATCGCCTATGTGCCGTACATGGCTCGCACCACCCGCAGCGTCGCGCTCGGCGAACGGCAGATGACGTATGTGAAAGCTCTTGAGCTGCAGGGCATGTCGGCCTGGCGCATCACCGCCCTGCATCTGGTGCCGAACATCGCGCCACTCGTGTTGGCGCAAACCTCGCTCTGCTTCGGCTATGCCATGATCGATCTCGCCGGACTGTCGTTCCTCGGTTTCGGCGTGCAGCCACCCGAAGCCGACTGGGGAGCGATGGTTGCCGCCGGCCAGTCCGCCCTGATCCAGGGCTCACCGGCACCCGCGCTCGCCCCAGGCGTGGTCATCGTCATCACCGTCGTCAGCTTCAGCCTGCTTGGCGAAAGCATCGCGGAGCGCGTGAGGAGGACGAAGGCATGATCGGCTCGATGGGCTCGCGGACGCCGGCGAGGGTGGTGGATGCCCAGGGCGAAGTGCTGCGCATAGACGACCTTTGCCTCGACATCGCGACACGCGATCGCGTCGACCAGATCCTGTGCGGCGTCTCGATCTCGTGCGCGGCCGGTGAAATTGTCGGCCTCGTCGGTGAATCGGGCTCGGGCAAGTCGATGACCCTGCGCGCCGTCGTCGGCCTGCAGCCTCGTGGCTCGCGGGTCACCGGCTCGATCCAGGTCGGCGATCGCCAGATTGTCGGGGCGGACCAGGGCACGGTCCTCGAGGTGCGGCGCGAACTCGCCGCCATGATCTTCCAGGACCCTCGCGCGCATGTGAACCCTTATCAGCGCATCGGCGCTTTCGTCGCCGACGGCCTGCGCCACACTCGAGGCTGGGACCGCATCCGCGCCCGCAAGAAGGTGCTGGACCTGCTCGACGAGGTCGGCTTGCCGGACCCCGCGACACTCGTCGACCGCTACCCGCACGAGCTGTCGGGCGGCATGCTGCAGCGTGTCATGATCGCCTCCGCGCTTTCGACCGAGCCGCGACTGCTGCTCGCGGACGAGTCGACCACCGCCCTCGACGTCACCACGCAGGCCGAGATCATGGGATTGCTGCGCCGCCTGCGCGAAGCTCGCGGCCTCGCTATCGTTTTCGTCACCCATGACCTCGATCTCGCCTCCGCGAGCTGTGACCGTATCCACGTGATGCAGGCGGGTACGGTCGTCGAGCGGGGACCGGCGCTGGATGTGTTCGAGAACCCGCAGCATCCCTATACCCGCAAACTTCTCGCGGCCATGCCGTCCCGGCTCGATACCGAAGCGCCGTTGGGCGAAGGCGCCGCGGAGGCGCGAGCACCGGCTCGCGGGGTGTCCACCAGCATCCTCGCCGTCGACTCGCTGTCCAAGAGCTACGGGCGAGTTCAGGCCGTGCGCGATGTGGCTTTCGAACTCGCCGAGGGCGGCGCCCTCGGTGTTGTCGGCGAGTCGGGTTCGGGCAAGACCACGCTCTCGCGGCTCATCACCGGAATCGAGACGGCGGAGTCGGGCCGCATTGTCATCGCCGGCGAGCCCCTCACTGCGAATGCCTCGCGGCGGGCCAGGCACGCACGCGCAGGCATCATGCAGATGGTCTTCCAGGATCCATATCAGAGCCTAGACCCGCGGCAGACGCCCGAAGAGGCGATCGACGAGATCGTCACGCTGCACACCAGCCTGCGCGGCGCCGCCCGTATCGCCAGACGAAGGGACCTGCTCGACCAGGTCGACCTGCCGGAGCGCGCCCGCGGCGCCTTGCCTCGCGAGTTGTCGGGGGGCCAACGACAGCGGGTCGCCATCGCACGCGCGTTGGCTGCCTCGCCCCGGCTGCTTTTGCTCGACGAGGCGACAAGCGCCCTCGACGTTTCGGTGCAGGCGCAGATTCTGCAATTACTCGCCCGTATCCGCGCCGAGACCGGGGTCGCCCTGATCTTCGTCAGCCACGACCTCGAGGTCGTCCGCTCGATCACCGACGAACTTATCGTCATGTTCCGCGGCGCCGTGGTCGAGGCGGGAAAGACGGAGCGGGTTCTGCGAGATCCGCAGCATCCTTACACGCGGCTGCTGCTCAGCAGCGTGCCCCAGCCTGGTTGGAATCCCGACCAGGTCTCCAGAGATCGTCGAAGCTTCCTCCGCGAGGTCGCCTGAAGAACCGGCCCGCGTCGCCATCATTGCAAGGAGAGATCAATGTCGATGCCCCACCGCCCATCGCGTCTAGCCCAGGTCGCCGCGGCAACCCTGATTGCCATCTGCACGGCGACGGCGCCGTCGCTGGCCACGAACAGCAAGCCCGAACTCACCGCGTCGCTGCCGGCGCCGACCGCCAAGGTCGACCGCCTCAACTGGGCGCTCTATGCCGAACCCTCGTCGCTCGATCCTATCTATCCGAACGATTTCCCGCCGATGGAGGTTCTCGCCAATGTCTGCGAGAGCCTCATGCGGATCACCCCCGATTTCACCATCGAGCCCGCGCTCGCCAAATCGGTCGCACAGCCAAACCCGCTCACGCTTGTCTACACCTTGCGGCCGGGAATCACCTTCCACAGCGGCGCTCCGCTCACCGCCGCCGACGTGGTCTACAGCCTCAATCGCGCCCGCAGCGACAAGCTCGGATCATTCCACAAGGCGGTCTATACGAACGTCGCCGACATCGTCGCGACCGCGCCTGACCAGGTCACGATCACGCTCTCGAAACCCGACCAGACCTTGCCGCAAGCGCTCGCGACCGGCGCCGGCCGCATCGTGAACCAGGCGTCGACCGAGGCGCAAGGCACCCATTTCGGCGGCCCGGGCTCCAACATCGACTGTACCGGCCCCTATCGCCTCGCCTCGTGGCGCGCCGGCGAGGGCATCTCGCTCGAGCGCTTCGATGGCTATTGGGATCATTCGCTGCCCTCGCTGGTGAAAGACGTCGAGTTCTCGTTCGTGCGCGACCCGGCAGCCCGGGTGAACGCGCTGCTCTCGGGCCAGGTCGACGGGACATGGGGCGTGCCGGCATCGGGCTTCACCCGGCTGCGGTCGAGCGGCGTGGGCACGCTTGCCTTCGGACGCACCTCGGGCAGCTATGTCGCGATGGTGACCAGCCTTACCGGACCTCTCGCCGACCCGCGCATCCGCAAGGCGCTTACGATGAGCATCGACAAGCTGGGCATCATCTCCGCGGCTGTCGGCGGGGCGGCCGATCCGCTCGCGACGCCCGCATCGCCGGGCACCTGGGGTTTCGCCCGCAACGATTTCCAGCAGGCGTACGCGGCGATCGACAAAGCCGTAGGCGGCGTCGATGAGGCGAAACGCCTCGTAAAGGAAGCCGGTGCCCCGAGCGAGCCGATCAACATCGCGGTGACGAACTCGCAGGCGGAGATGCCGATCATCGGCGCCGAGCTGCAGCGCGCCGCGCAGGCGATTGGATTGCAGGCCAAGCTGAAATCGCTGCCGGCCGACGGCTACAACGCGCTCTATAGCGATGCGAAAGCCCGCAAGGGGATCGACCTGATCTTCTCGCTCTGGCAAACCGACTTCCCCGATCCGACCCAGATCTACCAGTACCTGGACAGCCGCAATTTCTTCAATCTCGCCCCATGGTCGAACCGGGACTTCGACGCCGCGCTCGACATGTCGCGCGCGACGAACGATCCGTCCCAGCGCGCCGCCGCGCTCATAAAGGCACAGCAGATTGAGGTCGCCGATCCGACCTGGCTGCCGATCTATACCCCCTACAATGCGGTGTTCCTTCGCAAGGGCCTGACCGGCGCCCCGACGGTGGCGGTGCAACTCATCTATCCCTGGGCGGCAATGATCGGCGGCGAGTAATCCAAGCTGGCCATCGCCCCGGAGGCGGGCGGCCTGTCACCGGCCGCCTGGTTGCCGGCGCCCACCAGCGCTGAAAAGTTGAGCGGAAAGCCCGTGGCTGCTGTGACCAACCGCCTTGAGCGGCCGGCTATCTTTCACCCAGGATGAAATCGGCGCAGCGGTCGCCGATCATGATGGCCGGCGCGTTGGTGTTGCCGCTGGTGAGGCGCGGCATGATCGAGGCATCCGCGATGCGCAGGCGCGGCACGCCGCGCACGCGCAATTGCGGATCGACCACCGCCTCGTCGTCCATACCCATCCGGCAGGTGCCGCAGGGGTGATAGACGGTCTTCGCATGGCGGACGATGTGGTCGACGATTGCCTCGTCGCTCAGATCATCGGCACTGCCGGGCGCCAGTTCCTCGGCGATCACTTCGCGCAGTGCCGGCTGGCGCAGGATGGTGCGGGCCACCTTCATTCCGCCGAGCAGGAGCTCGAGGTCGTCAGGGTGGGACAGGAAGCCGGTGGTGAAACGGATCGGATCGCCTGCATCGCCGGAGCGGAGCCGCACCGAGCCGCGCGATTTCGGCCGCAGCACGCAAGGATTCAATTCCATGCCGTGACGCTCGACCGAGCCGTGCTCGGCATTTTCGATCATCACCGGCAGCACATGGAACTGGATGTCGGGCCGGCCATCGCCATCCGTGTCGAAGAAGCCACCGCTCTCGACCACGTTGGAGGCAAGCAGCCCGCGTCGGAACATGAGATATTCGATGCCGTGCCGCAGCGCCTTCAGCCCGCGATCCTCGCCGAGCAGCGAGACCGGCCCGCGCGTCGATGCGTAAAGGGGCGCCGCGACATGGTCCTGCAGGTCCTGGCCGACCGCCGGCATGTCGCGGATGACGGGAATGCCCATCTCGGCAAGGTGCGCGGCGGGGCCGAGGCCGGACAGCATCATCAGCTTCGGCGTCGCGAGCGCGCCGGCCGCGAGGATCACCTCCGCCTTCGCCGAAGCGGCGTGGCTCTGTCCATCCGACGTCCTGTAGGACAGTCCGGCCGCGGCGCCGTTCTCCAGCGTCACCGCTGTCACCAGCGCATCGGTGACGATCTTGAGGTTGGCGTTGCCGGCAAGTGGTCGCAGGAAGACCTTTGCCGCCGACTGCCGCTCACCGTTCGCCGTCGTGGTCTGGTAGAAGCCGACGCCTTCCTGCCGCTCGCCGTTGAAGTCGTCGTTGAAGCGATAGCCCGCCTGCTGGGCGGCCCGCACATAGGCCAGCGACAATGGATGCCTGTAGCGCGGATCGGAGACAGGCAGCGGACCTTCGGTGCCATGCCGTTCGCCAGCCAGGCGCTCGTTGCGCTCCAGACGTCGGTAAACCGGCAGAACGTCGTCCCAGCCCCAGCCGGGGCAGCCGAGATCGCGCCAACCGTCATAGTCTTCCGGCTGGCCCCGGATGTAGAGCATGGCGTTGATCGACGAGCCGCCGCCCAAGGTGCGGCCTTGCGGGATCGGCAGCGAGCGGCCGCCGACGCTCGGCTCGGGGTCGGACTGGTAGATCCAGCTGCGCGCCGTGCCGATCACCTTGGCGAAGGTCGCGGGCATGTCGATGAAGCGCATGTTGTCGGCCGGTCCCGCCTCGACGACGAGCACGCGCTTGCCGGCGGCAACCAGCCGGCTTGCCACCGTGCAGCCGGCCGATCCTGCTCCGGCGACGATGTAGTCGTAGATCTCTGTCATCTGGTCAGGCGTAGCGAATGATGGCGGTCTTGGTCTCGAGATAACCCTCGATCGCCGCGCGGCCGTGCTCGCGGCCGATGCCCGACTGCTTGAAGCCGCCGAAGGGCGCCGCCGGGTCGAGCGTGTTGTGCGAGTTCACCCACACCGTGCCGGCCTTGAGGCCATGGATCGCCGTCATCGCCTTGCCCATGTCGCGGGTCCAGATCGAGGCCGAGAGGCCGTATCGCGTGTCGTTCGCGATGCGGATCGCCTCGTCGAGATCGGCGACCGGCATCGCCGCCACGACGGGACCGAACACCTCCTCGCGCACGATCTCCATGTCCGGTCTCACATGGTGCAGGATGGTCGGCGCCACATAGTGGCCCCTGGCGGGCACGGCGCGCGCGCCACTCACCCGCTCGACGCCCGCCGCTAGGCTGCGTTCGACAAAACCCCGCACGCTGTCACAGTGCTTGGCGGAGACCAATGGATTGATCTGGGCTTCGGCATCGCGGCCGGCGCCCATCGTCATGCCGTCGGCGATCTCCGCGAGCCTTGCCAGCGTCCGGTCATAGATCGACCTCTCGATCAGAAGCCTTGCGGCCGAAGTGCAGACCTGGCCCTGGTTGAAGAACATGCCCAGGCCCGCCAAAAGCGGCTCGATGCCATCCTCCATGTCAGCCAGGAGGATCATCGGCGACTTGGAGCCGAGCTCAAGCGTGAAACGCGCGACGCGATCCACAGCTGCATGGCCGACGCGTTTTCCAACCTCGGTGGAACCGGTAAAGGTCAGCTTGTCGATGCCTGGATGGCGGATCAGGGCCTCGCCGGTGACGCTGCCGCTGCCGGTGACGATGTTGACGACGCCGGGCGGAAAGCCGGCCGCATCGATCAGTTCGGCGAGCCTGAGCAATCCGAGTGGTGTCTCCTGCGGCGGCTTCAATACGACCGTGCAGCCGCAGGCCAGCGCTGGCGCGATCTTCCACATGCCGATCAGCAGCGGGAAGTTCCACGGCACGATGGCGCCGACGACGCCGACCGGCTCCATCACCGTCATGGCATGATGCCTGGCGCCGGGCGGCACGGGTATCGAGACCTGGAAGGTCGAGCCCTCGATCTTGGTCGCCCAGCCGGCATAATAGCGCAGCCAGTCCACCGTCCCGCCGGCGCTGAGCATCCGGGCGACGCCCAGCGACTTGCCGTTCTCGATGCTCTCGATTTCGGCTAAGAGCTCGGCGTCGGCCTCGACCAGATCGGCGAGCTTCAGCATCAGATTCTGGCGGTCGACCGGCCGCATCGAGGCCCACGGTCCTCCGAGCGCCGCGCGCGCCGCGCGCACTGCCTGATCGACCAGCTCGGGGCCGCTCTCCGGTACATGCGCGACGATCTCGCCAGAGGCGGAATCGTCCACCGCGAGACCGTCGCCGGCGAGGCTGTCGACAAATCGTCCGTTGATGAAAGGCCGGTGCGGGCGCGACAGGAAGGCGGCTGCAGCCGCGCTGATCGGCGGCACGGTTCTCTCGTTCACGCCATCCTCCTCGAATGCTGACGACATTTTTCGAGAGGGTTATGGAGCACGCCGGGCGCCTTCAAGCCGAAGCCGTCGTGAGTGCGCTTTCAGTCAAAACAAAGTTCCCGCTCGGACAAGACGGCTCGCTCGAGGCCAATCAAGATTGAATGACGAGATAGGCCACACCGGCCGGCTCTCGGTTGGTCCTGGAGGGCGACGGCGGTTGAGCTCACTTCTCGGCAATCCGATGGTCACCACCGCGGCGCTGCCGCTCTTGCTCGGCATCGTGCTCGCCCTGCTCGCGCGTTTCGTCCCGCCGGCCGGATCGCTTGTGCTGACACTGTTGTGGGCTGCACTGCTTCTGTTCTTCTACGGGGACACGCTCGGCCCGCCTGTCATGCCGCCGGTCGCCGCCAGCCAGAAGCTGATCTACCTTGCCTTCGCCGGCGTCGTCGTCGGCCTTTTGCCTGAACGGATCCTGCGCCAGTCAAAAGGTGTCGTCGCTATTGTAGCTCTGGCTGCGGCATTCCTCTGGCTGGGCTGGCGACGCCTTGCCGCCGGCTCGCTCGACCTGCAGATGATCGCCGCGCTTGCCGTCGCAGTGTTGACGCTGACGGGCGCCGCGATGCTGACCGCACGGCGATCCTCCCCGTCATCATCCGCCGAGGAGCCATTCCTGGTTCCCGCTGGCGTGCTCGCCCTGTCGCTCACCGGCGCTATCGTTTCGGTGCTTGGCGCTTCAATCGTCACCGGACAACTGCTCGGCTCGATTGCCGCGCTGACCGGCGGCTGGTGCCTCGTCCAGTACCTGGCGGCATTGCGCGGTGGTGCCGCCGCTTCTTGGAGCAGGGGCGTTGAATTCCTGATGCTCTATGCCACGGCCACGATCCTGATGCAGGTGGCGCTGCTGGCGCCCAAGGCCAATCCCGTGGCGCTCATCCTATCGTCCTTGCCGCCGATCATGGCCATGCTCATGCGCGGTCGGTTGCAAAGCCTGCTTCCCGGCATTGGGCCACTGCGGCCGCTGATCGCCGGCATCCTGATCGCCATTCCGGCGATGCTGGCCATCGTGACGGCGATCGTCTGGGCGCCGCATGGGGCCGCGCTCGGCTTTTCCTGAGCCGGGTCCGACACAAGCAATCAACAACAGGGAGAAACATGTGAGGACGAGAAAACTGATTGCCGCGCTCGCTTTCGCTGGGGCATCCATGCTGGCCGCGGCGGCCCACGCGGATAACTACGAAATCGACGGCCAGCACGCCTGGGTCACCTTCACCATCAAGCATGGCATCTATGGCGTCGCCCATGGCCAGTTCGACGGCGTCAAAGGCTCGATCGTCATGGACAAGGCGGACGTCACCAAGAGCAGCGTCAAGGCCGAACTCGGTGTCGGTTCGATCCACACCGCCTTCGATCAACGCGACAGCGACCTGAAGGGGCCGGACTTCTTCAACGCGGCCGAGTTCCCGACGATCAGCTTCGAGAGCACCAAGGTGGAGAAGATCGACGACAAGTCAGGCAAGGTCACCGGCAACCTAACCATCAGCGGCGTCAGCAAGGAGGTCACGCTGGACGTCAAGCTGCTCAATGAAGCACAGGCACCATGGGACGCGACGCTGACCAAAGCGGCGTTCAGCGCCAGCGGCAAGGTGAGCACGGCAGACTTTCCGATGGCCAAGGCGGCGCAGGGCTTCGGCCTCGGACCTGAGGTCGACATCACCATCGATCTCGAGGCGGTGAAGAAATAGGGCCGTCGCGGATCGACGGGCATGCGGGGGTGCCGCGCGGCTGAAAGGTCGCGCGGCACCTCGCAGACGAGCTGCAACGAAGTGCGCGCTCAGTCAAAACAAAGTTCCCGCTCGGACAAGACGACCGGCGCCAGCCATCGCACACTCTGCGCCGACGATAAGCGATATCGCGCCTCCGAGGACAGCAAACGATGAGATTTTCCGGCAAGACGGCTTTCATCACCGGCGGCGGCACGGGCATAGGAGCTGCCGTCGCCCGGCGCATGGCCGCCGACGGCGCCAAGGTGGTGCTTATGGGCAGGCGGCGCGAGCCGCTCGAGGCCGTCACCAGGGACATAGGCGGGCTGGTGGTGCAGGGCGACGCAGCCGACGCCAAGGCGGTGCGCGCGGCGCTTGCCGAGGTGCATCAGAAGATCGGCCCGGTCGATATCCTCGTCGCCAATGCCGGCGGCCATGGCGTCGGACCGACGGTGACGATGAGCGACGAGACCTGGGCGCTGGCGACGCGCACCAACCTCGACACCGCATTCGTCTGCGCTCGCGAATGCCTGCCGGACCTCATCGCGCGGAAGGGCAACATCGTCGTCGTCGCCTCGATCGCCGGCCTGTTCGCCGGGCCTGCCGCGGCGGGATACGTCACCATGAAACATGCCTGCATCGGCTTCGGCAAATCGCTGGCGCGCGACTATGGCCGACAAGGAGTTCGCACCAACACGATCTGCCCGGGATGGGTGGCGACAGCCATGGCCGACGAGCAGATGCAGGTGATCGTCGACAAGCACGGGCTTACCTCCATCGACGACGCCTACAAGCTCGTCACCAAGGATGTACCGCTCGGCCGGCCGGCGACGCCGGAGGAGGTTTCCAACGTCATCTGCTTCGTTGCATCGGACGAGGCGGCGATGATGAACGGCTCGATCCTGACCGTCGATGGCGGCGCCACGGTCGTCGACCTGCCGACACTCGCTTTTGTGGATTGATTTGGGCTTTTGCCGACTGACTGGAGATGGCGATGAACGACCAGAACCGACCCGCCGACTGGAAACACTTCGACGACTTCGCCGCCGGCATCGCCACCAACCGGCTGCCGACGACCGACGCGCTACGCGGCCAGACCTTCAAGATCACGCTGAAGACCGGCCGTATCATCGATCTCGCCTTCACCGGGCCTGATACCGTGGCCTGGAGCGAAGGCAGCGATGCCGGCGCCGATTGGTACGAAGCGCTCGAAGTCGCGCGCGGCGTTTTCTTCATCAACATGATCTTCGCCACCAGGCCTGCCGAGGATGAAGCTTTCATCGTCGACACCGGGACGCGGCGCGTGCTGTCGGTGCGCGAGCGGGTGCGTGAAGCCAGCGAGGCGCCCGGCGAGCCGCGCGTCGCGCAGGTCTACTCCGCTGGCGTGCTGGGCGACCCGTCGATCGCGCCGACAGGTAGCGAGCCGGCGCCGACGCGCGACCTGATCGGCCTTACCGCGCACTACACCTACAGCCCCAACCACGTTTACGAGCACATCTATCTGAGCTCCGAGCGCTACGCCTGGCAGAACCTCGTCGGCATCCAGCGCGGCCATGGCGACGTCGATCTCGCCACCACCTGGAAGTTCGCCGAGAACCTTTATGTCTTCGGCTTCCGCGAGTTCATCATCCCGGTCGCCTCGCTGTTCTTCTACAACTGGGACACGATGCGCTCGACCGGGAAATTCCTTGGCGTGACCAGCCAGGGCAAGGTCGAGAACAAGCCGGCCGGCGCCTTCATCGAGAAGAAATCCAGAACTGCCTACGACCCCGGCAAGGCGCCGGTCTGAGCGCGCGGAGCCGCATCATGAGCAACAGGAACTACGACGCCATCAAGGCGCACTACGCCGGCTCCGACGCAAAGGATATGACGGCGATGATGGCGCCGATCACGGGCTCCACCGCATGGACCGAGATGGCCGGATTTCCCTATGCCGGCACCTATATCGGTCCCGACGCCGTCATTGCCGGTGTCTTCAAGCGCATCGGTGAAGATTGGGACGGCTACACCTTCGCGCTCGAAAAGCTGGTCGATGGCGGCTCCACCATTGTCGGCATCGGCACCTATTCCGGCACCCACAGGAAGACCGGCAAGGCGATGACGGCGCGCGTCGTCCATGTCTGGGAAATGCATGACGGCAAGGCCGTGAGTTTCGAACAGTTCACCGACACCAAGCTGGTCGCGGCCGCCATGGGCTAACCCGCCGGCGAGAATGCCTGCGGGCCTCGCCTCGGGAGGATCGGCCCGAAGAAAAACTGGGAGGATGGAAATGGAAATCAGTCTGAAGGGAATGCTGGCCGGGCTGTTGGTGTCGTCGGCGCTTGGGCTTGGCGGCACGCTTGTTGCCCATGCCGCGGGCGACGAGATCGTGATCGGCGCGCCGATCTCGCTGACCGGACCGCTGGCTGGCGACGGCAAGGAGCAGAAATGGGCCTACGAGCAGGCCGTGGCCGACATCAACAAGGCCGGCGGCATCATGGTGAAGTCGGCCGGCAAGAAGCTGCCGGTCAGGCTGGTGGTCGCCGACGACGAAAGCTCCGAAGGCAAGGTGGCGTCCGCGCTGGAGAACCTGATCAAGGTGCAGAAGGTCGATGCGCTGCTGTCGACCCATTCCGGGCCGATGAACATTGCCGGCGCCATCGTCGCCGAGAAATACAAGAAGTTCTACATGATCACGACGGCCTTTCCGTTCGAGTGGCAGCCTCTCAAGTTGAAATACTCGGCGCTGTTCTTCTTCCATCCGGGTCCCGGCGCGGAGGTGCCGTTCGAGATCTGGGACAAGCTGCCGGCCAACGAGAAGCCGAAGCATCCGGCGCTGGTCTCCGAAGACTCGCCTGACGGCAAGGGCTTTGGCGGCGCCTTCGAGGCGGCGGCTAAGAAATACGGCTATACCTTCGCCGTCGACGATCCGTGGGCGATCGGCGCCACGGACTATTCAGCGCTGATCACGAAGCTCAAGGCGGCCGACGTGGACGCGATGCTGGTCTTCGGCTCGCCGGCCGACACCGTCACGTTGCTCAGGCAGATGAAGGAGCTCGGCTTCTCCGTGCCGTACCTGCACGGCTGGAAAGGCACCTGGACCGGCGAGTTCCACGAAGCGCTCGGCGCGGACTCCGACTACATCCTCACCGACGGCTTCTGGTCGGCGAGCTACCCCTACAAGGGCGCCAAGGAACTGGGCGACCGCTACGAGGCCGAGTTCAAGAAAGACTCCGTCACCGTCGGCGCCTTCTACGCCAACGCGCAGGTGCTGGCGCAGGCCATCGAGAAGGCCGGCAGCACCGATGCATCGGCAATCCATGACGCGATCTTTGGCCAGGAATTCAAGGACACAGTGGTCGGCGACCTGAAGTTCGACAACACCGGTTTCGCGCTGATCCCGAGCGTTGCCACGCAATGGTGGCAGGGCAAGCACCAGTTGATCTACCCGAACGGCAACTGGACCTTCAAGCCGGCTCCTGCCTGGGACAAGCGCTAAACGAATAGCAGCGGCGGGCGGGGCGGGCGCCGCGGTGCGACCGCCCCGATATCCTATCCGGAGAGATGAAAGCAGCATGCTGGCTGACAAGACCTTGTTGCGGCTCGAAGCAGTCAAGAAGCGCTTTGGCGGCCTTGTCGTCCTCAACAACATCGACATCGCGGTTGGGGCCAACGAGTTGATCGGCCTGATAGGTCCGAACGGGGCCGGCAAATCGACGCTGTTCAATGTCATCACCGCCATCTATGCCCCGACCGAAGGAAAGGTGTTGTTCCATGGCCAGGACATCACCGGCATAGCGCCGCATCGCATCTCGCGGCTCGGCGTCGCCAGAACGTTCCAACTCGTGCGTACCTTCCTGACGATGACCGCCTTCGAGAACGTCATGGTTGGCGCCGTCTATGGGGCAGGGGGCCGCGTCAAGCACGCGGCCGAGGCGGCCAACGCCGCTCTGGAACTGGTCGGCCTCACGGCAAGGCGCGACATGCGCACCGCGCACATGACGCTCTCCGACCGCCGCATGCTGGAGATCGCGCGGGCTATCGCCTCCAATCCGGCGCTGCTCCTGCTCGACGAACCCATGGCCGGTCTCAACCCGACTGAGATCCAGCGCATGGTCGACGTCATCCGCCGGGTGCGCGCCGAACGCGGCATCTCGATGCTGTGGGTCGAGCACAAGGTCGACGCCATCATGAAAGTGTGCAGCCGCGTGATCGTGCTCGACCATGGCGAGAAGATCGCGGACGGCACGCCGCGCGAGGTCACGCAAAACCGCAAAGTCATCGAGGCCTATCTTGGCGAACCGGCTGCTTGAAGTAAGCGATCTCGAAGTCGCTTACGGCGACGTCGGTGCGCTGTGGGGCGTCTCGCTCCATGTCGATTCCGGCACCATCGTCGCGCTCGTCGGCGCCAACGGCGCCGGCAAGACGACGCTGCTCAGAACCGTGTCCGGGCTGCTCAAGCCGAAGCGCGGTGACATTCGCCTGCTCGGCCAGTCGCTAGTCGGCAAGGCGCCACAGGAGATCGCCCGCATGGGCATCGCCCATGTGCCCGAGGGGCGCGGCCTGTTCCGCCAGATGACGGTGCTGGAGAATCTCGAGCTCGGCGCCTTCCAGCCCAAGGCACGGCCGCGCACGAAGGAGCTGCTGGACAAGGCCTACACGCTGTTTCCGCGGCTCAAGGAACGAGCGCATCAGAAGGCCGGCTCGCTCTCCGGCGGCGAGCAGCAGATGCTGGCCATCGCTAGAGCCACCATGTCGGAGCCGTCGCTGCTGATCCTCGATGAACCTTCGCTGGGGCTCAGTCCGCTCGTCGTGCAGCAGATGTTTTCGCTGATCCAGACTCTGCACGGCCAGGGCGTCACCATCCTTCTGGTCGAGCAGAACATCCACCAGGCGCTGAAGGTCGCCGACTACGCCTTCGTGCTGCAGACGGGCTCGCTTGCCATGCAAGGCACGGGCGCCGATCTCATCGCCGATCCCGAAATCCAGAAAGCCTATATGGGCGTCTTGGAGTAGAAGATGGTCAATCTCCCGTCGCCCGACATCCTGCTCCAGCTCTCGCTCAACGGCGCGCTCGGCGGCGCCATGTATGGCGTCGCCGCGGTGGGCCTGAGCCTGATCTTCGGCACCATGCGGCTGATCTTCCTCGCCCAGGGGGCGATGATCATCCTGGCCGCCTATTTCGTCCGCGCCCTGTTCTACGGCCTCGGCATCGACCCGTTCCTGTCGCTGTTGATCGTCGTGCCGGTCGGGCTTGTCGTCGGCTGGCTGATCTATCAGGGCCTGTTCCGCAAGGCCGCCGCCGAGGAAGACCGAAATGTTTCGCTGCTCATCGCCGTCGGGCTGATGTTCCTGGTCCAGAACCTGATGACGGTGATCTGGGGCGGCAACACCGCCGGCGTGGTGACATCCTATACGGCGAGCGGCATCGAGCTCCTCGGCGTGCGCACCTCGTTTACCCGCTGCATGGGCTTCCTGATCGCGCTCGCCGGCACCGGGCTGGTGGTGCTGTTCCTGCGCAGGACGTTGGTCGGCAAGGCGGTGCGCGCCGCTTCCGAGGACATCGACGCGGCGACGCTGATGGGCATCAGCCCGCACCGCGTCAACGCCATCGCCTTCGCCATCGGCATTGCGCTGGCGGGCGCGGCCGGCGTCGCGGTGGCCACGACGTTCCCGTTCAACCCGTTCGCCGGCTTCATCTTCAGCCTGAAGGCGCTGGTGGCGCTGGCGCTGGGCGGCATCGGCAATGTCGCCGGAGCGCTTGCCGGCGGCATCCTGCTTGGCCTGATCGAAGCCTATGTCCAGTTCTTCATCTCGGGCGGCTGGACGAACGCCATTGCCTACGGCGTCTTCCTCCTGGTGTTGATGTTCAAGCCCGAAGGCCTGTTCAGCCGGCCCTACAAGAAGGCATGAGACCGATGAGCCGAGCCTTGCAATGGATCGCCATCGTCGTCGTTGCGGCACTCGCCGCGCTGCCGTTCCTGCCTGGCGCGGTCGACGCCTACTATTTCTCCTTCCTGTTCTTCGTCTTCCTCTACGCCATCATGGCGCAGAGCTGGAACCTGGTCGCCGGCTATGGCGGCCAGATCAGCCTCGGCAGCCATGCCTTCTTCGGGCTCGGCGCCTACACCACCGCCATATTGTGGACCGGCAACTATCTCTGGGGCTCGCTCTATGACAGCCATCCCAACATCTACTATTTCGACCCGGTGACGATGGCGCTCGGCGGCCTTGTGGCGGCGATTGCGGCGGTCATCATCGGCCTGCCGCTGCTGTCGAAACTGCGCGGCGACTATTTCGCGCTGGGCACGCTCGGCTTCGGCGAGATCGTCAAGGTGCTGTTCGTCAATGGCGGCGACTTCACCGGCAGCGCCTTCGGCATCGTCGCGCCGGCCTCCAGCTTCGACACGCTGCGCCCCCATTATTGGGTCGCGCTCGCCCTGATGGTCGCAACCGCCTTGGCCATCCGCGCCCTGATGCGCTCGCGCTACGGCCTGGCGCTGATCGCCGTACGCGACGATGAGATGGCGGCCTCGGCCAACGGCATCGACGTGCTGAAGGTCAAGGTCGCGGCCTTTGCCGGCAGCGCCTTCATCGCCGGCGTCGCCGGCAGCCTCTACACTTATTACATCTTCCATGTCGGGCCTGACTCGGTGTTCGACCTCGACTGGATGCTGTTGCCGCTGATGATGACCGTAGTCGGCGGCACCGGCACGCTGCTCGGCCCCATCCTCGGCGCGCTGGTGATGTACGCCGTGTTCGACCTCGCCCGTATCGTCGTGCCGGACTACCATCCGGTGATATCGGGCCTCACCATCATCCTGGCGATGCTGTTTCTGCCGAAGGGGTTGACCAGGCTTGGCACGTTGCAGCGCCTGAATCCCGGCAGAAGCTGACTGAAGAACCCTGGAACCCCGACACGGTCATTTCGGATCGACCGGCCTCACGCCTCAATGCACCACGGTGCGCAAGCGCTCCCTCAATTCTCGCGGCGCTACGTCATACTTGCTCTTGAACGCCCGTGAAAAATGCGCGCTGGAGTTAAACCCGCAGGCAAAGGCGATTTCCGATATCGACGCCGAGGTTCGCGCCGGCGAGAGCAGTTCTTCCTTGCTCCGCTCCAGCCGGCGGTCCCAGACGAAGCGCTCCAGGGTCATGCCTTCGCCTTCGAAGGCGCGGTGCAGGTAGCGGCGCGAGCAGCCCATGTGGCGGGCAATGTCCTCGGCCGAAAGGTTGCTCCGAGACAGGTTGGCGTCGATATAGGCGACGATGCGCTCGCGTAGCGCTTCCAGCGGCGAGCGGCGGAATTCGGGCGTCACCGGCTTGGCCTGGATCAGGCCGTTGACGAGCTGGATCAGGCTCTCGCCGACGCGACGGCAGCCAGCTTCGTCAAGCTTGTGCGCCTCGCCGATGGCCATCTGCATCAGGCCGGACACGATATGCGTCAGGCTGTCGTCCTGGCCGGGCAAGGGCACCGGTGCCGCGAGACGGGCGAGCGTCTCGTCGCCGAAGGTCGAGCGCGGCACCTGCAGGATGAGCTGGTCGACATCGCCCAGGTTCTGCAGCGAATAGCTGCGCACCGGATCGTAGATGATGGCTGCACGAGGGCCGAGATCGACGGCAACCTGTTGTTGCTCAAAACGGCTGCGGCCTCTGATCTGCATCAGGATCTTGATCGAGTCGGGGTCGAAGCTGCGCCAGAAGGCACGGTCGTTGACGACCAGATGCGATTTCGCCCGGATCTCGGACAGCCGGCAGGCGCCGAGGTTCACCGAGACGAGTTTCGGCAGCGACGTCGCCTCGCCGCGCGAGAAACGTTGGGTAATCGGACCGAACAGCATCCGCGACGCGGACAGGAAGGCCTCGCCGTCGGCGATGCTCACATGATGGGCGTGCATGGTCTCCTCCATCTTCGTTTCCCGTCTTGATGCGGGATTGAGACGCAACGGCGTACCGATGTACCTGGATTGAAATTAACATGCTAACCATCTCTGCCGCAACGGCGGATTGGGGGCTGATTTCACTCGATTGGGCGTGAGGGGCGGACGCGGCAATCGCCAGCGCTGTGAACAGAGGGCCGGCCGCGACCGGCCCGGCGAGCGAGTGCCGCGGCGCGCCAGGCTCATCGAATTCCATACACCCGAAGACATTGGCGGCCTCACGGCGCTCACGGCCGCGCGCATTGTCGTCAACGCGATCGGGCGCATGTTCAGGCAGGATTTAAGTCTGCGCTCAGTCGGTCTGGATCCAGACCGCCTTCGTCTCCAGATATTCGTGCAGATGTTCGACACCGCCCTCGCGCCCGTAGCCCGACATCTTCATGCCGCCGAACGGAACGGCCGGATCGATGGCGTGGTACATGTTGACCCAGACCGAGCCGGCCTTGACGCGGCGGGCGAGCTTGTGCGCCGTGCCGAGATTGGTGGTGAAGATACCGGCCGCCAGGCCGTAGGGCGTGGCGTTGGCCCGCGCGACCGCCTCGTCCAGCGTGTCGAAAGGCATAGCAGAGATCACCGGCCCGAAAATCTCTTCCCGCGCAATCGTCATCTCATCCGACACCGCGCCGAAGACAGTAGGCGCGATGAAGTTGCCGCCGTCGTATAGCTCACCCGTCAGCCGCGAGCCGCCGGCAACCAGTTCGGCGCCTTCGTCGCTGCCGGCCTTGATGTAGCCTTCGACCTTGCCGGCCTGCCTGGCATTGATCAGCGGCCCGATTTCGGTTTCGGCCTCGATGCCGTGGCCGATGCGCAGCTCGCCGGCGAATTCGGCCACGCGCCGTACGAACTCGTCATGGATTTCGCGCGCCACGAACAAGCGCGAGCCGGCAATGCAGATCTGGCCGGAATGCACGAACACCGCCATCGCCGCGACCGGCACGGCCTTGTCGATATCGGCGTCGCGGCAGACGATGATCGGCGACTTGCCGCCGAGCTCCAGCGAAACGCGCTTGAGATTGGTCACGCCGGCCCGCGCGATCGCCTGGCCGGTGAGCGTCGAGCCGGTGAAGACGATCTTGTTGACATCGGGATGTTCGGCCAACCGCGCGCCGGCCTCGGCGCCGGTGCCGGTCACGATATTGACGACGCCGTCGGGGACGCCCGCTTCCTGCATCAGCCGCGCGATCAAGAGCGGCGTCAGCGATGCATCCTCCGAGGGCTTCAGCACGATGGTGCAGCCGGTGGCCAAAGCTGGTCCGATCTTCCAGATCGAGGCTGCCGTCGGGGCATTCCAGGGGATGATCGCACCGACGACACCGACCGGCTCTCGGCGCGTGAAGCTCACGATCTCGCCCGGGATGGAATTGTCGATCGTCTCGCCATGCAGGGCGGTCGCCATGCCGCCATAGAAGCGCAACATGCCTATGACGCGGCGCCGGTTGGCAAGCGTGCGCGTGATCGGCAGCCCCATATCGAGCGTGTCGGAAACGGAGAGCTCTTCCCAATGCGTCTCGAACAGGTCGGCGATCCTGAGCAGAACGCATTGCCGCTCGTAGGGCGAGAATTTCGACCAGGGGCCCTCGAAGGCCGCGCGCGCGGCGGCCACCGCCGCGTCGATATCGGCGGCCGAACCGCGCGGCACGGTGGCCAGCACTTCGCCCGTCGCGGGGTTGAGCGCCTGCATCTCCTGACCGGACTGCGCCGCGACCCACTTGCCGCCGATGAACATCGGCCGGAATTCGCCATGGTAGAGCGTCGTGGCCTTCGCCCTCGGGTCGAAGTTCAGCGTCATCATCTCCTCCTTACGAATTCCGCCGCGACTATTACTCCCGGCGAGGGCGACCTCAAACAAGGAAAGCTAAAAGGGTGTTCAGATAATCGGACTGTGCAATGCGCCCGTCTTCCCCGATGTTGCCGGCAACAGAGGAACGGATATGAGACTTGCTTGCAAGGTCGCCATCGTCACCGGTGGTGCGACGCACCGCGCGAGCAGCGTTCTTCCGGTTCCAAACCGTCGCCTTGCTTCCCGAAATGGCTCGCCTGCCGCCGCATGGGGAAACTAAGCCGAAGCAGCCCGCCACTTCGGTTTCGGCGAAGCAAAGGACAGAAAAAGACTTCTTTTTGCGATCCGGCCCGGATGCTCTCTTACTATACCTAGAACATGCAAGGCCCGCCTGGGAGGCAACGCATAACAAGAGAGCGGCTGCCGAAACCATTGGCATACGCCACTCGAACAAGGCCGATGCCAACAACACCGATAGGGGAACCATGACAATGAAGACATTCCGGAATTGCCTGCTGACCGCGGTCAGCGCAGGCCTGCTTGGCCTGGGGCTTGCCGCGCCCGCGAACGCGGGCAACATTCGCCTGGGCATGACGACCTGGGTTGGCTACGGGCCGCTGTTCCTGGCCCGCGACCTCGGTTACTTCAAGGAAGCCGGCGTCGATGTCGATCTCAAGATCATAGAAGAATCAGCACTTTACATGGCCGCGGTTGCCGGCGGCGACCTCGATGGCGCGGCTTCCACCGTCGACGAGCTGATGAAATATCGCTCGGACGAACTCTGCTTCAAATATGTGCTGGCGCTCGACGACAGCCACGGCGGAGATGGCGTCGTCACGCAGGCCGACGTCAAGTCGCTCAAGGACCTGAAGGGCCAGCAGGTAGCCTTGAACGAAGGCTCGATTTCCGAATTCTGGTTCAACGTGCTCCTGAAGAAGGAAGGCCTGACCGAGAACGACGTCACCATCACCAACATGACCGCAGATGACGCCGCGACGGCCTTCATCGCCGGCCAGGTTCCCGCTGCCGTGACCTGGGAGCCGCACCTGACCGAGGTCCGCAAGGGCGGGAAGGGCAAGGTGCTGATCGATTCCACCACGACTCCGGGCCTGATCGTCGATGTGATCGCGCTCAAATGCGACCTGATCGAGAAGCATCCCGAGGATGTGAAGGCCCTCATCAAGGGCTATTACAAGGCGGTCGAATACATCAAGGCCAATCCCGAAAAGGCCTATGAGATCATGGCCAAGGGCATTGGCGGCTACCTCGAGAAGCCCGAGGATTTCGCGGCCGGCGCCAAGGGCGTTCGCTACTACGACCGCGACCGCAATCTGGAGTTCTTCGGCACGCCGCAGAAGAGCGAGGCGTCAGACCTGGTGAACTTCGCGCAAGACATCTGGGGCAAGGCCGGCAAGCTCAAGATGACGATCGACGCGAAGACCATTCTCGATACCGATTTCATCAAAGAGCAGTGAGTTTCGAGATCGCGGGGTCGGCCCATCCGAGCCGGCCCCGTTTTCGCGACAGCCTGAATTCGCGCTTTAAATCACGGAGGCCATCCGATGGCACAGAGGCGGACGGCGTGGACACGCCTGACGACCCCATTCGCCAACATTCCCGCCAGCACGGCGACGACGCTCGCGCTGGCGATGTGGGTGGTCGTCATCGGCGGCTGGGCCTTGTTGTCCTACGGACGGGTCGTGCCCAACATGTTCCTGCCCACGCCCGGGACGGTGCTGCAGACGACCTATCGCATGGGCCTGGACGGCAGCCTTTTCTATCACACCTTGACCAGCGCCAAGGTGGTGCTGCTCGGCTTCGTCGTGTCATCGGTGATCGCCGTGCCGCTCGGATTGTGGATGGGCACGTACCGGGCGGTTCAGGCGCCGCTGGAGCCGCTGGTCAACTTTATCCGCTACCTGCCGGTGACCTCGTTCGTGCCGCTGTTCATCTTGTGGATCGGCATCGGCATCGAACAGCGGATTGCGGTGATCTTCTTCGGCACCTTCTTCCAGCAACTGGTGATGATCTCCGATTGCGCGCGCGGCGTATCGAGGGACCTGGTGAACGCCTCCTACACCTTGGGCACGAAGCGCAGGGAAGCCGTGTGGCACGTCATTTTCCCGGCGGCACTCCCCGCGATCCTCGACACGCTTCGCGTCACCATGGGCTGGGCCTGGACCTATCTGGTGGTGGCCGAGCTCGTCGCCGCGTCGAGCGGCCTTGGCTACATCAGCCTGAAGGCGATGCGCGGCTTTCAGGTCGATGTGATCTTCATGGCGATCGCCGCGATCGGGCTTCTGGGGCTGATCACCGACACGGCATTCCGCATCCTGCGAGCGAAGGTGGCGCCATGGGCACCCTGATTTTGAACGCAACCTCACAAACGGCAGCCGGATCAAGGATGGCAATGACCGAATCCACCAAGGCAATCAATCCAGCCGCCACGGCTTCGATGGCCGACCCGCGTTCGGCCGGCATCACGATGGCCATTGAAGACGTGACATTGCGTTACGGCGAAGCCAATGGCGTGCTGGCGCTGGACGATGTCTCGTTGAAGGTGGCGAAGAACGAATTCTGCGTCATCGTCGGTCCCTCCGGCTGCGGCAAATCGAGCCTGCTTTATCTCGCCGCCGGCCTCAATGACGCGACCTCGGGCATCATCAAGGTGGATGGCAGGGAAGTGATCGAGCCAGGCCCCGACAGGGGCATGGTGTTCCAAAGCTACACCCTGTTTCCCTGGCTGACTGTGCGCGCCAACATCGAATACGGCCCGAAGCGCAAGGGCCTGCCCGCGGAGCAGCGCAGGCAGATCGTCGACCAGTATCTCAACGAAGTCGGTCTCGCGCCCTTCGCGGACCATTATCCGGCGCAGCTGTCGGGCGGCATGAAGCAGCGGGTGGCAATCGCGCGCGCGCTCGCAAACGACCCGGCCGTGCTGCTGATGGACGAGCCTTTCGGCGCTCTCGACAGCCAGACGCGAGGCACCATGCAGAAGCTGCTTCTGCACGTCTGGGAGCGGCAGCAGAAGACGGTGCTGTTCGTCACCCACGACATCGACGAGGCGCTCGTTCTGGGCGACCGCGTCCTGGTGATGACCGCCCGGCCAGGCAAGATCAAAGCCGAGATCAAGGTCGACATTTCGCGGCCGCGCTCGATGGACGTGATCCTCGAACCGGACTTCATCGCGCTCAAGCGCCGCATCCTCGGCCTGTTGCACGACGAGATCGACGAGGATCACTGACCCGCGTGTAGGGCGATAGGTTCGGGCGGTCTCCGATCAGAAGAAGCCGCCTTCGCCGTGCAGGGCGATGGCTGTTGGAACCGGCGACGCAAGCCGCTCCGAACTTTCACGGACCGTGATGGTCAGCCCAGGATCATCTCCGAGGCTTTCTGTCCGATCATCATGCTCGGCGCATTGGTGTTGCCGCCGATCAGCTTCGGCATGATGGAGGCATCCGCCACCCGCAAGCCGTCGATGCCTCGCACCCTCAGCGTCGCTGGATCGACGACAGCCATCGAATCCGTACCCATCTTGCAGGTTCCCACTGGATGGTAAACGGTCAGGGCTTCGGCGCGCAGATAGGCGAGGATCTCGTCGTCGCTGCGGACATCCTTGCCGGGCAGCATCTCCTTGCCTCGCACCTCGTCGAACTCCGATGCGGCAAGGATACTGCGCGCGATCTTGATGCCTTCGACCAGAACCTTGGCGTCTTGCTCATCCGTGAAGAAACGGTGGTCGATGAGGACGTCCCGGCGGGAACTGTCCCGTGACAGGGTGATCTCACCCACGCTTTTCGGCCGAAGCACGCAGGTGTGGATGGCATAGCCGTGGCCATACTCGATGAGCCTGCCGCGATGACTGCGGTAGCCCGGGACGAAATGGAACTGGATGTCGGGAAGTCCGTTCGCGTACCTGGTCCTCGCGAAGCCGCCGGCCTCGACATAATTGGTGGTGAGCATGCCCTTGCGGCGCGCGAAATACTGGAAGGGCGCGGCGGCAATGCGGTGCAAATTGGGGAGCGACAGGCCGAGCGTCCTGGTGCTGCTGGAGCGTACCGTGATCATGCCGTCGACGTGGTCCTGCAGGTTCTTGCCGACGCCGGGCAGGTCGAGAACCGGCGTTATGCCGACCTTTGTGAGTTCGCTTGCCGGGCCGATACCGGAGGCCATCAGGATCCTGGGCGAGTTGATAGCACCTGCCGAGAGGACGATGTCGCGGTTGGCCGACAGCAGCTTTTGCCGACCCTCATGTTGCACTCGCATGCCTGTCGCGCGTTGCCCGGCAATGACGAGGTCGATGACCTCGCATTCGCTGAGCAGCGTCAGGTTCTTGCGATCGAGCACCGGACGCATGAAAGCGCTGAAGCTGCTGAAGCGCTGGCCTCGATCCTGGGTGACGTTGTAGATTCCGAGACCGAACTGGCTCTCGGCATTGAAGTCGGCGTTGGCGGGCAGGCCGGCACGTTCGCCGGCCTTGACGAACATGCCGGAAAGCAAGTTCGGATCGCGCGGGTTGTCGACCAGAAGTTCGCCGTCCGCTCCGTGATAGCGCTTGTCCTGGCCAAGCAGATTGCGCTCCAGCTTCCGGAACACCGGCAGCACGTCGCGATAGGCCCAGCCGGCACAGCCGAGTTCAGTCCATTCGTCGTAATCCTCGGCGGCGCCGCGGATATAGACCATCGAGTTGATCGAGCTCGATCCGCCCAGCGCCTTGCCGCGGTTGACGGGGATCCTGCGGTTGTTGAGATGGGGCTGCGGCACGCCCACAAAGCAATAATCGTAGTCCGGGTTGCCGTAGAGCGAGAGAATGCCCGCGGGCACTTTCACCCGCAGGCTGTTGTCGCTGCCGCCGGCCTCGATCAGGCACACCCTGACCGAGGGATTGGCGCTCAGCCTGTTGGCGACCACGCAACCGGCGGAACCCGCGCCTACGACGATGTAGTCAAATTCCGTCGCTTCCATGTCGCCCCCAAGATGCGGTTTCAGGCCGTAGGTTCTTCCCAAACCGATTTTCCGCCGACGATCGTCTTCAGCACCCTGATGTCCGCAAGCTTGTCCGGCTCGACCTTCAGCGGATCATCGGAAAGGACGATGAAGTCGGCGAGCTTCCCCGCCGCCAGACTGCCCTCATCGTTTTCGCGGTGGCCGGCAAAGGCCGCCCCCAGCGTGTAGGCATGGAGCGCCTCCGCGACGGTGACCCTCTGCTCAGGAACCCAACCGGTTTCCGGCTGGTGGTCCCGGCTTTGTCGCAACACCGCATTGCGTATGCCAACGAGCGGATTGAGGTCGACGATAGGCCAATCGGTTCCGAAGGCGACAGCGCCCTCGGCCTCGAGGATGGAACGAACGGGAAAGGCGCGCGGCAAGGATTCGGAGCCGACACGCACTTCCCAAAGCCCCTCCATTCCGAGCCACTGATCGCGTGGATAGATCATGGCGGGCTGGAAGCTGGCTATCGCGCCTATCTGGGCGAAACGCTCGATGTCGCGCGCAGTGGGTATTTCGCAATGCTCGACCCGTGGCCGGCACTGCCTCGAACGTTCTCCATCGGCGCCATATGCGTCGAGGGCCATTTCGATGGCGCCCGTACCAATTGCGTGCGTCCAGACCTGGAAACCTTCCTGCTGGGCACGGCTGACGGCGGCGTTGTAGGCCGAAGCCTTCCACAGGCACGTTCCGGTTTCATCCGGTTTGTCGGCATAGCCCTGCGGCATGAAGCCGGTGTGGGATTCAAGGACTCCGTCCAGGAAGAACTTGATGACGCGCCCGTCGAGAAAGTCGGCGTCGAGGTCATTCCGCCATCCGGAAACGCGCGCAATCACCTCCTCAGGGTTCGAATCCGGATTTACAATGCTGGAAAGCGTGAATCGCAGGCTCAGTTCGTCATTCGCGAATATCTCGGCCAGCAAGGGAGCCGCTTCGTCGTCCATCCCCGCGCTTTGAACGCGCGACAACCCCAAACGGTTAGCTTCCTTGATGGCGCGCAGCAGCGCCGCGCGCAGATCCGATTTCGAAAGCTGGGGGGCCAGGGTTTCAAACTGGGACCACGCTTTCTCCTTCAGCCATCCGGTCGGCTCACCGCTCTCATCCCTTACGATCTGTCCACCTTGGGGATCGGGTGTATCCCGCGTGATGCCAGCGAGTTCCATTGCCTTGCTGTTCACCCAGGCCGCGTGCGCCATGCCTGAGCGGAAGAAGACGGGGCGATCGGCAACGACCTGATCGAGAAGCGATTTGTGGAAGCCGCCTTCCGGGAGATCGGGGTAGCCGTAACTGAACTCGCTGCCCACGATCCATGTCCGACCGGGATGAGCTTGCGCATAGGCCTTCAGCCGGGCGAGAACGTCGCCAAAGGTCTTTGCCTCGCGCAACTGTACTTCATCGAGATATTTGCTTCCCCAGGCGAAGTGGACGTGAGAGTCGATGAAGGCCGGCATCGCGAACCGGCCCTGAAGATCGATAATTTCGGCATCCGCGGAGGCTTGCGGTCTGACGGATGACCAAGGGCCGACAGCGACGATGCGGTCGCCGCGAACGAGCATCGCTTCAGCGACGGGATTCGCCGCATCGACTGTGTACAGCGCACCGTTTGCGTAAAGGGTCTCCTGCGCCATTTCACTCCCGGCGATCGTCGTTTTTCATGTGGGTAATGGATGCAGGGAACCATCAAAAGCGGGGCGCAAGAATAACTTTTTCCAGTACCCGTGCTTAGGGTTTGCCTAAGCTGTCGCAATGTTCGGAGGTGCTTTGCCGACATTGATTGCTGGAAGTCCGGCAACTCGCCGGGCGATCCGCTGCAGCGTTTAGGGATAAGCTAAGCACTGACACATGAAATCATAATTTTCGCTCCGCCAGCCCGTCACTAAAAGCAAAACGGACCTCCATCACAGCGGCGAAAGCCCTATCGGAAGAGACGCGGATATGTCGGTTGAAAAGGTAGACACACTTGTCGTCGGTGGTGGCCAGGCAGGCGTTGCCATGAGCGAGCACCTGAGCAAATGCGGGGTGCCGCATCTGGTTGTCGAGCGCGGCCGGATTGCCGAGCGCTGGCGTTCGCAACGTTGGGACTCCCTGGTGGCCAACGGTCCGGCCTGGCACGACCGGTTCCCGGGTATGGAATTCCCTATTACAGGCCCAGATGGCTTTCCCTCCAAGGAGGAGGTCGCTGACTATTTCGTCGCCTACGCAAAGCAGATCAATGCGCCGATCCGCTGCGGCGTGGAGGTCAAGCTGGTGCAAAGAAATACCGGTCGACCAGGATTCCGCGTCGAGACTTCGGACGGCGTGATCGAGGCCAACAGCATCGTCGCCGCAACCGGACCTTTCCAGGTCCCCGTCATTCCGCCGCTTGTCCCTAAGGAAGCCGGCATCCTGCAAATTCACTCCAGCGCCTATCGCAATCCCGAGCAACTGCCGAAAGGCGCGGTGCTGGTTGTCGGAGCAGGATCGTCGGGCGTGCAGATCGCGGATGAGCTCCAGCGTGCGGGAAGGCGCGTCTATCTGTCGGTCGGTCCGCACGACCGCCCGCCGCGCGCCTATCGCGGGCGCGACTTTTGCTGGTGGCTGGGCGTTCTCGGCAAATGGGACCTCGAAACGCCAGGACCCGGCACGGAACATGTCACGATCGCCGTCAGCGGTGCGCGCGGCGGTGAAACGATCGATTTCCGCCGTCTGGCCGCGCAGGGGCTTACACTGGTCGGCATGACGAAGACCTACCAGGACGGTGTGATGACCTTTGCGCCGGATCTTGCAAAGAACATTGCCCGGGGCGACGCCAATCTGATGTCGCTGCTGGACGAGGCGGACGCCTATGTGGCTCGCAACGGTCTGGACCTTCCGGAAGAACCCGCCCTGCGCAAGATCGGCCCGGACCCGGACTGCGTGACCAATCCGATCCGCGAGCTCAACCTGGCCGATGTCGGGGTAACCACGATCATCTGGGCGACAGGTTTTGCCGTCGATTACAGCTGGCTGAAGGTCGACGCTTTCGACGAGAAGGGCCGGCCAAGGCATCAGCGCGGCGTCTCGATCGAGCCCGGGATCTACTTCCTCGGGCTGCCCTGGCAGTCGCGAAGAGGGTCGAGTTTTATCTGGGGCGTCTGGCACGACGCCAAGCATGTGGCGGATCGCATTTCGACGCAGCGAAAATATCTGGCCTATCACGCTGCCGCGAAGCAAGAGACCGTGGATGCGTGACCAAGGCTGCAAGCCTGATCAAATGGAGACCAAGATGGCGCATACACGAATTCGCAAATTCAACACGAAAGAAACGTACCCCGAGCAGAAGCTCGACAACGATCTTTGCCAGGCGGTTGTCACGCGGGGCGGCCGGACCGTTTACCTTCGCGGCCAATGTCCGCAGGATCTGGACACCGCGAAGAACATCGACAGCCATGATCCGGTCGAACAGACCCACAAGGTCATGCAGAACATCAAGCAGCTCATCGAAGAATGCGGCGGGACGATGGAGCATCTGGTGAAGGTGGTGGTCTACCTCACCGATGTCAGGCATCGCGAGGCCGTCTACCGGACGATGGGCGAGTATATCAAAGGCGTCTATCCGGTTTCGACCGGCCTGGTCGTGTCGGCCCTGGCGCGGCCGGAATGGCTGGTCGAGATCGACGGCACGGCCGTCATCCCGGACTGAGCGTCATGACCTTCTCCATCGTTGCGCGCTGCCGGCGCACGGGCATGTTCGGGGTCGCGGTGTCGTCGTCGTCTCCGGCGGTCGCGGCGCGCTGCGCCTACGCGCAAGCCGGCGTCGGCGCGGTCGCCAGCCAGAATGTCACGGACCCGACGCTTGGGCCGCGGGCATTGGAGCTGATGGCACGCGGCGCTTCCGCCGCCGAGGCTGTCGCGATCATCAAGCGCACGGCCGCCTTCAGCGAATACCGGCAGGTGCTGGCGGTCGATGCGGCCGGCGGCAGCGCAATTCATTCGGGACCGAAGGCGCTCGGCATCTGGGCCGAGGCGCGTGGCGAGGACGTCGCCTGCGGCGGCAATCTGCTTTCGAATGACGGCATTCCCTCCGCCATGGTCGACGCCTTTCTCGCTTCCGAAGGAGAGCTTGGCGACCGGCTGATCTCCACGATGCGTGCCGCGCTGAAAGCTGGAGGGGAGGCGGGACCTGTGCGCTCCGCCGGCATGAAGCTGGTGCGCGATGTCTCATGGCCTGTCGCCGACCTGCGTTGCGACTGGACCGAGGGGTGTCCGATCGAGCAGCTGGCAACGCTGTGGGACATCTACAAGCCTCAGCTGGATGCCTATGTCACCCGTGCCCTCAACCCGTCTGGCGCGCCGAGCTACGGCGTTCCCGGTGACGAATAATCCTGCAAAGCCTGGAGCCAAGGATGAGCGAACTCAGCCATAAGGAGTGGATCGGCAAGGCGTCCGCAATCCGCTTCCCCGACAAGGCCTTCATCGATGGCAAGGCGGTGTCCGCGCGTTCGGGCCGGACCTTTGCCAGCGTCAACCCGGCCACGGGGGAGACGCTCGCCGAGGTCGCCTCCTGCGGCGAAGAAGACATCGATCTTGCTGTTGCCGCGGCCCGACGCAGCTTCGAAGCCGGCGTCTGGTCGCGAACGAGCCCTCAGCATCGCAAGCAGGTGCTGCTGCGGCTGGCTGAGTTGCTGCGGGACAACCTGCAGGAACTCGCGCTGCTGGAATCGCTCGACATGGGCAAGCTGGTCAAGGACGCCGCCACCATCGACGTGCCGGGCTCCGCGGCGATCTTCCAGTGGTACGCCGAAGCGATCGACAAGGTCTATGACGAGGTGGCTCCGACCGGCCAAGGCGACCTCGCTCTGGTGCGGCGCGAGCCGCTCGGAGTGGTTGGCGCCGTCGTGCCGTGGAATTTTCCGCTCGACATGGCGACCTGGAAATGCGCGCCGGCGCTGGCGGCCGGCAATTCGGTGGTGCTGAAGCCGGCCGAACAGTCACCGTTCTCGGCGCTCAGGCTGGCGGAACTGGCCATGCAGGCCGGGCTGCCCGCGGGCGTGCTCAATGTGGTGCCCGGCCTTGGCGAAACCGCCGGCCAGGCGCTTGGCAGGCACATGGATGTCGATTGCCTTGCCTTCACCGGCTCCACCGCCGTCGGCAAGATGTTCATGCAGTATTCCGGCCAGTCGAACATGAAGCAGGTCTGGCTGGAGACCGGCGGCAAGAGCCCCAATCTGGTGTTCGCGGACTGCGCTAACCTGGACGCGGCGGCCGACATGGCCGCTTTCGGCATCTTCTTCAACCAGGGACAGGTGTGCTCGGCCAACTCCCGGCTTCTGGTGGAGCGTAGCGTCAAGGACGCGCTGGTCGAGAAACTGGCGGAGCGCGCCGCGGCCACGCAACCCGGCGATCCTCTCGACCCGGCATCCAAGATGGGCGCCATGGTGGACGCGCGGCACGCCGCAACGGTCATGCGTTTCATCGACAGCGGCAGGAAATCGGCCCGGCTGGTGACCGGCGGCGGTCGCGCCGCGGTCGATGGCCGAGGCAGCTTCGTGCAACCCACGATTTTCGACAACGTGTCGCCGGACGATCCGCTCGCCCGCGACGAGATATTCGGACCGGTGCTGTCGGTCATCGCCTTCGACACGGAAGACGAGGCGCTTCGGATTGCCAATGACAGCATCTATGGCCTGGCCGCTTCGGTTTGGACGGACAGCCTGTCGCGCGCCCACCGCATTTCCGAGCGGCTGCGCGTCGGCACGGTTTCGGTCAATACCGTCGACGCGCTGAGCCCAATGACCCCCTTCGGCGGATTCAAGCAATCCGGCTTCGGGCGCGACCTGTCGCTGCATGCGCTGGACAAATACACCGCGCTGAAGACCACCTGGATCAAGTACTGAGGACGACCACGACTTGATTGCAGCGATCAAACGGGCATCATAGAAGCCCATGCCGCTCCGCTTCACGCTCAGACAGCTCGAATATTTCGTCGCCGTGGGCGAGGCCGGCTCTATCGCCAAGGCGGCCGAGCAGGTGAACGTCTCGCCGCCGTCGATCTCGGCCTCGATCGCGCAGCTCGAGGCGGAGTTCGGTGTCCAGCTCTTCGTGCGCAAGCACTCGCATGCTCTAGCACTGACAGCGGGCGGGCGGCTGTTCCTGAAGGAAGCCGCGCGGCTGCTCAACGATGCGGACGCGCTGCACGACATCGCCGGCGACATCGCCGAAAAAGTGCGCGGACCGCTGGCGATCGGCTGCCTGCTCACTTTCGCGCAGATCGTGCTGCCGGCGCTGCGCAGGAAGTTCGAGGATGCCTATCCGGATGTGCGCGTCAGGCAATTCGAGCGCAACCAGGGGCAGTTGTTCGAAATGCTCCAGCGCGGCGAAATTGACGCAGCGCTGACCTACGACCTCGAGCTGTCGCAGGACATGACGTTCGAGCCCCTGATGCAACTGCCGGCCTATGTCATGCTGCCGGCGGCGCACCACCTGGCGTCGAAAGCGGGCATCACGCCGGAGGAACTGGTGGACGAGCCGATGGTGCTGCTCGATCTGCCCTATAGTCGCGAGTACTTCCTGTCGGCCTTCCAGGCGAAGGCGCTACGGCCCAATATCGTCGAGCGCACCGGCGACATTGCGGTGATGCGCTCGATGGTCGCCAACGGTTTCGGCTACGGCATTGCCAACATGCGGCCGCTCAACACAATGTCGCCGGACGGCAAATTGCTGGTGTTCGTGCCGTTGCTGGGGGACGTCAGGCCGCTGACCATGGGAATAGCGCTGCCGAACGCCGAACACCGCACGCTGACGGTGCAGGCATTCGTCGATCACTGCCGCCGTTTCGTGGTCGAGCAGGGAGTCTTCGGCACCGAGCGCATAGTCAAGTGAAGGCGATCACGGCTGGCCTTCGGCGAGCCGCGACAGCAATCTGTCGAGCATCTCGTCGCAACGCCGCATCTGTTCGACGCCGACATATTCGTCAGGCTTGTGTCCTTGCGCCATGGAGCCCGGTCCGCAGACGACGGCCGGCGTGCCGAGATCGCGGCTGAACAAACCGCCCTCCGTGCCGAAGGCGACCTTCATGGTGCTGTTGGCGCCGGTCAGGGATTTGACGAACGCAACCGCTTCCGAGGCTGCTGGCGTGTCCAGGCCTGGATAGGTGTTGGTGATCTCGATTTCGATCGCGGCTTCTGGCGCGATCGAGGCGGCGTCGGCGGCAATGCGCGCCGCGGCGTCGCGAAGCCTGTCGAGAATCGAGGCTGCATCATCGGTGGCAACGTTGCGGATCTCGAAATCGACCTGGCAGAGATTGGGCACGATGTTGAGCGCGACGCCGGCGTTGATCTTGCCGACATGCACGGTGGTGTACGGAATGTCGTAGTCGCCGTCGCGGGGGCCATCGCTGGCCAGCCGGTCCTGCTCGTCGCGCAAGGCCTGCACGAAGTCGCAACCGAGATGGATGGCGTTAAGCGCCAGCGGCGCCAGCGCCGAATGGCCCTCCCGCCCCCTGCAGATGGCGCGGGCGGCAAGCTTGCCCTTGTGTCCTGTCGCTACCTGCATGTCGGTCGGCTCGCCGACGATGCACAGCAGCGGGCGTTGCGGCGCGGCGCTCAGCATTTCGATAAGGTCGCGCACGCCCAGGCAGCCGACTTCCTCGTCGTAAGAGAGCGCAAGATGCAAGGGTGTGCGAAGCGCCATCTGCGAGGCCTTGAGGCATGCCGCGAGCGCGCAGGCTACAAAACCCTTCATATCGGCCGCGCCGCGACCGTAAAGTTTGCCGTCTCGCTCGGTCATCACAAAAGGAGGCAGTGTCCAGTTCTGGCCGTCGACTGGGACCACGTCGGTATGGCCGGACAGCATGATGCCCTGCTTGTCGTCCGGACCGATGGTGGCAAACAGGTTGGCCTTGTGACCGTCCGCGCTATGGATGATCTGGCAGGCAATACCGTTCGTCTCCAAGAGGCCTGTTGCATAGCCGATCAGGTCGAGATTGGAGTCGCGGCTCACCGTCGGAAACGCGATCAGCCGTTCGAGAATTGTGATGCTGTCCATGTCTGAAGTCCGTTGCGCTCCCGGCTGTTTAGCATCGCGGCACGGCGTGGCTGAAGTCGCATTTGGCTTCGCTTCGTTTCACCCCAGACTAACCCGGGAATGCGCGATTAGGCGTGTCCTAATCCGCGCAGAAGAAATCCATAGTTTTCCCGCGCTCGCGCCAACTTATGAGTAGTCTGCAGAACACCGGCGGCGCCAGCCGGCAGGAAGGAAGCACCATGCGCGACCCACGCTATGACATTCTGTTCGAGCCGATGAAGATCGGCCCGGTGACCGCCAAGAACCGCTTCTACCAGGTTCCTCATTGCAATGGCGGCGGCTATCGCGATCCGTCGGCCGCGGCCGAGATGCGCCGCATGAAGTCCGAAGGCGGATGGGGCGTCATCTTCACCGAGCAGACGGAGATGCACCACACCTCCGAGATCACGCCCTTCATCGAACTCAGGCTGTGGGACGACGCCGACATTCCGGCTCTGGCCAAGATGGCCAGGGCCATGCACCAGTATGGCGCGCTGGCCGGTATCCAGCTTGCTTATTCCGGCATCAACGGTCCCAATCTCTATACCAAGGAGGTTCCGCGCGGACCGTCAGCGCTGCCGATCCGCACTTTCACCAACGATCCCGTGCAGGCGCGTGCCATGGATAAGCAGGACATACGCGACCTGCGGCGCTGGCATCGCAATGCCTTCAAGCGTGCGAAGCAGGCGGGCTTCGACCTGGTCTGCCTCTATGGCGCGCATGGCTTCGGCATCATCCAGCACTTCCTGTCCACCGCCACCAACCAGCGCAGCGACGAATATGGCGGCTCGCTGGAAAACCGCTCGCGGCTGATGCGCGAGCTGATCGAGGAAGGGCGCGACGCGATCGGCGACACCTGCGGCCTGACGCTCCGGCTGTCGCTGGACGAGATGATCGGCGAGCTTGGCTTCGCCAATTCGGAAGTCCGCGACATGATCGAGATGCATGCCGACCTGCCCGACCTGTGGGATCTCGCCCATGGCGCCTGGGAGGATTGCTCGGGTCCGTCGCGCTTCAAGGATGAGGCGGCGCAGGAAAGCCTGGTCTCCGGCATCAAGAAGCTGACCTCGAAGCCTGTCGTCGGCGTCGGCCGCTTCACCTCGCCGGACGTGATGGTCAGGATGATCAAGTCCGGCACGCTCGACTTCATCGGCTGCGCGCGGCCGTCCATCGCCGATCCCTTCCTGCCGAAGAAGGTCGAGGAGGGGCGCATAGAGGACATCCGCGAATGCATCGGCTGCAACATCTGCATCACCGGCGACATGACCATGTCGATCTCGCGCTGCACGCAGAACCCGACCTTCATGGAGGAATGGCGCAAGGGCTGGCATCCCGAGCGCATGCAGGCCAAGGGCGACAGCGACAGCGTGGTGATCGTCGGCGCTGGACCGGCCGGGCTGGAGGCCGCGCGCGCGCTCGGCCTGCGCGGCTATAAGGTGGCGATCGCGGAAGCGGGCACCGAGCTTGGCGGACGCGTGGCGCGCGAGAGCCTGCTGCCCGGCCTGTCGGCCTGGGGCCGGGTGCGCGACTATCGCCAATACCAGCTCAGCCAGATGCCGAATGTCGATATCTATTTCGAAAGCCGGCTGACGGCGGACGACATCCTGTCCTTCGGCTTCCAGAACGTCGCCATCGCCACCGGGTCGACCTGGCGGCGGGACGGCGTCGCGCGCGCGCATGTGGTGCCGATGCCGATCGACGCCTCGATGCCGGTCTACACGCCCGACGATTTGATGGCCGGCAACGTGCCCGGCGGCAATGTCGTGCTGTTCGATGACGACCACTACTATATGGGCGGCGTGCTGGCCGAACTGATGGCGCGGCAGGGCGCGAAGGTGACCCTGGTGACACCGTCGGCCTATGTCTCGGACTGGACCCGCAACACGCTGGAGCAGGGGGCGATCCATCGCCGCCTGGCGGATCTGGGAGTGGACATCGTGCTCAACAGGACCGTTGCGAGCGTCGCGTCAGGCGGTGTCGTCACGGCCTGCGCCTATACGGGCGCGCGGCAGGATCTGACGGCAGACGCCGTCGTCCTGGTGACGTCGCGCGATCAGGACGACGCCGTGTGGCGCGAGCTCAAAACCCGCCAGAACGAGTGGGCCGACAATGGCATCCGCTCGGTCAAGGTGATCGGCGACGCCGAAGCGCCGGGGCCTATCGCCTGGGCAACCTATGCCGGCCATCGCTTCGCTCGCGAGATGGACGAGCCGGACATCGGCGACGCACTGCCTTTCCGGCGTGAGGTGACGGCGCTGGCCGCGGAGTAGATGCCGGACGGCATCTCCTCCACTTCGATGGCCAGCACTAGTTGGGCATTGGCCTCCGCTACTCAGGGCCGAGAGGAACGCCCAGCAGCTCGCTCAGGCGGAGCGGCAATCGGGGTGAGGCGTGCAGCTCGTCGCAGCTGGCCTTCCAGCGTTGCAGATATTCGCCGATCGGCACTCCGCTGCGCCCTGGCCAGCGATTGAGGGCGCCAAGCGCCTCCACGCAATCCGGCGCGGCTTCGTATTCGGCGAGAATAGTTACGGACATGGCCTGCGCGAACGGATTGAGGCCGGGGATCTCGATCTCGCTTCGGTGGACGGCGAACCACGCCGGCGCGTCGGGGGTCAGTCCCTGCCCGGTCGCAAGCGCGGTATAGCTTCTTATGATGTTCTCGCGATACCCGGCGATTGCATCACCGAAGGCGTTGTCGCCGGCGAAGGGTGGGTTCAGCTTCCAGTCGTTCGCCAATCGGCGCAGGCCACGCAGCGAGAAGGCCTCCACCATTGCTTCCTCCAGCCACTGGCAGGGCGCCGCCGGCCTGGCATCGGCCTGCCAGCTGTTGGCGGTCACGTGGCCGAGCTCGTGGCCGAACTGGTAGGCGAGTTTCGACCAATCGCGTTCGCCAATATCGACGATTATCCACGCCATGCTGCTGCCATCCGGATGCAGCCAAATAGCAGGCTGCCCGGAGGTGTGCTCGTCGACGCGAACGCGCGAGGGCTGGCGATCGGAAACAAGGCGAACGCCGTCGAGGCAGGCATGGCGCATGCGTTCCAGAACCAGGTCCGCGGAGTGGGGCAACATGCGGCCCCAGTCGCCGGCGAGCTCGATTGGGGCAGTGAGGAGGGTGGAGGGAGGGGAAGTCGAGGAAGCGAGTTTCGGCATGGCGGCGTAGCCTTTGTCCCAAACAGCCCAACGCAAAGGTGATGAAAAAGTTGGGCCGACCGCCAAAAATCCCGCCGCCACCACAATAAGCCGGCGCCTTTCCATGTTGCCCCTCCTAGCTGCCCACAAGGGATTGAGCTATCGTTTTGTAGTGAGTGCGCCAAAGAGCGAAGAGGAAATAGAGGCCAGAGCGCAAGTCACGAGGGGGTGAATTTGGCCGAGGCGATCTATGCCAAAACTTTTGCCGGGGAGAACTTGGCAACCTGGCAGGTGGTCCATGAGATGTCCGCTCGGATCGAGGGCGGGTCTCTCATAGTCTCAGATTCAGATCGTCTGAGCTATCATCTCTTGAGGATCTACGGCCAGGAATTCGTCTTTCGATTGGTAACGATCAGATGTCTGATCAAATTTCTGCCGGCAGCGTCGGCCAATTTCTACATACACCATTTCGGTAATCTGAACGTCGCCGAACTAGATGCCCGGGGAACAATCGTTGACCGAGGGATCAGCCGCAAAATATCGGTCAGTTCTCGCGAACCTGGTCTACTAGATGTCGAGGTGACATTTCTCAATTGCCACCCTTCGATCTCAATAGGTTGTTCCGACCGAGGGCACCCTGTCTATTCGGGCACAGGGCGTGATCAGTTCGCCTTTCTGAGCATCACTGTCGAAGCGTTTGATGCGGCGGCTGAGTTGTCCCAGATAGCGCCGGAGGAGCGCATTGTCCTTGTGGATGTCGGCGGGCAGGGCGGCCTGCAGACGAAGTGGATGCTGAAGGCAGACCACATTACGCCCATAGTATTCGAGCCGATAGCCTCAGAAGCTGCCGCAGTCAGGGAAACCCTAAGTCGAATTCCCGGTTCAAGGGTCATCGAGAAGGCTTTGGCGGACGCTTCCGGAATGCGAACACTGCACGTCGCGGCGGCTTCTGGTTGCTCGTCCTTGCGCGAGCCCAACTTCAATATCTTGCAGCATTACTCGATAGGCTGGATATTCCGTACTGTTGGCAGGCAGGCGGTAGAGTGCACTCGCTACGACGAATTGGTCGATTCAATGAGGCTGCCATCGCCGGATGTGATCAAGATAGATGTGCAAGGTCTCGAATACGAGGTCCTGGACGGCTTTGGAAAGCATCTGGAAGGATGCCTTGCGATAGAGCTCGAGACTCATTCCGTTGCAATCTACCGCGGTCAAAAATTGATTGGCGACCTCATTGCTTTGTTGTGGGATTGGGGATTTTCCTTGAGACAGATCAGGACAGTACCGAATTTTGATGGCGACGCGATAGAGTTTGATGCTTTGTTCTCAAAGCGAAAGGACAGAATCGGATCCCTCTCCGAAAATTCTAGCCGGAAGCTGAGGTTGATCCAGCAAGTTCTGGAGATCGGGTAAAGTCTCCAACGGACAAAGCCGATATTATTGAGTTGACCAAAAGATCAATCTGCTCAGCGCGATGCTTTGTCATATGTTTATTTCTAACCAAATCCATGCCAGCAAGCCTGATCCTGTCCACCGTTGCGCGATTATCTGGACTAAGTATCCATTCCATTTTCTCATAAAAATCATCTTTTTTTGTAAATATACATGTCTCATTATCAATGAATCCTAATTCGTTCATTTCCTTTTCTGTTTCTTTATCAGCTAACAATAGCGATCCAGACGACGCTATTTCAAAATTCTTCAGGTGGATATATCTGTATAAATGACTGTCGCTGAAGCAGCATAAATAATCAGATAGCTTCACGTAGTATTTTGTTTTGACTGTTTCCTGGCTTCTTTCATCGTATTTTTTGTGATACCCTGGATGTTCAAGTTTATCTATTCTTGGATCATTCAATTCAGAGACAAATTTTCGAAATGGTCGATCCCACGCGACACTCCCCGTCAGCAGAATTTTGTTAATCGGGTTCTTGTTGAAGGTCACGCGCTCGTAGTCCTTGCAGCCTTCCAGCGCTGACGAATACGGAACCCAGACCACTAAACGATGCTTGTAATGGTTCGAAAATTCATAGGCATACGGGCTAATTATCATGTCCGCATGAGCGATGAGGTGATTTAGATACTCGTCATATTTCGGATCGTAGCTAACCAGATCGTCAACTCTGACAATTGTGTAGGTATTTATTTTATCGATAGGTACCGAGACGTATCCTTGATACGCAACGATTATCACTGAGTACATGCCAATAGAATTTATCACGTCTTCGTCGCTGAAATTTGTATTCTTTGAGTCTATGATGTCAAATCCATGTACTTCGTTAAGTATTTTTATGCAATGATAGTGTTCATCCGCTAAATATGACTTTAGCCAGTTTATATCGCAAATTATTCCCTTTCTTAGCGTCTTTACGGGTTTCTCAACCCGACGCACAGGCGGCACGCTACGATCGGATGAGTCAATCAGCGTTACCCACTCATCGATCGAGTGTACCCAGTCAAAATTTCGCGCGGCATTTTGTATTGATTTGCATTTTTCCGTATATAAACCTGGATTATCTTTATAGAAGCGCAATGTTTCTGTCGTGAAAGCTTTGAATTTACCGGCTTCAATGGGTGCCATGATGCCGGCGCCTTGGTATGCTTTGCGAGGGAAGTGTCCAACTGGAGTGCCGATGACCAGTCTGCCTGCCGCGGCGGCCTCCATAACCGGCAATTGAGCGGCCTCGCTAACTGAACTCGTCACCACGGCGTCGACGGATCGGTAGAATTCCGGCATGTCAAGAAACGACGTTTGATTTCCAGTCGAGCCAGCGATCCTGAATGTGAGCCCGGCATCCGCGACGGCAGCCTGAGCAAGCTCACCCCGTTTCCATTCCACACCATATGTCTTGACCGACATCGATGAAGCATAACCGACGGCAGCCAGTTTATCAGATACATCTGAGTAGAATTCATCGAAATTTACGCCGAGGGACGCGACCATCGGAACTCTTGGCACACCGCGCATCAATGAAGCGCAATATACGTACTCGCTAACTACGCCATAGTTGGCGAACTTTTCGAAGACCTCAATGCCCTTCTGCTCGACCAGCATCCGTATGTCGAACTCATGATGGGAGATGGCGATGATTTTGTCGAAGGGAACATGATAGCTATCCGCCAGGGTCGATACCCCATCCAGAGCGGCAATTACGAAATCGTAGTACGAGATCAGTTGGTGAGCGTATTCGGCGTGATTTTGCTGCCAATCGAGTATGTCGACCAGATAGCCTCTATCATGTAGGTGCCTGCACAGGTCGTAATAGACTCGACCGTGGGACCACTTGGTGTAGCCGTATATCAAAATCTTCTTCGCCCGCGGCTGGCGGGCCGATTTCATCCGGTTCAGCGGATGAACGATATGGCTCGCAATATGGCGCCTGTTGAAGGCGGCTTCGTCGCGACGCCAAGCGCCGTTCAGCGCAGGTTCCGGGCTGTCCGTACACCAGTTCTCTGAGGCGATGAACAATTCCCATGTGCTGCAAACCGAGGCTCTGTGCATCACGCGGCCATCCGGTATCGCCGACAAAAACCGACCGTCGGATCCCAATGCAAGCAGGCCGCGCTCCAGCGGAACCAATTCGAGCGTAGCGGCGCCGGAATCCGATCGATCTTTACCCTGCGACTGCGAGGCCGTCAGGCAAACGTCATAGAAGCAATAGATCGGCTCGTCCGACCCGCCGGCGGCGTGGACCAGCTGACCTCGCCTGTAGCCGCTGGCCGATCCGTCTCTCGGTTGGAAATATGCGTTTGCGGGGCTGGCCTCGATCGGCCCATGCTTGAGCTCGCCGGTGGCGCGATCGACGTACAGTACCGTGCCGAATGCCGTGAACAGTCGGGCGCGCGGAGACGTGGATTGAGAGAGCTCGCTCATTTCTGCAGTCGCACCTCTTCCCGCCGCCGAACGAAGAAATCCAGATTGTTTTTGAGGCGCTGATTGCTTTGGTCGAGGTCGAGCGCCTTTTGTCCCCACTCAACGGCTCGGTCCATGGCGTTGAGATGCCAGGATGCAATCGCCCCAAGGTCATAGAGCCGGAAGCCCCAGGAGTTCATGTCGTCCAGGTAGCTGCCTGTCCGGCGCGTCTTCTCGATTCCGTTGGCGCACGCCCAGAACAGATTCAGCCAGTCACCCTTGCCATGGAAATCCTCGGCAAGGTCGAGCCAAACCTCTCGGCGGTGAGGGGCTTCGATTCTTGCCCGGTCCAGCCACAGGGCCCGTTGCTCGGGAACCATCCGCGCCAGATAACGCATTGCTTCCGATCGCTCATCAGGCCAGGTGCTTGTCGGGAGTACTAAATACCGTTCGAGTAACTTGGCGCTTTGTTCCAACTGATTGGCGTACATATGTTCGCGCCCGAGCCAAAAGCAGATCTGGGGATCACGAGGGTCCTCTGCCGCCGCAATTTCCATCAGGCGCAAATATTTTTCATGATTGGCCGCGTTGCTCCTCAGGTGGTGCATCACAATCTGGTCTGTGCTGGACGAGACCTCCTTGTCGGAAAAGAACAGCGCCTCGTGTATGGGTCTCTTGAAGCGGTAGCCCCATCGACTATGAAAGCTCTTCGACGGGTAGACATGGGTGGGGTTCGGATCGTCGACGCTCGATCTGATCAACATCCGGCAGTACAACGCGGTCGTGTCGTTGGCCCAGGCGGACTCGAGTTTGGAACGCCATCCTGGCTCGAGGAACATGTCCATATCCATGGTGCAGCAAATATCGACATCGGGCGGGATAAGGGCCATCGCTGTGTTGCGAGCATCGTCAAAACGCCAAGGACGTACTGCGATGCGATGAACAGTGACTCCGGCATTTGTGAGCCGTTCGACCGTGTCGTCCGTACTGCCTGTATCCGCGACAATCCGATAGTCCGCTTCCGCGGCAGATTCCGCCCACCTCTCGACGTGGACTGCTTCGTTCAATGCGATCGTATAAACGGCCACTTTCATTGGACCGCCTTGTTCGGCGATATCGGGGTGTCGCCCTCAAGCCCGATCCGGGCCTTGGCGAAGAATGCAAGGTTGTTCTTGAGGCGATCATTGTTCGGTTCGATATCCAGTGCTGCTTGGCACCATTCGATCGCGCGGTTCATTGCATCCATTCGCCATGCGGAAATCGAACCTAAGTCGAACAGTCGGAAACCCCAGCTATGAGGATCGTCCAGGTAACTGTTGGTTCTACGCGTGGTTTGGATCCCGTTTGTGCATGCCCAAAACAGAGCCGGCCAATCGGCCTTGCCGTGAAACTCTTCAGCCAAATCAAGCCAGATCTCGCGCCTATGCGGCGCCTCGACCCGCGCTTTGTCTAGCCAAAACATTCTCTTGTCGGGTTGCATGCGAGCGAGATAGCGCATTGCTTCGGACCTTTCCTCGGCCCAGGTGCTCGTAGGCAGATAGAGATAGTGCTCCAGCAACCCGACACCTTCCGGGTGCCGATTGGCCCACATGTAGTCGCGGCCCAACCAGAAACATATCTGCGCGTCGTCAGGGTCCTCCCGATGAGCGAGCTCCATCAGCGGCAAGTAGTTCCTGCGAGTTTCCTTGCCCAGATCTTGGACCTCGCGCATAACAATCTCGTGGCCAGAGCGCTCGACCTGCCTGTCGCCAGTGAAAACCAATGCCTCATGGACTGGCCGCTTGAACCGATATCCCCAGCGATGATGAAAATTCTTCGCCGGCCAACCGCGCAGCTCGACCGGGTCATCGATGTTCGATCGATAAGACACCCTGCAGAACAGTGCGGTCGTCTCGGGTGTCCAGGCTGCCTCCAGCTTGGCGCGCCAGCCGGGCTCCAGAAACCGGTCCATGTCCATGGTGCAGCAAACGTCGACGTCGGGAGGAATCAACGCCATGGCGGCATTGCGAGCGATGTCGAAACGCCATGGGCGAACTGTTATCCGGTGCACCGTCACCCCGGCCGCTGTCAGCCGCTCGACCGTATCGTCGGTGCTGCCGGTGTCGGCCACGATCCGGTAGTCGGCGTCGACCGCGGACTGAGCCCAACGTTCGGCGTTGGCAGCTTCGTTCAATGCGATGGTGTAGACAGCGACTTTCAAGACGCCTTCCTCGACCAGCGAAGGTCTTCTCTACATGCCCGACTTGCCACTCTTGCGGATGGCCACCAGCCCGCCGAGCAGCTTTGCTCGATTGATCTCGTAGTGGCTGTCGAAGAACAGGATCTCGTCGAATTGCCCGGCCAGCGCGCCGACGCCGAGCGGATCGACGGAGCGTGCCGCGCCATGGTCCTTGATCTCGCGCAGCAGTGTCTTGGTCAGCGTTATCTTGCTCAGGTCCTCTCCGGGCGGCTGCCAGTCGAGATCCTCAATGAAATACCAACCGCCCTCGGCCAGCAGAGGGAAAAACTCGCGCAATGTCAGCTGCTCGTCGAAGGACGCGTGGCTGCCGTCATCGATGATGACATCGAGTGAGCCGTGTTCGATCGTCCCTGCAACCCGACGCAGGTCCTCCACCTTCGACTGGTCGCAGACGAAGGATTTGAACCGGTCGTTGTTGAGCCGGGAGAAGTCCGTGAGGTCGACACCGATCACCTGGCAGAAAGGGAAATAGCTCTGCCAGAGCGAAACGGAAGGTGTCTCGGTCTGATTGCCTTCCGCCAATCCGCGACACAGGCCAATCTCCATCAACCGCCGCATCGACAAGCGCCGCTCCGATAGCAGGCGATCGTAGATCCGGGCATAGAAATGGCGGTTGCCGGTGTGTCGATTCTTGTCCGTATTGAACCGGTCGGCGAGGCCAGTGAAGGCAGGGAAGCCCTCCAGCGGGCTGATCAACCGCGATATGAGCGGCGCGCCTTTATCGTCCGGCATGGCCGAGTTGCGCGCCGTCCACAAATGAATACCGAAAACGCGTTCATCGTTCAGGTAGTCGGCCAATTCCGCGATCGGCCTTTCAAATCGATCGATTTCCGTCCAGTCGATGGCGTTGAAGAACATCGGGCCGAAGACCTGATCGCGCAATTCGGCGCCAGCATCCGACGCAATGTAGTCGGAGAGCAGCTTCGGGCCAATGTCGCCAAATTCCTTGCCGTGAGCTTGGTGGAAGCGGTCGATCGACATTTCGTAGAGCGCCCGCATGTGCCGGCTGTAGGGCTTGGCATACATGACGTTGCCGCAGATGAAATGACCCTTGTGCGACCCGCGCCACTGCAGGTTGAAGAAATGGTCGCCCCGGAACGGGAACGGCCGCAGCAGGATCACGTCGGTATCCATCCACAGCCCGCCGTGCTCGTAGAGAACGGCGTAGCGAAAGACGTCGCTGAAGTAGCGGATTTCGGAGCCGGCGACGATCCGCTCGAACAAGGCTCGCGGCATGACATCTTCGGCGCCCCGAACCTCGATCCCGTGCTGGAGGAGGAATTCGAGCTTCTTCGGCGAATAGGTCCATACCCGCACCGGATGGCCCGCAGCCCGCATCGAGGTAACAGCCGCGATCAGCGTCCGGTGTTCGGCCTTTTCGGACGTGACCTCGTAAAAGCAATTGATCTGGGCAAGCGTGGCGTCGTTGGTGTCCAAAAGGTTGGCGATCCGCGCGTCGAACTCTCGCGATCGATCGCGGCGCTCGCTCGGCGAGGAAACGTCGCGCAGGAACGGCGCCAGCTCGTGAAAAATCTCGTCAGTGGATCTTCCCCTGCCGGGTTCTGAAGCTTTTCGTCCGAGCTGGTCGGCTTTTCCCGAAGCGGCTTTCGGCGCAGTGGAGGCCTTTTGCGCAGCCGCTTCCGGCAGGCCGGATCTCAGGCGATCCACGTCCTCCAGCAGAGCCTCGACATCCGCCGCGTCGACGGTTGCGAGCCAGGATTCGCTGTCAGCCACGCTGTAGGAAATCAGCAGGCGTTTTCCGTCCGGGTGCAAGGCCAGGCCGGCGGCGAACTCGACGCCCTTTTTGTTGAAGAAGAACGGGCGGCTTGCCTTTCGCAAGTCGTTCTTTTCGTCTAGCCAGATGAACCGGTGCAGGTAGTAACGTCGGTTCTCCGCCGTCTTCAGCTGCACCTCATGGATCAAGGCGAGCCATCCCCCGGCGAATTCGATCGCCTGGCTGCCCCCTCGAAATTTCTGCGCGGCGATTGCCGGTGAACTCTCGCTGATGGCGCCAGCCTTCTCGTCCAATATCCGCGTGGGATCGCAAAGGTAGATGAATTGCAGCGCTTCGGCAGTCGCCGCGGCGCCGGGCTTCACCATCGGCATCCAGTTCTTCTCATGCACGCGTGGTCCAGATGGACGAAGCAATCGCCAGTCCGTCAGCCGACAGGGGCCGCTCTGATCGAGGCGGGCGACAACCTGTTCGCACCACGCCTCCGGCGTGAGCTCGCGCACGCACGCCGAGCCCCAAAGTTCACCGTTCCATGCAAAGAGCCGAAGGTCCTCGAAACCACGTACGCCCTCGTAGGTTGGCTTCGGCATGTCAATGGGAGCCAGAATCTCGGTGGCGGATTCCACGGCGAGTTGATCGCTCAGGTGGAGCAGGAAATTGCGGGTCCTGATCGCGTCGCCATCCTTCGTTTCGTAGCGAAGGCCGTCCTCTGTCATCTCGTAGTTCACAGTTCGCTGCGAGAGGACTATCTGCCGGCCAAGTCGCGCAACCGACGGGTTGAGCGGCCGATACCCGTCGGGCGCCGTGAACTCGACCTTGCCGGCATTGAAGGTCGGCATCATCGTCTTGGCCGGCTGGACGTAATAGAACAGGTTGGACCACGCCAGATCCCGGGGCCCGTCCGCGATGTTGCGGTTGAGCGCCAGCCAGTTGCAGGCGGCGAAGCCGCGATCCTTTCGCGCGGGATCGCGTGCGTAGTTGGCGACAATCGAATACTCTTCCCACAGACCGGAAGTGTAGACGGAGTCCTCTATGAACAGGATATCCTGCTCGGGCCGACGGATCGCCAGACCCGCCTCGCAGAACAGCGCGGCCGCCTCGTTCAATCCCTTCTCACGGTGGTACCGCGCCAGGTCGTAGAGCGGCTCGGCGCGCTGCGGGCGCTGGTTGAAGGCCGCCAGAGCCTCGCGGATGAAGCCTTCGTCGTCGCCGAGTTTGCGCAGGCAACGCGCCTGTTGCAGGCGCGCGTTCCAAGCCTCCTCGTCCCATCCGCCCATGGTGGCGCGCTTGGCATATGCAAGCGCCGCCTCAGCCGTCCGCCCGGCATCGCGATAGGACTGCGCGAGGTAGAACCAGTAGCGATGGTTCTCGGGGTCCTTTTCGAGCGCCTCCAGCAGCAGTCTGGCGTCCCGTTCGAACTTGTCGACGCGGTTCGATCCGCTGGCGTGATCTTTGTACCAGGCGCTGCGCAATTCCTGCACACCTCCTGGCACGTCGAGATATTCATGGGTCACGCCATGATAGCGCGCGCCTGCGTCGCGCCTCACCAGGCGCGTGTTCCAGTAGGCGAGCCCGGAGTCCGAGCGTTGCAGCAACCGATAGCCGGCACCGCCAAGCCGCTCGCGGAAGCTGGCGTCCTCGACCATGAGTTCCATGTCGGCGTCGTCGAACAGCAGGTAGTCGTAGGACAGCGTCGAGGCATATGCCCGATCGAGCGCGTCGTTGCGTGCCTGTTCAAAATTATGAAAAGGGAACTCGTGCAGTTCGCCTTGCAGGTTGCGGGCGGCAAAGAACGATCTGATGAAGTCCTGGGTGCCATCGGTCGAGCCGGTATCGCCTATGACCCAGCAATCGATATGGTCGACGACCGCCCCAAGGCAGCGCGGCAGATTTGCCATCTCGTTCTTGACGATCATGTTGAGGCAGAGGCGCTTGCCGTTTGTCATAGGCCCGCCGTCGGCTTTCCGGATTGCGGGCCGAGGCGGTTGTATCCGCGCCCCGATGCTTCCTGGAACCACGATTGCCCCGGCTGAGGATTCATCCGCTCACGCTCCGTACCCGCCTCGCTAGGTTGGCCTGTTGGCTCGTTCCACGCAAGATCGCGTTCTGGCGTGTCGGTTCGGGGGCCGCCCAGCGCTGAAAGGGCGTCTGCTTCACCCATGTCGGCGGCACTCTCGCGGCGGCAAGAGCGTGCGTGGCCCAAAGCGGTCATCCTAAAACGACGCCGCGCCTGCTTCGGTCGGCCCGATCCCGGCGTCAAATTTTTCGTGAACTGTCCCCTTGGCCTTAAGCCTCGATTTTTCAAAGGCATGCGGACAGGACGTGTCATCTGTGTGTCAAGCGGCATGCCAGGCTGCAACTTTTCCAAGTCATAATTTGTTAACCAAGCCATTTACAAGCCTATCATTTTCGAATTTACTAATAGCTAATGCAACTGAGGGTGGGCGCAGATCGAGCGAAGGGCCGCGCTTTGCGGATGGGCGCGAAGCTGGGAGAGGAATAGGGAAGCAAGCCACTTTCCTGCGTGAGGGCGTAGTAGTTTTAGTGGTGTGCCAATTTACCGTCGTTTTTGACTTCAGCCTTTGTTCAGAGGCCGACGGTCCCAATTTGTTTCCTTGAAGTAGTCGGTTCCCTCGCAGGTCGTCGTCGAGAAGTCGCGACAGGCGTGATGGAGTTGACGTTGGTTCGAGTGTTGCCGCCTACAAGGCTGGGCCCGGCTCGTGCGGGCCCCCGCATCGATGCATCCCCCGTTTGTCCGAACCTTTCTTCCGGCGACGGTCTTCCGCCGGCTGATGCTATTCGGCCAAGGGATCGCGACGCCTTCCTACGGGAATTTGATGATTTTCATGGCCTGCCACCACGGCCCGCCTGGTCCGGTTGCGGGCGTTCGGCACTGATTGAACCCTGAGAAAGAAACGAAAGAGGCAGCGGCGCGGTCGCGGTCTGCAAGGAGGATGTGATGAGCTACACAGCGGGCTTAGCGGTGATGGAAGTTACCGTTCGGGGCGCCTTGCCCATCGGGGATACGACGGAGAATGAGACGTATTTCATTCTGGACGCGGCCAAGGCTGCGATCGTCGGCCAGGTGATCCTTCCCAAGGCGGTCAAGCAGAGCCTTGCCGTGGCGATTACCGTCAAGGTCCCAAGCACTGCCGGCTCATTCGCGATCGGCACATTTGACGATGGCGGCAATTTCCAGGTTGCGGACTTCCTCCGCGTGGAGGGCCCCTCAGTCCACAGCCCCGGTGGCGCTGTCGGTCCGGCGGGGCGATGACCGCCCCCGCTTTTCTTGTCCGCTACGCCCGCCGGCCATGCCGGTGGGCATTTCCCTTTTGAACTGAATTCGACGCCAACAGGAGCCAGTCATGGCCGCCCGCGCCTCTGAAATCCTCTTTGTGGATCCTTCGATCTCCGACATCGAGACCGTTCTTGGCAATCTGAGGCCAGAAGTCCGGGCTGTGGTGCTCGATGGCCGTCAACCGGCGGCACGGCAGATCGCTGCGGCCCTCGCAGGTCATCAGCAGCTCAAGGCAGTGCACGTCATCGCGCATGGCGAGCCGGGACGGGTTAGGTTCTCGGCAGGGGAATGGTCCGCCACCACAGTGAATGAGGCCGGCGAGGATTTCGCAGCGATCGGCCGGGCGCTTTCCGCCGAGGGCGAACTGCGGTTGTGGAGCTGCGAAACGGCACTGGGAAGCACCGGCGAGACGTTTGTCGCGGCTCTGGAAGAGGCTACCGGCGCGGATGTCCGGGCATCAAGGTCGCTGGTGGGCGCGGCCAGCCTGGGTGGTTCCTGGCATATGGCGACTAGCGCATTTATGGCTCTGCCGCCGCTCACCGCGATTGGCGTGGGGAGTTATGCCGGCATTCTCGCATCGGCTAATCTGACACTTAGTGGCCAGATAACGGCTACGGGCAACGGCAAGAATGTCAACGTCTATTATCTGGTCGATACGTCAGCAAATCCAGCTACAGTTGTTGGATCATTCCAACTTCCATCGGCGCAGAATGGTTTGGTTTTTAATTTTGCGTCGACAATTACCATTCCAAACACAACGGATACTTATGTTGTTTACAATACAAACTTTGGCTTGGTCGGAACACTGACCCCTGGCCCAGGCAATCCCCCTTCGACTTACAGTTTCGTGACCGGCGCCGCCAACGGGACTGGAGGGACCTCCAATGGTGGAAATGAGTTTACCGGCGGGACACTCAATCTGACGAACAACGGCACCGCGGGCCCGACGGGTCCGGCTGGTGCAACGGGTGCCACTGGCGCTACGGGTGCTACCGGCGCCACGGGTGCGACGGGTGCAAGCGGCCCGACAGGGGCGACAGGCGCAACCGGGGCCACTGGTGCGACAGGCGCAACGGGTGCGACAGGCGCAACGGGTGCGACAGGTGCAACCGGCGCCAGCGGCGCGACAGGTGCAACGGGTGCCGGCGGCGCGACAGGCGCGACAGGTGCCGGCGGCGCTACGGGTGCAACAGGCGCGACCGGGGCCACTGGTGCTACGGGGTCGACAGGTGCAACGGGTGCTGGTGGCGCGACTGGTGCCACAGGCGCGACCGGGGCCACTGGTGCTACAGGGTCGACGGGTGCAACGGGTGCTGGCGGCGCGACTGGTGCTACGGGTGCAACAGGCACGACCGGGGCCACTGGCTCGACGGGTGCCACAGGTGCAACGGGTGCTGGCGGTGCAACTGGTGCCACAGGCGCGACGGGCGCAACTGGCGCGACTGGTGATACGGGTTCGGCCGGTGCGACGGGTGCAACTGGAGCCACCGGCGCGACCGGATCCACTGGTGCGACTGGCGATACCGGAGCAACTGGAGCCACGGGCGCAACAGGCTCGACTGGTGCTACGGGTGCAACAGGCACGACCGGGGCCACTGGCTCGACGGGTGCCACAGGTGCAACGGGTGCTGGCGGTGCAACTGGTGCCACAGGCGCGACGGGCGCAACTGGCGCGACTGGTGATACGGGTTCGGCCGGTGCGACGGGTGCAACTGGAGCCACCGGCGCGACCGGATCCACTGGTGCGACTGGCGATACCGGAGCAACTGGAGCCACGGGCGCAACAGGCTCGACTGGTGCGACTGGGGACACGGGTGCCACGGGTTCGACTGGAGCAACAGGCTCGACTGGAGCAAGTGGAGCCACGGGCGCAACCGGTTCGACTGGCGCGACTGGTGACACCGGCGCGACCGGAGCCACGGGTGCAACCGGAGCTACTGGCGCAACGGGCTCGACCGGAGCAACTGGTGCCACGGGCGCGACAGGTGCGACTGGGGACACGGGTGCCACGGGTTCGACCGGCGCAACCGGTTCGACTGGCGCGACTGGTGACACCGGCGCGACCGGATCCACCGGTGCAACCGGCGACACGGGCGCAACTGGTGCAACAGGTTCGACCGGCGCAACGGGCTCGACTGGTGCAACCGGAGCGACCGGCGACACCGGGGCAACTGGAGCCACAGGTGCAACCGGCTCGACCGGAGCTACTGGTGCGACGGGCTCAACCGGAGCTACCGGCGCGACGGGTTCGACCGGTGCAACGGGCTCGACTGGTGCAACGGGCTCGACTGGTGCAACTGGAGCCACGGGTGCAACCGGAGCCACCGGCGCGACAGGTTCGACCGGTGCAACAGGCTCGACTGGAGCCACGGGCGCGACTGGCGACACGGGTGCAACTGGAGCCACGGGTGCAACCGGAGCTACTGGCGCAACGGGCTCGACCGGCGCAACAGGCTCGACTGGAGCCACGGGTGCGACTGGCGACACAGGTTCGACCGGCGCAACCGGTTCGACTGGCGCGACTGGATCCACTGGTGCGACTGGCTCGACCGGAGCAACTGGAGCCACGGGCGCAACAGGTGCGACTGGGGACACGGGTGCCACGGGTTCGACTGGTGCAACAGGCTCGACTGGTGCGACTGGCGACACGGGTGCAACAGGTTCGACTGGAGCAACGGGAGCCACCGGCGCGACCGGATCCACTGGTGCTACTGGTGATACCGGGGCAACTGGAGCCACGGGTGCAACCGGAGCAACAGGCGCGACGGGCGACACTGGAGCGACGGGTGATACCGGGGCAACTGGAGCCACAGGTGCAACCGGAGCTACTGGCG
>NZ_JANINM010000519.1 GCF_024509055.1 Mesorhizobium sp. | reverse complement strand
TCGCGTTCGTCTATTCCTACTATATCGACCCGCTGATGATGGCCTACCGGCAGAAAGTCGACTGGGCGATCGCCCTCGCGTGCAACCTCATGCGCGTCGGGCTCGACGATCCGCGTTGGACGCCCCAGGAGGTTCTGCTGCCGCAATTGGCTGACGAGACGCCGGCGGAACGACGCACCCGCACGGAGATCATGGGCAACAATGTCCGAGCCGGCCATCCCTGGGCCGGCATCCGTTTCGACGCCGCCCTTCTCAGGCGGCCTATGGCGACGGCCGACGGCATGATCGAAAGCCTGATGCGCCACTATGGCGATCTTCGGCTTGCCGCTTTGCCGGAACAGCGCGGCGAGATCGAGCAGCTCCGGCGCGAGATCGCCCGCCTACTGGTCAAGGGCGAAACCGGCATCGAGCACCTCGCCAAGGCGACAGGCACCTCGGTGCGGACATTGCAGCGTCGTCTGAAGGATGCCGACGTGAACTACTCCGAGCTTCAAAGCGATGTACGTAAGACGTTGGCGCTGAATCTCCTGGAGAACGAGACGCTGGCGCTTGGGGAGATCGCGTTTTCGCTCGGTTATTCCGAAGTCAGCGCATTCAATCACGCCTTCCGACGCTGGGTCGGCCAATCACCAGGCGATTTTCGCCGCTCGCGGGCGGCTGGTTCCAAGGTGCGCCACGAGGCGCTTGGCTGAGCGCCGACCGAAACGGAACCCGCTGGCGGCCAAGCCGTTCGGACTGAAAGTTCAATGCATCGGCATGAAACCGACGCTGCACTCAAATCCGCAGTCCCTATGCTCCCGTCGTCGCCGAGCGGTCTGCGGCCTCGGTCGTAGGCGGACGCCAGATTGAGAGCCTGCGTACCTCGGGCCGGTAGGTCTGGCTTTGGCCCCGACGCAGCGTGTCGCGAAATGCGCGCGGAGATATGCCGAATTGGGCAAGGAACGTCCTCGAAAACACCGAGGGATAGGAGAAGCCGCAGGCCGTGGCCACATCCTTGATGCTGAACTCCTCATAGAAAAGCATGTTGCGCGAGGCCTGGAGGCGAATGCGCAGATAGAGCCGCTTCGGCGTCGTCTCGAAACTGCGCAGGCATTCGCGCTGGACTGTCTTATGCGACACGTCCAGTCGGTTGGCGATGTCCGGAAGCGACAGTGGAAAGTCGAGATGGCGTTCCATCAGTTCCAGGATGCGGTCCGCCAGGGACGGAACGGCGAGCTTGGGACGGTCGTCGAGCCGCTGCGCGGCGCCGGATGAGCGGGGCGCATGCACCAGGGCATTGGCGACCTCGTTGGCAAGCGCGGGAGATTTCAGGCGGCTGATGATATCCAGCATCAAATCGAGCGTTGCGATGCCTCCGGCGCAGGTGATGCGCTGATTCTCGATAGAGTAGATCTGGCTGCTTGCCTTGATCTCCGGGAAGCGCTCCTTGAACGAAGGTATGGCCTCCCAGTGCAGCACCACCTGGCGGTCGTCGACAAGACCGGCCTGGGCGAGCGCGAAGGAACCGGTATCGACGGCACCGACGGTGGAGCCGAACCGGGCGGCAGCACGCAATTTGTTCAGCAACAACGCGGAATTGCGCTGCGTCGGCAAGTTGCCCTCGAAGACGAGGTAGTAGTCGGCATGCGACATGGTCTGCAGGCTGTCGTCCGCCGACATCCATATGCCATTGCTGGCCCGCACCGGCGCGCCGTCCTCGGAGACGAAGCGCCAGCGGAAAAGCTCGCGGCCGCTGTTCTGGTTTGCAATGCGCAGCGCCTCGCTCGCGAGGACAAGGGCATTCAAGGGAAATTCCGGCTGCATGATGAGGTTGAAGGCCGGCGTATCCGCCCGGCCTGCGCCGTTCGTCACCTCAGCGCCGTTGGTCACCATGGCTTGCCGATCTCAAAACGTCACACGAATGCGCGCTTGCCCAGGAATGTCTAATCGCTGTCCAGAAAAGTCAACTCTTCCGGGCCAATCGTGCCAACTATGATGGAGGCTAAACGCGAAGCGGACACCGTGGTCTCCGGTTCAGCGGGAGTTGAGCAGCCAACGGACATCGAAGCGGAGATCGGCGCAGCGGAAGTATTCCGCCGCGAACCCTGTCGGCCAACCAGACGCCGACGCTTCAAGGGAAGACAGCACACGTGCGGACCGCCATTTTCGAAGAAGAGTTCCATGGTTGCCGCGTGAGGATGCCGGCGCCCGTTAGCGACGCGGAAGACGCTCCGATCGGCGAGGACGTCCGGTACGCCCACCAATCCGGAACCAGTCACACACCGGGAGTTCGCGCCAGCCTGCAGGACTTGCGAAAGACTCGCCCCGGCTGACTGCCGGCGTGAGAAAAAGAAACTGCCATCCAAAATAAAAGGGGAACGTCATGACCAGATTACAACAATGGACGAAACGTACCGCCATCGCGTTGCTGGCGGTAACGGGAATTGCCGGCGCCGGCGCGGCACATGCGCAAGATCAGGTGCGCTTGCGCCTCAACTGGATGTGGTACGGCTCGCACGCCGCCTTCGCGCTCGGCAAGGACAAGGGCTTCTTCAAGGATGCCGGCATCGATCTCGATATCCGCTCCGGCAATGGCTCCGGGTCCGCCCATCGGCTGGTCGCCAACGGCGACAGCACCTTCTCCTATGGCTCCTGCGCCAGCATGGTCAATCTCGCGGCCAAGGGCGCGCCTCTGATCTCGGTGGCGGTGATCGACGCGATGGGCACGGACGCCGTCATCGTGCGGCCCGATGCCGGCGTGAGCAAGATCACCGATCTCAAGGGCAAGAAGATCCTCACCACTGCCAATGCCGGCGTGAACACATTCTTCCCGCTGGTGCTCAAGAATGCCGGCCTCTCGGACTCCGACATCTCCATCACCAACGTTCCGGATGGCGCCATCGTGTCGAGCTACCTGCAGGGCGCGGGCGACTCGGTCGGCATCCTCGGTGGCCTTGACGACAAGCCCGCGGAAATCCTCGCCAATGGCGGCAAGCCGCCAGTGACCTTCGCCTATTCCGATTTCGGCGTGAACCAGATCGGCTATTGCATCACCACCACCAAGAAGCTGGTGGCCGACAATCCCGACCTGGTGAAGCGCTTCGTCGGCGCCACCATCAAGTCCTACAAGGCAGCTGAAAGCGATCCGCAGGCGGCCGTAGATGCCATGGCCGATATCGTCGGCGGCAGCATGGCCGAAGATGCCGGCAAGCAGCAGGCTCTCGCCGTGGAGAAAGTCACGCTCGGCATCCTCTATTCCAAGGCCAACAAGGACAAGGTGCTGGGCCTCAATGTTCCCTCCGACTGGAACGACATGCTCGATCTCATGAAGAAATATAACGGGCTGGAGACAAAGGACGCGGCCACCGCTTTCTACACCAACGACTTTCTGCCCAAATAGGCGGATCGCCCTGGCCCGGGGCTTCTTCGCGAGCCGGGGCGCTGTTTGACCTAGATTTGGGCTCGAAAGACGGGATCCATTCAACGCGATGGCTGCGACAATTGAACTGCGTTCCCTTGCCAAGACCTACGGCTCCGGCCCGCAGGCGGTGTACGCCTTCGGGCCGGCGGACCTCACCATCCCCTCCGGCTCGTTCGTGTCGCTGCTCGGTCCGTCCGGTTGCGGCAAATCCACCTTGCTGCTGATGATAGCCGGCCTTCTCGCTCCCTCGCGGGGGGAAATCCTCGTCGGCGGCAAGCAAGTGAGCGGCCCGCGGACCGACATCGGCATCATGTTCCAGGACAACACGTTGGTGCCCTGGCGCACGGTGGAGGGAAATGTTGCTCTTCAGCTGGAAATGCGCGGGCAGAAACCCAGCGCCCATGCTGGACGGATCAGTGAATTGCTGCGCTCCGTACGGCTCGAGGACTTTGCCAAACGCCATCCGCATGAACTCTCAGGCGGCATGCAGCAGCGCGCCGCCTTCTGCCAGGCGCTGGTGCACGAACCAGATACGCTGCTTCTCGACGAGCCGCTCGGCAAGCTCGACGCCATGACGCGCGAGGGTATTCGCGCCGACCTGCAGACGCTGTGGATGAAACGCAAGCCCACCGTGGTCTTCGTCACCCACTCGATCGAGGAGGCGGTGCAGCTGTCCTCAACCGTCTGCGTGATCACCCCGCGCCCGGGACGGATCGAATGCGCCATCGATATCGACCTGCCCTGGCCGCGCGATCTGGACGTCAAGAGCACGCCCGAATTCACCGGCCATGTCCATCGCATCCAGGGGATTTTCCGTGACTATGGCGTCATCTGAGAAATCCGCAGTGGCGGGCCGTCTTCCGGCGCTGCTGCTGCGCCTTTTGGCCTCGCTGGAACGCTCCTGGCCATTCGTCGCCTTCTTCGTCGGCCTGTTCCTGTGCTGGGAATGGTCGGTCGACCTCTTCGGCATCCCGGCTTACATCCTGCCCAAGCCCTCGGAGATCGTCGCCAAGGGCTGGGCGGACGTGCCCCGGCTCGTGCATTACTTCTGGATCACCGGCATCGAGACCTTCCTCGGCTATTTCCTGGCCATCGCCGTCGGGCTGCCGATGGGACTTGCGATCGCCTTCTCGCCGATGCTGCGGCGGACGATCTATCCGTTTTTCGTCAGTCTCGAAATGGTGCCGAAGATCGCCTTCGCTCCGCTGTTCATCTCATGGCTCGGCTTCGGCCTGTTGCCGAAGGTGATCATCGTGGTACTGGTCTGCTTCTTCCCCGTAGCGCTCAACGCCATCCACGCGTTCGGTTCCCTGAGCGATGAGCTGACGCGGTTCTGCCGCTCCACCGGTGCCGGAGTCTGGCGGACTTTCTGGAAGGTGCGCCTGCCGGCGGCCCTGCCGCAATGCTTCGTCGGCTTCAAATACGCCGCTGTGAACGCCACCGTGGGCGCCACCATTGCCGAGTTCATCGGCAGCGACCAGGGCCTCGGGTTTTACATCCAGATCGTCACAGGCAACATGCGGCCGGATCTCGCCTTTGCCGGCATCTTCTTCCTGACGGTGCTCGGCCTTCTGCTGTTCGGCCTTGTGACGCTGGCGGAGCGCCTACTCATACCCTGGCACATTTCCGTACGACGGCATTGACCGGCTGGTCGATGTCGCCGCCGCGCGGAAGGCGGCGGATCCTTCGGAAGGAAACCGGGCGGGTAAGAACGGCCGGGTCAATCCCGCCAGTAGCTGTCCGGCGGCGGACCCCAGTCGGTCAGCACGCAGGAATAGACGGCTGTCTCATCGAAGGGATAGCGCGCTTCCATGTCGGGGGTAAGGGTCAGACCCAGCCCAGGTGCGGTCGGGCGTATCAGGCGTCCATTCTCGATGCGTCCCTGGTCACCGATCATCTCGGCGCCGAGCGGGAAATAGAGCATTGGATACTCGACGAGCTTGCCGCCGGCGGCAAAGGCGGCATGATAGCTCGCCATGATCGCAGCAGCACCGCCCCAGGCGTGCACCACCACGTCAGTGCCTTTTGCCTTGGCTGCCTCAAACACATCCATGACCGCCGAAATGCCACCCATCACCGAGGCATCGGGCTGGACGAAATCATAGACATCGGCGTTGATGCGCTCGATCATCTCCTTCGGCGTGGTGACGATCTCTCCGCCGCAGACCGGCACATCGATACGGCCGCGCAGCTCGCGAAACGCATCCGGTTGGTCGGGGCCCAGCGCCTCCTCGACAAACACCATCCGCTGGCTGGTGATAGCATGAACGGCCTCGACGAAAGCCACCACATCCTCGACCGCCTGCGGCGGGTCTGCCAGGTTCTGGCACATGTCGACGCCAACCTTGATGCCGCGCCGACCGGCCTCTTCCAGCACCCAGGCCGTGCGCAGGATATCGCGCTTGACCGATCGGATCTTGTATATCTCGATGCCGAGCGAGCCCAGCATGTCCATTTCGCGCAGGAATTGATGCTTGGCGTCGCAGCAGCCGCCCGAGCCGTAGATCTGGATCGATTGGGCCTGCGCCCCGCCCAGCAGGGCGTAGACGGGGATGCCCAGGCTTTTCGCCTTGGCATCCTGCAAGGCGATCTCGAAGGCCGCGATGACGTGGCGGGCGGCACCCTGGAGAGACCAGTAGTCGCACAGGCTGCGAAGATCCTTTACCCGGCGATCGATGTCAAAGCCGTCGCGGCCCATCACCTGCGGGCGGCAGAGGTCCACGATTGCCTGGAACACCAGCGGAGCGAACACGGCGAGATAGCCTTCGCCCAGCCCAGTCACGCCATTGTCCAGCGTCACCTCCACCATGCCGATGGTTCGCTTGGGTCCGTTCGGGAAGCATTCCTTGATTTCGGGATCATCCGCATCGGCATAGGCCGACGACAACAGGACGCAGCGGATGTTGGTTATGTTGGCCATCAATATCCTCGTGAAAAGTCCACGATGCCCTCTAGCGGCGCGCCGGCGCGAAAGCGCGCGAGGTTGGCCAGGAAGACATCGATCTTGCGGTCGAGCTCATCCACCGTGCCGCCGCCGGTGTGCTGCGTAAGGATAAGGTTCGGACAATTCCAGAACCTGTGTCCGGCAGGCAGCGGCTCGCTGCTGGTGACATCGATGACGGCGCCGCCGAGCCGGCCTTGCTCGAGCATGTCGGCAAGCGCGTCTTCGTCCAGGATCGAGCCGCGCCCGAAATTGCAGAACAGCGCTCCGGCGGGGAGCCCAGCCAGTCGCGCGGCATCGAAAAGGCCGGAAGTGGCAGCCGTGGCGGGCGCGGTGCACACGACGAGATCGGCATCGGCAAGCGCCCTGTCGAGCGCGTCGGCGCCGCTGCCTCGCGTGATCGGCGTGATCGAACAGCCGAAGGGCGCAAGAAGCTCGGCCAGCCGCCGGTTGATGGCGCCGTAGCCAAGGAGAACGACGCGCGCGCCGCGCAGAACCCTGAGCCCCGTTCGCAGTGGATCGCCCAGCCAGCGTTTTTCGGCTTGCAGCAAGACAAGACTGTCGATGCCCCGGTAGAGCGCAAGAATGCCGGCAAGCGCCGACTCGGCAACCGGATCGGCGAAGAAACCCGAAAGATTCGTAACCAGGGTCTCACCATGGCGCCGGTTCCAGTCCAGGCCCGCATATTCTCCAAACCCGACGGATTCCAGTTGCAGCCAGCGCAAGTTGGGATTTGCCGCGACCTGTTCAGGTTCGGGGTTGCCAAAAACAATGGCACATTCGCAACTGGCTTCGGCCTCCACCAACCTCACCGGAATGTCGCCGACACCATGCTTCAGCCGCGCTATCTGTTCGTCGGCAAATGCGCCGCACACCGCGATATCCATCATCAAGGCACCGCAGGCTGCGCGGTGGCGATCCAGATCGTCTTGGTCTGCAGATACTGATCCATGGCCTCCGTGCCGTTGTCACGGGCAAGCGAGCCGGACCGCTTGTAGCCGCCAAAGGGCGTCTTGACGTCACCTTCGGAAAATCCGTTGACCGAGACCGTGCCGCAGGGCAGCCGTCGCGCCATGTGGATTGCCCTGTCTATGTCGCGGGTAAATACGGTCGCGTGGAGACCATAATCGGTGTCGCCGGCGATCCGCAGCGCTTCCTCCATGCCATCGACCGGCAGGATGCCGAGGACCGGACCGAAGATCTCCTCGCGTGCGATGCTCATCGTTGGGGTCATGTCCGCAAACACGGTTGGCTGGATGAAATAGCCCGGACCGCTGGTGTCGCCACCGGTGAGCAGCCGGGCGCCCTCGGCCGCGCCGGTAGCGATGTAGCCCATCACGCGGGTCTGGTGTTCCTTCGTCACCATGGCGCCGATATTGGTGGCGGGATCGAGCGGATCGCCGACGCGGAAAGCCTGGGCGCGCGCCGTGACGCGATGCGCGAACTCCTCCGCCAGGCGTCTGACCACGAGTTGGCGCATGTTGGCCGAACAGTTCTGTCCGCCGTTCCAGAACGCCGACATCGCGGCGTGCTCGATGAGGTCGTCGGTGATCGCGGCATCGTCAAGGATGATGAAGGGGCTCTTGCCGCCCATCTCCAGGCCGACAACCTTCAGGTTGCTCTCGCCGGCATAGCGCAGGAAATAGCCGCCAACTTCGGTCGATCCGGTGAATGAAACGATGTCGATATCGGGGTGACGGCCGATCGCCTGCCCCGTTGTTTCACCCAGTCCCGGCAAGACGTTGAGCACGCCGTCAGGCAGGCCCGCCTCCTGCGCCAGCTTCGCCAGTCGCAGTATCGACAGCGGCGTCTGTTCGGCCGGCTTGATGAGCACCGAACAGCCCGCGGCCAGTGCCGGGGCCGCCTTCCACGCCGCCATGAGCAGCGGAAAATTCCAGGGCAGGACGAGACCGACCACGCCAGCGGGTTCCTTGACGATCAGCGCCAGGGCGTTCTCTCCCGTCGGGGCCACCTTGCCAAAGGATTTGTCGGCAAGCTCGCCGTACCATTGGAAAAAGTTGGGCACCTCGCGGCCGATTTCGTGCAGACAGTCAGTGATGGTCTTGCCGCTGTCGATGCTTTCCAGCACGGCCAGTTCGTCACGGTTCGTGCGCACTAGCTCGGCCAGCCGGAGCAGCACCTCCTTGCGGTATTCGGGAGCAGCCCGGGACCATACCCCGCTGTCGAAGGCCTTGCGGGCGGCCCTGACGGCGCGGTCGACGTCAGCGGTGCCGCAATGCGCAACATGCGTTATCACCCCGCCCGTTGCAGGATTGATCGTCTCGAAGGTGGCGCCGTCCGAAGCCGGCGCGAAACGACCGTCGATGAAGGCCAGCCCGTCCGGGGCGAGCCGTCCAGCGATCTCATGGGCGCTTTCTCTGGTCATGGTCATGTTCGTCTCCAGTCGGGTCAGTTGGACCTATGCCGCGGGGTGCGCCTCAGGTGGACTTCGCGAGCAGGGTCATTGCGCCACGAGCCGGGGCACACCTGCCGCCTGCAGCATCGCGAGGCACTTGGCGCGATAGCTCTGGCGTATGTCGCGGGTGGGCGGGCGACAGCGGCTGGAAGGCAGTCCGATCAATTCCATACACAGCTTGTCGAGATATCCGTCGCCGCTGGTGAACTCCTTCTCGATCGCCACCCAAAGCTTGTAGAAGGGCATGGCCTCCTCGACCATCATGCGGGCGATCTCGGCGTAGTTCCGCGCCTTGACCTCGTCGATCAGCTTTATTCCCCATTCGGGCCAGTAGTTGCAAAGATGCACCTCGAAGGCCTGCGCGCCCAACGACGGCATCGCCGAATATGGAAAGAACAGATTGTTGTCGATGATCGTGAAGCGCTTGGAGAAATGCGAGGTGACGTCCTCGAATTCCATGGCGTCGGTGCGCGGCGTCGCCCATTTCAGGCCGACCACATTGTCGATCTTTGCCAGGCGATCGATCATGCCGAACGACAGGCTCGTCGAGGTCCAGAACGTGTTGTAGACGATGATGCCGATGCGGGGCGCGGCCTTGGCCGCGGCCATGACGAACTCCTCGAAATCGGCCTCCGTGTGGGTGAAGTAATAGGGGCACGAGACCTGCAGGAAGTCGAACTCCATGGACTGGGCCGCCTGCGCCAGCCGCACCAGTTCAAGCGTGCTGGTCGACTGCCCGCCAAAGGCCAGAGGCACACGCCCCTGCGCTTCCTTGACGACCGTTTCGGCGACGCCGACCCGCTCCTCGAACGACATGGTCGAGAAGTCGCCCGCCGCGCCGCCCGCCAGGAGCGTGGCATATTCGGTGGTCAGGCCATTGTCGATCAGGAAGCGGACATAGGCCCTGATCGCGGCGTGGTTGACCGGAAAGCCGGCGCTGTCCTCGAAGGGCGTTGGTATCGTCACGTAGCATCCCGCCAGGCGCGATTTCAATTTTTCAAAGTCCAAAGTCGTCTCCCTCACACCGGTTGGCCGCCACCGCCGCCGGCCGGCCTGTTCGTTCGCGTTGACCGTAACTGACACCCCGCCTGCATCGGCGGGGTTAGGCCCTACCCTAAAGTTCCCGTTTGAGCGGAATTGCTCTGCCGTCTGCGCCAAACAGATGCGCCTTGCGCCAATCCACGGCGACCTCGCACTTGCCAATCCCGATGCTCCTGGCATCCGCGTCGCCCTGGCGCATGACCAGCGCGCCGGCCGGATGCGCGGGCGCATG
>NZ_JANINM010000518.1 GCF_024509055.1 Mesorhizobium sp. | reverse complement strand
CGACGATGCCGCAGACGATCAGGCCGATGCAGGCAAGCCGCATCGCCGTCGCGGGTTCGCCGAGCAACCAGACGCCGAGCAACGCCGTGCCGACGGTGCCGATGCCGGTCCATATCGCATAAGCGGTGCCGACCGGCAGATCCTTCAGCGCCAGGCCGAGCAGGCCGAGGCTGACGACCATCGAGGCGACTGTGAGCACGCTCGGGGTCAGCTTCGAGAAACCGTCGGTGTATTTGAGGCCGATCGCCCAGCCGATCTCGAACAGGCCGGCGAAGAAAAGAAAAATCCAGGACATCGTAAACACTCCATTGGGACATCGGAACCGTCCGATGCTCTAAATGGCGGGTCGTCCCAGCCGATTTTTCAGGAAAACGAGGTCGTCCTCGCGCCCGTCATATAGGCAGTTCTTCCACCCCATTCAACAAAACACCGGCAGCATTGTCATGCCGCCGGTTTTAAACATCCGCGCCGAAACGGATCGCCCGGAATCTATTCGCCCCTCGGGCCTATTTGTCCTTCAGCCTCGTCGCCTTGACCGGCGGCGCCTTGAGAGCCGGAGCCGCGACCGGCTTTTTCGCGTCCTTCTTCGGCTTGCGGGCTTCCTTGCCCGCCTTCATCGCACCTTTAGCCATGATTCGTTCCTCCATTGTGGGCAACCAAGTGAAACAAGAGAAATGACGGACTGCAAGTGGTTTGCCGCCACTCGGGAAGCCGGCTAGCCGTATGTCAGCCATTTCCCTTGCCGAACAGGCTCCGTGCTTTGAACCTCGCGGTGCCTCACGCATTGTGTGTGGAGCATCGACCGGCCGGTTGCGAGGGCCGGCAAAGTCAGGTGGCGGATGGCAGGGCACAGCGGTTCCAAGAGGGTTATCTATACCGCGCTGGCCGGCAATCTGGCGATCGCGCTGACGAAATTCGCCGCGGCGCTCTTCACCGGCAGTTCCGCCATGCTGTCGGAAGGCGTGCATTCGCTGGTCGATACCGGCAATGGCGGGCTTTTGCTCTACGGCATGCACCGCGCCGCGCGCCCGCCTGATCGAACCCACCCACTAGGCCACGGCCGCGAGCTCTATTTCTGGAGCTTTATCGTGGCACTTCTGGTGTTTGCGCTGGGAGCCGGTGTTTCCTTCTACGAAGGCATCATCCACATCATGGCACCGGAACCGGTGGCCAATGCCAAGATCAACTACATAGTGCTTGGCCTTTCCTTCCTGTTCGAGGGCAGTTCCTGGTTGGTGGCGTTGAAAGAGTTCCGCCAGCAAAAGGGCAGGCAGGGATGGTTCGAGGCAGTGCGCCGCAGCAAAGACCCGAGCGTCTACACGGTGCTCTTTGAGGACAGCGCGGCGCTGCTCGGGCTTATCGTCGCCTTCGCCGGCATACTGGCGTCAGAGCTGCTGGGAATCCCGGAGCTTGATGGCGTCGGCTCGATCGGCATTGCGATTATCCTCGGCACGACCGCCATCTTCCTCGCCCGCGAGAGCAAAGGCCTGCTGCTGGGCGAGCCGGCTTCTCCTGCGGTGCAGAAGCAGGTCCTGGCGATCGCCGAGCAGGATCCGGCGGTCCAGCGCGCCAATGGCATACTGAGTGTTCACATCGGCCCCGAAGAAATCGTCGCCGGTCTCAGCATTGAGTTCGAGGATCATCTGACCGCGCCGGAGATCGAGGCTTGCATCGAGCGCCTGGAGGCGCGGCTGAGCGAAGACATGCCGGAGATCGCGCGACTTTTCGTCAAGCCGCAGTCGACTGGGACGTGGGAGCGGCGGCGCAAGTCTATCGCCGAGGCTTCGGAAGAGGACTAGGGTAGCGACCCAGACTCGCAAAGGAGGAACTCGATGAAGATCGACGGCGGCTGCCATTGCGGCGCTATCACCTATGAGGCGGAGGTCGATCCCGAAAAGACCTCGATCTGCCACTGCACCGATTGCCAGCAGCTGACGGGCACCGCCTTCCGCGTCACGGTCCGCGTGCCGGAGGAGGACTACCGGATCACCAGGGGCACGCCCAAGGTCTACATCAAGACCGGGTCGAGCGGCGCTAGGCGGGCGCAGGGTTTCTGCGGCGAATGCGGTTCGCACCTTTACGCCACCTCGGTCGGCGACGGACCGAAGGTCTACGGCATCAGGGTCGGCACTGCGCGCCAGCGCGACCAGCTGGTGCCGAGGGCGCAGTACTGGCACCGCTCGGCGTTGCACTGGCTGCCGGAATTCGAGGGCACAAGGGTCGTCGAGGAGCAGTAGAGGGTCAGTCGCCGTCCTCGACGACCCTGAGCCGCAACTGGCCGGTCTTGGAATCGGCCACTCGTGCTCCAGCCTCTACCTTGGCCGGGCCGCGCGGCGGTTCGGTTTCGCCTTCGGCGAATTCCAGCGCCTCGATCTTCTGGCCGCGCTTCGTCACCTTGGATGTCGAGACGAGGATGTCGTCGATATCCTTGGCGGCCTGGCCGAAATGCGTCTGCAACCGGCGTACGCGCTCGTCGACGCGCGCTACGTCTTCCATCAGCCGGACGACCTCATCTTGGATGAGGTGCGCCTGCTCGCGCATCCGCGCATCCTTAAGGATTGCCTGGATGACCTGGATCGACAGCATCAACAGCGAAGGCGAGACGATTACGACGCGGGCGCGGTGCGCCTTCTGCACCACCGCCTCGAAATTTTCGTGGATCTCGGCGAACACCGATTCAGACGGCACGAACATGAAGGCCGTGTCCTGCGTCTCTCCATGGATCAGGTATTTTTCGGCGATATCGCGGATGTGAACTTCGATGTCGCGCCGGAAAGCCTGTGCCGCCACCTTCTGCATGTCGGCGCCTTCGGCGGCGCGGATGGCGTTCCACGCTTCCAGCGGGAATTTTGCGTCGATGGCGAGCATCGGCGCGCCGTTCGGCATCCGCACCAGGCAGTCGGGCCGGCTGCCGTTGGAAAGGCTCGCCTGGAACTCGTAGGCACCGTGCGGCAGGCCGTCGGCGACGATCGCCTCCATGCGCGACTGGCCGAAGGCGCCGCGCGTCTGCTTGTTGGAAAGGATCGCCTGCAATTGCACGACCTGGCCGGCCAAGGACTGGATGTTACCCTGCGCGGTGTCGATAACCGCTAACCGCTCCTGCAGCCTGGCTAGGCTCTCATGCGTCGACTTGGTCTGCTCCGCCATGGTCTGGCCGATGCGGCCCGTCATGGCGTCGAGTCGCTGGCCCAGCGACTGGGTAAGCTCGGCCTGCCTGGCGCCGAACACGTCGGCGATCGCGCCCATGCGGCCCTGCATCTCCGCCTGCGCCTGCAGGATGTCCGTCATCCGCGCCTCGGTGTCGCGAGCATGATCGGCGGCTTCGGCCGCGGCCACCGCGCGCGCCTTGCCCGCGCGCCACAGCGCGGCGGCGAGCGCCAGGAACAACGCCAGCAGCAGCGCCGTGCCGAAGCCGAGCGCCTGGCCGAGCGTGATGGTGGTGGCGCCGAGCCGCGCTACCGGCTGCGAAAGGATGGAGGTCATGTCGTTCATGCGGGCAGCATAACCGATTCGGCTGGCTGGCACAGATCAAAACGTGAACAGGCAAAAGGCACCCCGGTTGACGCTTCTCCGGCAAGGTCTTAGGTGAGACGCCATGTCGATCAAGCCGCTCATCATCCTTCCCGATCCCGTCCTGCGCCAGGTCTCCAAGCCCGTGGAGCGCGTCGACGGCGATTTGCGCCGGCTTGCCGACGACATGCTGGAAACGATGTACGACGCGCCGGGCATCGGCCTTGCCGCGATCCAGATCGGCGAGCCGTTGCGCATGCTGGTCATCGACCTCGCCAAGGAGGGCGAGACGCCGGCACCGCATGTCTTCATCAACCCGGAAATCCTCGAAAGCTCCGAGCAGCGCTCGGTCTATGAGGAGGGCTGCCTGTCGATCCCGGACTATTACGCCGAGGTCGAGCGCCCCGCCTCCGTGCGGGTGAAGTACCTCGACCGCGAAGGCAAGTTGCAGGAGGCGCAGGCCGAGGGCCTGATGGCGACCTGCCTGCAGCATGAGATCGACCATCTCAACGGCGTGCTCTTCATCGACCATATCTCGAAGCTGAAGCGCGACATGGTGGTGAAGAAGTTCAAGAAGCTCGCCAAGGACAAGGCGCCTGGCAAGATGGTGGGCTAGGGGCAATGCCCCTTCGCGTCATCTTCATGGGCACGCCGGATTTTTCGGTAGCCACGCTGCGTGCGATCGCCGAGGCGGGCCACGAAATCGCTGCCGTCTACACGCAGCCGCCACGCGCCGCCGGCCGGCGCGGGCTGGAGCTGACGCCCTCGCCGGTGCAGCGCGAGGCCGAATGGTTGGGCATCGAGGTGCGGACGCCGACATCGTTGAAGGGCGAGGCCGAGCAGCTGGCCTTTGCCGCCTTGCAGGCCGATGTCGCCGTGGTTGTCGCCTATGGTCTGCTGCTGCCGAAAGCCGTTCTGGATGCGCCCAGGCTTGGTTGCCTCAACGGCCATGCCTCGCTTTTGCCACGCTGGCGTGGTGCTGCTCCCATCCAGCGCGCCATCATGGCCGGCGACACCGAAACCGGCATGATGGTCATGCGCATGGAAGAAGGTCTGGACACAGGTCCGGTGGCATTGGTTGAAAAAGTCGCCATCGAACCCGATATGACGGCCGGTGAATTGCACGACCGCCTGATGGCCGAAGGCGCTTCGCTCATGGTAAATGCGCTCGCCGAGTTGGGGATAAATTGTCTGACATTTACCCAACAGGCAGAGGCGGGGGTGACCTACGCCCGAAAGATCGATAAATCGGAGACACGCGTAGACTGGACGCGGCCTTCTGGCGAAGTCCACAATCACATTCGCGGCCTTTCGCCCTTCCCGGGCGCATGGTGCGAAGTCGAAATTGGTGGCCGCATGGAGCGGTTGAAACTGCTTCGCTCGACGCTCTCGGATGGCGTTGGCGAGTCGGGAGGAATTCTCGATGACCGGCTGACGGTCGCCTGCGGGACAGGCGCGGTGCGGTTGGTCGAAGTTCAACGGGCGGGCGGAAAGCCCGCCGCCGCGCAGGAGTTCTTGCGCGGGGCCAAGATCGAAAAAGGAATGAAACTAAAATGAGCATGATGTCGATACGCGCGGCGACGCCGCGGGATCGCGAGGCGATCCGCCTCGTCGAAGAGCATGCCTTTGGCCAGCAGGCAGAAGCCGGGCTGGTCGACGCACTGATCAATGGCGGCGATGCCGTGGTCGAACTGGTTGCCGAGGAAGACGGCCAGGTCGTCGGCCACATCCTGTTTTCCCGGCTTTATGTGCAAAACGGCGGCAAGCGCTTTGCCGCGGTGGCGCTGGCGCCGCTGGCGGTCGAGCCCTCCTTCCACGGCACAGGCATTGGCGGCGCGCTGATCCGTGAGGCGCATGTCCGCCTCAAGGAGGCCGGCGAGACACTGGCTGTGGTGCTGGGCGATCCGACCTATTACGGCCGCTTCGGCTATACCCATGACCGCGCCGAAAAGTTCGACAGCGAATATCAGGGCGAGGCGCTGCAGGCGCTTGCCTGGGGTGATGCGCCCGAGGCCGGCAAGCTGGTCTACGCATCCGCTTTCACCGCTCTCGCCGCCTAGGCGAGCGCGAAAGCAAAGCTGGCATGCCGCGTTTTCGCCTCGATATCGAATATGACGGCAGCCAGTTCGCCGGGTGGCAGCATCAGGCGGACCAGCCCTCGGTGCAGCAGGCGATCGAGCAGGCTGTTGAGAAGTTCTGCGGTGAAGAGGTCAGGCTGCGTGCCGCCGGCCGCACCGATGCCGGCGTGCACGCCACCGCCCAGGTAGCGCATGTCGACCTGGTCAGGAACTGGCCCGGCGACAAGGTGCGCGATGCCGTCAATGCCCATCTGCAGGCGGCCGGCGCACGTGTCGCGATCCTGAAGGCGACCGTCGTCGACGATGGCTTCGATGCGCGCTTCTCGGCCACCGGCCGTCACTATCTCTACCGCATCCTCAATCGCCGCGCGCCGGCGGCGCTGGAAAAGGGCAAGGTCTGGTGGGTGCCGAAACGGCTCGATGCCGGGGCCATGCACGAGGGGGCGAAAGTGCTGCTCGGGCGGCATGATTTCACCACCTTCCGCTCCACACAGTGCCAGGCCGAAAGCCCCGTCCGCACGCTTGACCGCCTCGACGTCACTCGCGTGGGCGACATGATCGAGGTGCGGACCTCGGCGCGCTCCTTCCTGCACAACCAGGTGCGTTCGATGGTTGGCTCCTTGCGGCGCATCGGCGACGGCTCCTGGAGTGCTGACGATCTCAAGGGCGCGCTCGAGGCGCGCGACCGAGCCGCCTGCGGCCAGGTGGCGCCGCCGGACGGGTTATTCCTCGTAGGTGTCGATTATCCGCAATTGGCGGACCACGCCGATCAGTTGACGTCGCCCTCGGCCAGATCGTCCGACCAATTCGCGCCACCGTAAAATAAGCGCAAAATCACCACGCGTTCCGGCTCCACAACAAAAGCAACCGTGATCCGGCGCTCGAACCCGATGATCCGAAGGTCAGGCCGTACGTCGTCGCGGCGCGAGCCACGTTCAGAGCCGTAATCAAGGCGCTCGCAGAATGCCCGGATACGGCTATCGTAGCGGTCGGCCGTTGTCGCGCTGCTGGCTAGCGCAACAACATCGTAGATGTGATCGAGGTCATCGCCCGCATCAGCCGTATAGATGACGGCCCGACGCTTCACGACTTCTTCCGCGAAGTCCCATGGCGCTTGCGCGCCCTTTCGGCCATTTCTTCCGGCGAAATGCCCTTGCCCGGGCTCGCCTTCCAAGCATCATAGGTAGGAGCGACCTCCTCACGCAACCAACGCTCCACCGCGGCATCGCGCTCTTGGAGCGCGCGGAGCCCAGCACGGATGACCTCGCTGCTCGTTGCATAGGCACCAGACTGAACAAGTTGGTCGATGAAGGCGGCTTGCTCGGCCGGCAGGCTGAACGTGCGTTTTTCGGTGGCGGACATGCGAGTCTCTGAGACAAGGTCGGTATGAAATTATCATACCTGAGATAACGGCCGATTGAAAGACCGATGCCGACTCCGCCACGAGGTTCGTCCCTTCCGGGTTCGAAAGGATCAGCCGGTCGTCTCGTTCGGAATATTGATCCCGAGCAGAGCCTGCAGTCCGAACAGCACGAGCAACGAAGCCACGAACATGCCGACGAAGACGGCGGTGCCGACCGCGGCGCCCTTGCCGATCGACGCATTGGTCATGCGCCATGTCAGCACCAGCGACAGCCCGAACATCAGATAGGCAAGCAGGCCGATCACGTCGCTCGACAATGGTACGAAGAGCCGGATCAAGGCCAGCGGAAGCATCATCCAGGCAATAATCGCCTGCGCCCAGTTGGACGCGACGACATAGTGGACGAAGCGGCCGCCGATGCCGGCGCGCGGCGCGGCCAGCGCAAACGCCACCAGAGGCAGGACCCAGGAACCGATATCGATGGTAGCCAGCCTCACAAGAACGCCGAGGCGGACGGTGAAGGCCGTCGGATCGCCGATCTCATTGGCCAGTTCCACCCAGCTGACGATCAGCGCCGGCGCCGCCACGACAATGGCGAAGAATGAATTCCAGAAGCCGTCTGCCGACAGGTCGAGCATGCGCAAACCGTCGGCCTTGCCGAACATCAGCCGCCAGGCGCCGGCCAGCGAAGCATAGGTTTCGTCCGCCGAAAGCATGGTCACGCCAAGCCTTGTCCGAACCAGTCTTCGATGAAGCGTTCGTAGATTTGGGTCAGCGTCTCCAGATCGGCAAGCGCGACGCGCTCGTCGACCATGTGCATGGTCTTGCCGACCAGTCCGAACTCGACCACCGGGCAATAGTCCTTGATGAAGCGGGCGTCCGATGTGCCGCCTGAAGTGGAGAGCGCCGGCCGCTTGCCGACCACTGCCGTCACCGAGCCACTCAGCGTGTCGATCAGCTTCTCGTCACGGGTGAGGAAGACATGGCTCGGCCGGTCGCGCCAGACCAGCTCATAGTCGACAGGGGTCTTCTTGCCCGGCCGGTATTTCTTGCGTCCGGCGGCCTGGTCGAGCCGGTTGTGGATCTCGCCCTGGATCGTTTCCGCGGTCCAGGTGTCGTTGAAGCGGATGTTGAAAGTCGCTGTCGCCTTCGCCGGGATGACGTTGGTGGCCGGATTGCCGACGTCGATCGACGTCACCTCCAGGTTGGTCGGCTGGAAATCCTTCGTTCCCTTGTCGAACACGGGATAGATGAGCGCGTCGACCAGGCTCATCAGGCCCCGCACCGGGTTGTCGGCAAGCTGCGGATAGGCGGCGTGACCCTGGCGGCCATTGACGACGACGCTGCCCGACAGCGAGCCGCGGCGGCCGATCTTGATCATGTCGCCAAGCGTATCCGGGTTCGTCGGCTCGCCGACGATCGAGGCATCCCATTTCTCGCCCTTGGCGGCCGCCCAGTCTAGCAGCTTGGTCGTGCCGTTGATGGCGGGACCTTCCTCGTCGCCGGTGATCAGCAGCGAAACGGAGCCTTTCGGGCCGCCGTTCTTCTCGACATGGCGGGCCACCGCGGCGATAAAGCAGGCGATCCCGCCCTTCATGTCGACGGCGCCGCGCCCATACATCTCGCCATTGGCGATCTCGGCGGCGAAGGGCGGGTGCGTCCAGGCCGCCTCGTCGCCGACCGGCACGACGTCGGTGTGGCCGGCAAACATCAAATGCGGGCCGTTGCCCGAACGGCGCGCGTAAAGGTTCTCGATGTCGGGTGTGCCGTCTTCGCGAAACACCGGACGCTCGACCGAAAAGCCGAGCGGCTTCAGCATGTCTTCAAGCGTTTGCAGGGCGCCGCCTTCGGCGGGTGTCACGGAAGGACAACGGATCAGGGCGGCAAGGTTGGCGGCGGGGTCGGTCGGCAATCTCATGGGCAAAGCGATAGTCGAAAGCGTCAAGCCTGTCACGATGGCACATCATCGCCGGTCATGCCGCCGACAATATGGTTTTCATGCCGTATAGTTGCGGACCAGCACGGGATGATTGCATGGCCAGCCAGCAAAAGACGATCGCGATTGCCGGCGCCGGCAGCATCGGCTGCTATGTCGGCGGCTGCCTTGCGCTTGCCGGACGCAAGGTGGAATTCCTGGGGCGCGGCCGCATCGTCGAGGCGCTGCGCAGGGATGGGCTGCGGATCAGCGATCTCGACGGGCGCGACCGCCGCATCGCCGCTTCGGCGCTCGCAGTCACCGACGATCCGGCAGCGGCGCTGCACGACGCCGATATCATCATCGTGACAGTCAAGAGCGGTGCGACCGGAGAGATGGCGGCCATGATTGCCGCCCATGCCCGCCCGAATGCCATCGTGCTCAGCTTGCAGAACGGCGTCGACAATGCCGACAGGCTGCGCGGCGAGCTCCCGGCGCGGCGCGTGCTGGCCGGCATGGTTCCGTTCAACATCGTGCAGTCGCCGGAAGAGACACCGTTCAGGGTCCATCGCGCCAGCGACGGCAAGGTCAAGATCGAGGACGCCGTGCCTGGTCTTGCCGCATTGCTCGACGTCGAAGGGCTTGAGGTCGAGACCCATGCCGACATCAGGGCGGTGTTGTGGAGCAAGCTCCTGATGAACCTCAACAACGCGCTTGCGGCGCTCTCGGATTTGCCGCTGGCGACCGAACTGGCCGACCGGCGTTGGCGCTTGATCCTGGCTGGCCAGATCGAAGAGGCGCTCGCCGCGATGAAGGCAACAGGGATAGAGCCGGCGCGCATCACCGCCCTGCCGCCATCGCTTTTGCCGCAAGTGCTGAGGCTGCCGAACTGGTTGTTCGGCCTGCTGGCGCGGCGCATGCTGGCGATCGATCCCGAGGCGCGTTCCTCGATGTGGGACGATCTGCAACGCGGGCGCTCGACCGAGGTCGACGAATTGCAGGGCGCGATCCTGCGCCTTGCCAGGCAGGCGCGTACGCCGGCGCCAACCATCGAACGCATCGTGGCGCTGGTGCGCCGGGCGGAAACGGAAAAGCGCGGGTCGCCTGGCCTCAGGCCGGAAGATGTCAGCGGCGGTCCTCGATCAGCGTGATCTTCTGCCAGATCTTGCGCGACAGGTTCGA
>NZ_JANINM010000517.1 GCF_024509055.1 Mesorhizobium sp. | reverse complement strand
GCGGCAAGGTGCGCATGTCCTTCGGCTGGGGCACCAACCTCACCAACGATTTCGAGGGCTGCGCGCCGATCGAAACCAACAGCCTCGACGCCATCTCGCTGGTCTGCAAGGTCACCGAGGCCAACGGACGCCCGGCGGTGAAGCTGTCGGACAACCCGGCCAAGGCGACCGGGGATGAGAAGGAGATCAAGAGGTATCTGAGGATCTTCGGCGAGAAGGGACGGGTGGAGCAACTGGTTAAGGTGTGAGGCGGTGCTTTCGGCGTCGCCGTAAGGGGCCGTAGTTGGATAGGCTGAGTTCTGTCGCACCCCCCTCTGTCCTGCCGGACATCTCCCCCTCAAGGGGGGAGATTGGCAGTTTAACCGTCGGCGCCATTCTTTCGACGTTGGAGATTAGCGAAAGCGGGAATGAGAGCCCAATCTCCCCCCTTGAGGGGGAGATGTCCGGCAGGACAGAGGGGGGTGCCGTGGAACGCCAACCTTGGAGGCTGGCCTTTCTCGCATCTGCCTTAGTAGCTCTACCCACCTCCGCCTTCGCGCACGCCTCCGATCGTGGCCACGTCCTGCTTCTCCCGACCGGCTATTACATCGCCGGCGGCGCGCTGGCGGTCGCCGTCAGCTTCCTCGTCTTGGCATTGCTGCCGCCTGCCGCCCTCGACCGCTTCTGGCGCCGGCGCCTGTCCATGCTCGCCTTTGGCGACGGCCCGCGAGCCATCATCAGTTCGCTGTCCTTTGCCGGCTTTGCACTTCTGGTAGCGGCCGGTACCTTCGGCAGCCGCGATCCACTGTCCAATCCGCTCCCATTGGTCATCTGGACGCTGCTCTGGGCGGGCTTCACGCTGTTGCAGGGCGTGTTCGGCGATCTCTGGTCCTGGCTCAACCCATGGTATGGACCGTGGCGGATTGCCGTTCGCGCCTTTGGCGTTCGAGATGACGAAACCCAGCCATCACGCCTCCCGTCATGGCTGGGCTTCTGGCCGGCCTTCGTACTTTTCTTCGCCTTCGCCTGGTTCGAGCTGATCGATCCGGCGCCCGACGATCCTTCTCGCCTCGCCTTCGCGGCCGGCCTCTATTGGTTCTTCAGTTTCATCGCCATGCTCGTCTTCGGTTACGGCGACTGGAGCAAGCGCGGCGAATTCCTGTCGGTCTTCTTCTCCATGGTCGCCCGCTTTGCGCCGTTTGAGCATCGGGACGACCGGCTCAACCTTTGCTGGCCGAGCGCAAAGCTGCTGGCCGCTGAGCCGCTGCCGCCAAGCGGCGTCGCTTTCCTGCTGCTGGCGCTGTCTTCGGTATCCTTCGACGGCCTGTCGAAGACCTTCTTCTGGCTCGGCCTGTTCGGCATCAATCCGGTGGAATATCCCGGCCGCACCGCGCTGATCGGCATCGGCAGCTTCGGCCTCGTGCTCACCTTCATGCTGCTCGCGACGGTGTTCGCGCTGGCCGTCTTTTTCGGCCAGCGCCTTGTGGGCGACGACCATCCATTCAGGGAGGCAAGCGGCCTGCTGGTCTGGTCGATCGTGCCGATCGCGCTCGCCTACCACATTGCCCACTACATCACCGCGCTGCTGGTCGACGGCCAGTATGCGTTGGTCGCCTTGTCAGACCCGTTCGCGCTCGGCTGGAACCTGTTCGGCTCCGCCGACATGATGGTGGAAGCGGGCGTCGTAGCCGGTGCCCAGTCGGCCTGGTGGTTGTGGAACATCCAGGCCGGCGTCATCATCGCCGGGCACGTGCTGGCGGTTCTCGTCGCTCACGGCATCGCCTGGCGCCTCCACCGGCAACCGTCGCGGGCCGCGCTCAGTCAGGTCCCGCTCACGCTTCTGATGGTTGCTTACACGATATTCGGCCTATGGTTGCTTGCAACGCCGACCGCCGGGTGAGACAAGGGCGCCCTCAGTTCCGTTGGGGAAGCTCGCTTGCCAGGCCGGGGCTTTGGTGATTTAGTTTGTACACATGCAATTTTCCCGTCCTCCGCGCGAGGATGGTTTAGCCGCCTTATCGCTGGTCGAAACTAAAAAACAGGGGAACGGACATGGCTGACAAGAACGGATTTTTCGACCTCTCCAAGACGACGCTTTCGCGCCGCACCGCGCTGAAGGGCATCGCGGCCGGCACGGGCCTTGCGCTGGCACCAGGCTTTGTCCGCTACAGCCAAGCGCAGAGCTCGGCGCCGGTCAAGATCGGCTTCCAGTCGCATCGCACCGGCATCGGCGCCGCCTATGGCCGCTGGTACGAAAAGACGAGCGCCGCCGCGGTCAAGGCGATCAACGATGCCGGCGGCATCAACGGCCGCAAGGTCGAACTCGTCATCGAGGACGACGGCACCGATCCGGCGCGCGGCGCCGAGGTGGTCAATAAGTTCGCCAAGCAGCACAAGACCGACATCGTCTTCGGCACGCTGTTCTCCCATGTGGTGATCGGCTCGGCGCCGGCCGCTGGCGAAAACAAGATTCCGTATTTCGTCGTCAGCGAAGGTCACCACGTCGCTTCCACCAAGCTCAACCGCTACGTCTTCCAGCCGGGCATCACCGACGTGAAGAGCCAGATCCAGTCGATGGCGCCATGGATCGCCGCCAATGCCGGCAAGAAGGTGACGCAGATATTCCCCGACTTCGCCTTCGGCTACGACCACCGCGACTACCTGCCGCCGGCGCTGAAGGCGCAGGGCGCCGACGTCATCGCGCAGATCGCCATCCCGCCGACGGAATCGTCCTTCACCAAATACTTCCCGCAGATCCCGGCCGAGACGGAAGTCATCTACCACGTCATGGTCGGGCCGGCCGTGCTCACCTTCGTCAAGGAACTGGGCGAATTCTACGGCTCGCAGAGGCCGCAGCTCTTCGGCTTCATCGACTCGCTCGAGGCTGTCGACATCAACAGCCCCGGCCTCGAATTCCTCGACGGCAGCCACTTCTGGGAAGGCTCGCCGCGCTATGCGCAGCCCGATGACACGGCCGCGCAGAAGGCTTATCGCGCCGCTGTCGGCATCGACGACAATGGCGCCGCCGTCGGCGATGCCAAGGACGTCTCCACGGCGGCTCACATGTTCGGCTGCTGGGAGACGCTCTACGTCGTCAAGAAGGCGATGGAGGACGCCGGCTACAAGGGACCGGAAGACCGCGCCAAGCTGGTCGAGGCGACCGAGGCGCTGAAGGAGTTCGCCGAGGGACCCGAGCATCCCCAGGGGGCCAAGACCTTCAACGGCAAGATCCACCAGTGCTTCGGCATCCAGAACATCTCCAAGGTCGAAGGCGGCAAGCTGAAGGTCGTGCACAAGACCAAGATCGAGGACGGCCTCTACCAGCCGGAAGGGGATTACACGACGCAGGCGCTATAGGACCATTCTGGTAAGCGTGGGCGCCAAGCCACCCCCCTCTGTCCTGCCGGACATCTCCCCCTCAAGGGGGGAGATTGGCAGTTTCTGCGTTGGCGCCTTTTTGCCGGCTTTGGTGGTTGGCGAAACCCGACGTGAAGGTCAATCTCCCCCCTTGAGGGGGAGATGCCCGGCAGGGCAGAGGGGGGTGCCTCGCGCATCCCTCGGTGCCTAGCCCATGCACTTCGGACCTCATCTCCTGCTTGCCGCCCTCGAAGGCCTCGTCACCTCCGCCGTGCTGGCGCTGACGGCGCTTGGCCTGTCGTTGGTGTTCGGCGTCATGCGCGTCGTCAACGTCGCCCATGGCGAGTTCTTCATGCTCGGCGCAGTGCTCGCCTGGGCGGTCTCGACGGCGATTTCAGGGCACCCGGCCATCGGATTCCTGGCAGCCCTGGTGATTGCCCCTCTGCTGGTCGGGCTAATCGCGCTGCTCGCCGAACGCCTGGTGCTGCGCCGGCTGAACTACAACCCGGAAGGCACCATCGTCGCCACCATCGGGATGCTCTACATCATCCAGCAACTGGCGCTGACTTTTTACGGCCCCGAGGCGCGCCCCGTCGATCCGCCTTTCAGCTACCGCATCCTTTTGCCGTGGTTCGGCTACTCCGGCTACAAGCTGTCGGTCGTTGCCGCCTCCGCTGTTCTGCTCATCGTCACGTGGCTGGTGCTCACCCGCACCAGGATCGGCCTGATCATGCGCGCCACGCAGTATGACCGTGAGACCGCGCAAGCCTTCGGCATCCCGGTCGAGCGGGTCTATGCCGGTGTCTTCGCCATCGGCGCCATGCTGGCGGCTATCGCCGCGGTGCTGATCGTGCCCATCAGCCAGGCGCATTATCTGATGGGGCAGGATCCGCTGCTGCTGTCTTTCATCGTCGTCATCATCGGCGGTCTGGGGTCGTTGCGCGGCACGGTGGTCGCCGCCATCCTGATCGGTCTCTCCGACGGCATCATCTCGGTCTTCTTCTCCCCAACCCTGGCCAAGATCATCGCGACTTTGCTGGTCGCGATGGTGCTGGTGTTCCGGCCACAGGGCCTGTTCGGGACAACGCCGCGATGAAGGTTGCTTCGCCGGCGAAGACCTACGCCTTGCATATCGGCGTCATCGCGCTTCTGTTCCTGCTGAACTTCGTCCTGCCCGATTATCACCAGGGCCTCTTCGCCCGCATCATGGTGCTGGCCGTCTTCGCCATGGGCTACAATCTGCTTTTCGGCTATGTCGGGCTGCTCAGCCTCGGGCATGCCATGTTCTTCTCTGCCGGCCTCTATGGCGCCGGGCTCACCGTCTACCATCTTGGCTGGAGCGTGCCGGAAGCCTTTGCGGCCGGCGTCGCCTGCGGCGCGTTGCTTGGGCTTGTCATCGGCTTGCTCGCGCTGCGCACCTCCGGCGTCGCCTTCATGATCGTCACCATGATGTTCGCCCAGGTTTTCTATCTGCTGATTCTCTATTTCGCAGCCTGGACCGGCGGGGATCAGGGCCTGGTCATCCAGCAGTCGGCGCGCACCCTCGATCTCGGCGGCGCCGCGCTCGACCTCACCAATTCGACCGTACGCTACATGAGCGCGCTGGCGCTGTTTTCCGTGGTTCTGATCGTCACCTTGGCGCTGGTCCGCTCGCGGTTCGGCCGCGTGTTGGTCGCCATCCGCGAGAACGAGGAGCGCACGAAGATGCTGGGCTACGATACCGTCGCCAACAAGCTTGCCGCTGTCGCTGTCTCCGGCGCGATCTGCGCGGCTTCGGGCGCTGGCTACGCGCTGCTGTTCGGTTATGTCGGCTCGAACTTCGCGTCCGTGCAGTACTCGATCCTGCCGCTGCTCTGGGTGCTTCTCGGCGGCGCCGCGACAGCGCTCGGGCCGCTCGTCGGAACGCTGTTCATGTACTATGTCACCGACATCGCCAGCGGCTTCACCTCGGCCTATCTGCTGATCGTCGGCGTTGCGCTGATCCTGCTGGTGCTGTTTGCCCCGAAGGGCATCCTGGGCAGCATCCGCGAACGCTGGCTGGGGTGGCTGCCGTGATGCCGCTGCTCACCACCAGGGGCCTGTCGCGCCATTTCGGCGGGCTGCGCGCCGTCGACGGCGTCGACTTCGCGCTGATGCCGGGCGAAATCCGCGCCATCATCGGCCCCAACGGCGCCGGCAAGACAACCTTCGTCAGCCTGCTCAGCGGCCGCATCCGGCCATCCTCCGGCATGATCGTCTTCGACGGCGCCGACATCACCACAATGCCGGCCTATCGACGGGTTCGCCTCGGCGTCGCCTACACCTTCCAGATCACCAGCGTCTTTGCCAACCTCACCGCCTTCGACAATGTCGCGCTGCCGGTGCAGCGCACGCTGACCGACGGCCGCTCGAAAGGTCAGGTGAGGAGCGGCGTCATGGCGGCGCTCGAGCGCACCGGCCTTGCCGATCGCGCCGGCACATTGGCCGGGCAGCTGTCCTATGGCCACCAGCGCCTGCTCGAGGTGGCGATGGGACTGGCGCTCAAGCCGCGCCTCCTGATCCTCGACGAGCCGACGCAGGGCCTTGCCGACAGCGAGATCGACAATTTCATTGCCGTGGTGCGCGAGATCGCCAGGGACGCAACGGTGCTTTTGATCGAGCACAACATGCCCGTCGTCATGCAACTTGCCGACCGCATCACCGTCTTCAGTTCGGGAAAGATCCTCGCCGAAGGTACGCCGGATCAGATCCGCGCCAATACGGAGGTCCAGGATGCCTATCTCGGGGCGACCCATGGCTGATACAGGGTTGCTCGCCATTTCCGGGCTCAACTGTTTCTATGGCGAGGTCCAGGTCCTCTACGGTCTCGATCTCATTCTGAACAAGGGCGAGGTGCTTTGCCTGTTCGGCCGCAATGGCGCCGGCAAGACGACGACGCTGAAGGCGATCATGGGCCTGGTGCCGGCCTCCGCCGGTTCGATCAGGTTGGACGGGAACGAGCTGGTTGGGCTTGCCGCGCACGACGTGCCGAAGGCCGGCGTCGCCTATGTGCCGCAGGGCCGGCGGCTGTTCGCCGAGATGACGGTGTCAGAAAACATCGAAATCGGCCTGATGGCGCGCGGCAAGGGCAGGCAGGTGCGGGAAAATGTGCTGGACCTTTTCCCGCTGCTGCGCGAGCGGTTGAAGCAGCGTTCCGGCACGCTATCCGGCGGCGAGCAGCAGATGCTCGCCATGGCCCGCGCGCTCTGCCTGGAGCCGCAGGTGTTGTTGCTCGACGAGCCGACCGAAGGGCTGATGCCGTCGATGATCGCCAGGATCCGTGAAACGGTGGCGAAGCTGCGCGAGCTCGGCGTCTCGACGATCCTGGTCGAGCAGCGCGTCGACGCCGTGCTCTCGGTCGCCGACCGCGTCTGCTTCATCGAGAACGGCCGCAACCGCGAGACGGTCGACGTCGAGGAATTGCGCGCCGATCCGTCAGCTGTCCGTCGTTATGTCGGCGTCGGCTAAAAGAACAGGAAGCCGGCAATCAGGAATGTCGGGACCAGCACCAGGCCCGACCAGGCCATGTAGCCGAAGAAGCCCGGCATCTTGAAACCGCGATGCCTGGCGATGGCATAGACCATGAAATTCGGTGCGTTGCCGATATAGGTGTTGGCGCCCATGAACACGGCGCCAGCCGAGATGGCCGCGAGCGTCGAGGCGGCTTCCGTCATCAGATGATGGGCGTCGCCGCCGGCCAGCTCGAAAAACACCAGATAGGTCGGCGCGTTGTCGAGGAAGGATGACAGCGCCCCGGTGAGCCAGAAATAGGCAAGATCGTTGGGCTGGCCATTGGCCGAGGTGACCAGCGAGACCAGCGGCGCCAGCGCGCCGCCAAGGCCTGCCTTGAGAATGCCGATGACCGGCACGATGCAGATGAAAATGCAGGCAAAGAGCTTCGCCACCTCGGCGATCGGCCCCCATCTGAAGCCGTTCGCTTCCCTGTGGCTCTTGTACGAGACGCGAAGGGACAGCAAGGCCAGCCCCAGGATGATGGCGTCGCGCGCGAGGTTCTGCAGTTCGAGGCCGACGCCGAAGACCGGAATGCTGATGCCCGGTTTCCAGCTGGCGGAAAGCAGGATCGCTCCGATCACGCCGGCAAGCAGCGGCAGGTTCGCCAGGCCGCGGATGCGGACCTTGGAATCGGGCGTAGGGTCCTTGATCTTGGGCGCGCCGGCCTCGCGGCGGTGCAGGACAATGTCGAGCGCCAGGAAGACGACAAGCACCAGCCCGCCGGTAAACAGCGTCTCGCGCCAGAGGTTCGTGGTCGTCCAGAAGAAATCGACGCCGCCCAGGAAGCCGACGAACAGCGGCGGGTCGCCGAGCGGGGTCAGCGAGCCGCCGATGTTTGACACCAGGAAGATGAAGAAGACCACCACATGCGCGTTGAACGGCCGGTTGTCGTTGGCGCGCAGGATTGGCCGGATGAGGATCATGGAGGCGCCCGTGGTGCCGATGACCGAGGCAAGAAGCGCACCGACGAGCAGCAGGCCGGCATTGACCAGCGGCGTGCCATGGATGTTGCCGGCGACGAGGATGCCGCCGGAAATGGTGAACAGCGCGAACAGCAGGACGATGAAGGAGAGATACTCGGTGAGCAGCGTGTGCAGCACGGCTTCGCCGGCTGTCGGAACACCGAAGACGATAGCCAATGGAACCACCGCCAACGCCGCCCATGCGGCGGCGATCTTGCCGTAGTGATGTTCCCACAGATGCGGGAAGAGCAGCGGGCCGGTGGCGATCGACAGCAACAAGCCGGCAAAGGGCAGCGCCCACCACAGCGACATCGCCGCGCCCGGCAGTTCATGGACCTCCCCGGCGAGAGCCGGTTGCGTGAATGCGAGCAAGGCCACGGCAACGACAGCCGTTTCCAACCGCTTCAGCGGCCCTGAAAAACCCCCTGGATGCCTCACAGGCAGGTCATTCCGACGAATGATCTTCGAGCGTCACGCCGGCTTCCCGCATGCGCTTCAGCATCGCCTCGACGGAGCCGTTGAGGTCGATGCCGCGGCAGGCATCGAGCCGCACCGTCGTCCTGAAACCCTGCTTTGCCGCATCCAGCGCTGAAAAGGCGACGCAGAAATCGGTGGCCAGCCCTGCCAGGGTGATCGTGTCGATGCCGCGCTCCTTGAGATAACCGGCAAGGCCGGTCGGCGTCGTATGGTCGTTCTCGAAGAAGGCCGAGTAGGAGTCTATCGCCGTGCGGAAACCCTTGCGGATGACCAGTTCCGCCTTGGTCCAGGCGAGCCCCGAATGGAAATCCGAGCCGAGGCTGCCCTGGATACAATGGTCCGACCACAAGGTCTGCGGCCCGTAAGGCATATCGATCGTCTCGAAGGGTTGCTTGCCAGGATGGCTCGAAGCGAAGCTCGAGTGTCCGGCCGGGTGCCAGTCCTGCGTGAGGATCACATGTTCCGACCGCCGGATCAGGTCGTTGACCAGAGGCACGATCTCGTCGCCGCCGGCAACGGCTAGCGCGCCGCCGGGGCAAAAATCGTTCTGCAGGTCGATGACGATGAGTGCTTCTTCGGCCATGCGGCCTCCCTCTCGTTTCGGCTTGGGCTCCAGTCCGAGCGCCGCTGGCGCGACCGGACACGGAACCTTGACCAGATGGCCCGCCACGTCAACCTCTGGGACCATGACAATGTAGGTGGGCCCTGTCGGGCCTGCTGCTCGGGGCAAACTCCGGCTTTGACAATTTCCGCCGGCTTGATATCATTTGCATACGAATGAATTTGGCCGGTCGGCACCGGCAAAAAAGCCTGGAGCTGACGCTTCGGGAGGGCCAGGGGAAGGCCCAATTGTCTGGAAGGCAGGGCGTGATCCGTTACGCGAAACCCACCACGGTCGACGAGGCGCTCGCTTTGCTTGGCGAGGATCGCTGGCGTATTCTCGCCGGCGGCACGGATTTCTATCCGGCGCAGGGCGTGAAACCATTCCGCGCCAATATCCTCGACATCAATGGTCTGGCTGCCCTGCGCGGAATCGACGAAACGGACGGGCACTGGCGGATCGGCGCCCGCGCCACCTGGACCGACATCGTGCGCCATCCATTGCCAGTGGCCTTCGACGCACTGAAGGCGGCGGCGCGCGAAGTCGGCTCCGTCCAGATCCAGAACGTCGCCTCGGTCGCCGGCAATCTCTGCAACGCCTCGCCCGCGGCCGACGGCGTGCCGGCGCTGCTGGTGCTCGATGCCGATGTCGAATTGCGGTCAGTGAAGGCGACCCGTCATCTGCCGCTCGGCGATTTCATCCTCGGCAACCGCCGTACGGCGCTGCAATCGGGCGAGATGGTCACTGCCATCCGTATCCCGAAGCGTTCCGCGGTCGGCGCGTCGACCTTCGTAAAGCTCGGCGCCCGGCGCTATCTCGTCATCTCCGTAGCCATGGCCGCCGCCCGCCTCGTGATCGAGGATGGCGTGGTTGCCGAAGCGGCAATCGCCGTCGGCGCCTGTTCGGCGGTAGCTCGCCGCCTGGCCGGTGTCGAGGCCGCGCTGCGCGGTCAACCGTTCGCGGTGGCGCTCGGCGATGCGGTGCTGTCCGCCCCGATCGAGGAACTGTCGCCGATCGCCGATGTGCGCGGCAGCGCCGAATACCGGCAGGATGCGGCGCGCGAGATCGTTGCGCGCGCCGTGCGCGCCGCTATCGGCCTGGGCGAAAGCAAGGTGGCGGTATGAGCATGGCCCGGACTGGCATGGAACGCGCCGATATCGCCTTCGAGGTCAACGGCGCGGCCGTCGCGGTCTCGGTGCCGCCCGTGCGACGGCTGTCGCAGGTTTTGCGTGACGAGTTGCGGCTGACCGGCACCAAGGTCGGCTGCGATGCCGGCG
>NZ_JANINM010000516.1 GCF_024509055.1 Mesorhizobium sp. | reverse complement strand
AGGCCTCGGCGGCGTCGAGGTCGGTGGTCATCAGTTCGTACCAGAAGAAGGGTTTTGGGGCATTTGGCATTGTCTGTCTCCTCACCGGTGGGGGCTTCGATCGCAGAACGATCCATACTAGGACGCGTTTGCGGACAGAAATCCGACAGTCGCGCGAAAAGATGCCGGATGTTCGGAAATCCCATGCGCTCTTGCCACCGCGTCGGCAAGAAAAACATGACTGTGATAATCATATTTTTATCCAGCCATTACAGTGGCTTGGTCGAAAATTGACCAATTGATAAAAAAATAAAACGTGCTAGCCTTCCTCAAAACGACAACAAGGGGAACTGGAATGGCGACTGGTCATTTCATCGAAGGCATAGCCGGCGGCCGGCTGTCAGCCGAGCAATATGCCGACAATTTTTCCGACCTGCATCCGCCGCTCGATCACCATGAGGCGCTGGTCGAATCCGATCGCTGCTATTTCTGCTACGACGCGCCCTGCATGAACGCGTGTCCGACCTCGATCGACATTCCGCTGTTCATCCGGCAGATCGCCACCGGCAATCCGCTGGGTTCGGCCAAGACGATCTTCGACCAGAACATCCTCGGCGGCATGTGCGCCCGCGTCTGTCCGACCGAGACGCTCTGTGAAGAGGTCTGCGTGCGCGAGGTGGCGGAGGGCAAGCCGGTGCAGATCGGCCGGCTGCAACGCTATGCCACCGACATCGCCATGAGCGAGGACAAGCAGTTTTACAATCGCGCGGAACCGACCGGAAAGACGGTCGCGGTCGTCGGCGCCGGACCGGCAGGCCTGGCCGCGGCGCATCGCCTTGCCCGCCATGGCCATGACGTGACGATCCTCGAGGCGCGGCCGAAAGCCGGCGGCCTTAATGAATACGGCATTGCCGCCTATAAGAGCGTCGACGATTTCGCCCAGGCCGAGGTCGACTATGTCACCGCGATCGGCGGCATCGACATCCAGAACGGCAAGGCGCTCGGCCACGACTTCCAGCTGGCCGACCTGATCCGCAACTATGATGCGGTGTTCCTCGGTCTTGGGCTGGGTGGCGTCAATGCGCTGCGGGCCGACGGCGAGGATGCTGACGGTGTCGCCAACGCGGTCGAATTCATCGCCGAGCTGCGGCAAGCGAGCGACCTTTCAAGCCTGCCAGTCGGCCGGCGCGTTGTCGTCATCGGCGGCGGCATGACCGCGGTCGACGCAGCCGTGCAGTCGAAGCTGCTCGGCGCCGAGGAAGTGACGATCTGCTACCGGCGCGGCCAGGAGCATATGAACGCGTCCGGCTTCGAGCAGGATCTGGCCGCTGCCAACGGCGTCACCATCCGCCATTGGCTGCAGCCGAAGCGGGTCATTGCCGACAACGGCAAGGTCTCGGCAATCGAGCTCGAATACACGGCGATGAACGGCGACAAGCTCGCCGGCACCGGCGAACGGCTGACGCTTGTCGCCGACCAGGTGTTCAAGGCGATCGGTCAAAGCCTTGTCCCGGCTGCTCTGAACGGCAGCACCGCCTCGATCGATCTGGAGGGCGGCCGCATCAAGGTCGATGCCGAGGGCCGCACCTCGCTGGCCAAGGTCTGGGCCGGCGGTGACTGCATCTTCGGTGGCGACGACCTGACCGTCTCGGCCGTGGCTCAAGGGCGCGACGCAGCCGAATCCATCCACCGGGCATTGACCTCTAACGGGAGGGCATGAGCATGGCAGACATTCGCAACAACTTCGTCGGCATCAAGTCGCCCAATCCGTTCTGGCTGGCGTCGGCGCCGCCGACTGACAAAGCCTATAATGTCGAGCGTGCCTTCAAGGCGGGCTGGGGCGGCGTGGTCTGGAAGACGCTGGGCGAAGAAGGCCCCCCGGTCGTCAACGTCAACGGCCCGCGCTACGGCGCGATCTGGGGCGCCGACCGCCGGCTGCTTGGCCTGAACAACATCGAGCTGATCACCGATCGCGACCTGCAGACGAACCTGCGCGAGATGAAGCAGGTCAAGATGAACTGGCCGGATCGGGCCCTGATCGCCTCGATCATGGTGCCTTGCGTGGAGGAAAGCTGGAAGGCGATCCTGCCGCTGGTCGAGGAGACCGGCGCCGACGGCATCGAGCTCAATTTCGGTTGCCCGCACGGCATGAGCGAGCGAGGCATGGGCTCGGCGGTCGGCCAGGTGCCGGAATACATCGAGATGGTGGTGCGTTGGTGCAAGCAGTATACGCGCATGCCCGTTATCACCAAGCTGACGCCCAACATCACCGACATCCGCAAGCCCGCGAGGGCCGCACACGCCGGCGGCACCGACGCGGTGTCGCTGATCAACACCATCAACTCGATCACCGGTGTCGATCTCGACAGTTTCGCGCCGCAACCGACCATCGACGGCAAGGGCTCGCATGGCGGCTATTGCGGCCCGGCGGTCAAGCCGATCGCCATGAACATGGTGGCCGAGATCGCGCGTGACCCCGAGACCCGCGGCCTGCCGATCTCCGGCATCGGCGGCATCACCACTTGGCGCGACGCCGCGGAATTCATGGCGCTCGGTGCCGGCAACGTGCAGGTGTGCACGGCGGCGATGACCTATGGCTTCAAGATCGTGCAGGAGATGATCGCAGGTCTGGAGAACTGGATGGACGAAAAGGGCCATGCCTCGCTCTCCGACATTATCGGCCGCGCCACGCCCAATGTGACCGACTGGCAGTATCTCAACCTCAATTATGTCGCCAAGGCGCGTATCGACCAGGATGCCTGCATCAAGTGCGGGCGCTGCCACATCGCCTGCGAAGACACGTCGCACCAGGCGATCACCGCGATTGTCGACGGCGCCAGGCATTTCGAGGTGATCGAGGCCGAATGCGTCGGCTGCAACCTCTGCGTCAATGTCTGCCCGGTCGAAGGCTGCATCACCATGGAGCCGCTGGCCGCCGGCGCCATGGATGAGCGCACCGGCAAGCCGGTGTCGCCGATCTATGCCAACTGGACGACCCACCCCAACAATCCGATGGCCAAGGTGGCTGCGGAGTAGGGCTTAGGCATCCGAAAAAGGCGGCGTCTTCGGGCGCCGTTTTTTTGTTTCTTATTGCAGATAAAAATTATCCATGATAGGAAATATCTATGAATCAGAGGCGTGAACCATGAAGCTGGGGGATGGCGTCGAGGCCGCGATCCACTGCGCAGCCATGCTTGCCGGCGTCGAAGGCAACAGCACCATGTCGGGTGCCGCCATGGCCGAGGCCTTCGGCCTGTCGCCGAGCTATCTGCTGAAGCATCTCAACCTGCTGACGGCGTCTGGTATCCTGGAATCGGTTCCGGGGCCGTCAGGCGGCTATCGGCTGGCGCGACCTGCCGAGCGCATCACGCTGCTCGACATCGTGCTTGCGGTCGAGGGGCGGGAGCCGGCGTTCCGCTGTGGTGAAATCCGCCAGCGCGGTCCGGTCAAGCTCGATGCATCGGCTTACGTGAAGCCATGCGGCATCAATGCCGCGATGCTCAAGGCCGAGCGCGCCTACCGCGCCGCGCTCGCCGAAGCGAAGATCTCCGACATTGTCGCCGACTTCATGAATGACGCTGACCCGCGTTCGATCGCAGCAAGCTGCGCCTTCGTCGAACGCCACCAGCGGCGGCAGAAGGCTCAACCGAGCCATGTTCAATCAAACAAGGAATGAAAGGAAAGACCATGAAAGAGAGGCTGCAATTCTTCGCCAAGGCGCCCGAAATCATGAAGGCTGTCTTGGCGCTCAACAAGGCTGTCGACGAATGCGGGCTCGAGGAAGGCCTGCTGCATCTGGTCAAACTGAGAGCGTCTCAGATCAATGGCTGTTCCTATTGTGTCGAGATGCACAGCCGGGAGGCGAGGCGCGACGGCGAAACCGAGCAGCGGGTCTATCTGGTCTCCGCCTGGAAGGAATCGCCGCTGTTTTCCGAGCGCGAGCGCGCGGCCTTCGCCTGGACCGAGGCCGTTACCCTCATCGCCCACAACGGCGTGTCGGACGAACTCTACGCGCGGGCGCTGCAGCATTTCTCCGAGGAGGAACTGGTCAAGCTCTCGGTCGCGCTCGGCATGATCAACACCTGGAACCGGCTCTGCGTCCCGTTCCATGCCATTCATCCGATGCCGGCCGCCAAGGCTGCCTGATCTTCATTGGCGATCGCGTGGGCCTGCTGATGGCCCACGCCTTTTTTCACTTTCAGGATCAAAGACATGTTTGAGAATTTTCAGAACGAGATTCTGCTTGCCGCGCGCTGCCTGCTCGGAGGCGCCTTCATTTTTGCCGGCCTGCGCAACGTCCAGAACAGAAAGCTGGTCACCTCATTGATGGCCGCGCGTGGCGTTCCACATGCGGGCCTTACCCTGTGGCTGGGCATCCTGCTGCAGGTTGCCGCCGGGGCGCTGGTGATCGCCGGCTTGTGGACCGCTCTGGCGGCAGCCGCGCTGATTGGTTTTCTCGTTGTCGCAACCGCGATGTTCCACAATTTCTGGGACCATCAGGGTCCCGATCGCGCGTCCCGCATCAACGGCATCGTCAGCAATGTTGCGCTGGGCGGAGGCTTCCTGGCGCTGATTGCCCAATACCTCTGAGCCGCTTACGGTTCCGCGTTAATCGCTTCGTCGCGATTGTCCGGTATGAAACCTGCGGGTTGGCGCGGATATGGCGGCGATGGAGCAAGGCTGGACCAGTTTCTGGGCACGCATCTCGGAAGCCTTCCACGAGGCGCTGTTCCCGTTCCGGGTAATCGCGGCGGCTCTTGGCGGGCATCCCAGCGACATCCAGATATGGTGCTTTCTGTGCGGTGCCTTCTTCCTGGCGCTGCTCGCCATACAGACCTATGGCGATATCGTGCTGAGGCGACGCGGCGCCTTTGCCACCGGCAAGGTGGTGAGCATCGACAAGTCCAGCGATGGACCGGATACGCCGGTCATCGAATTCGCCGACCGGCAGGGCAAGACGTGGCGTTTCGACTCTAGCCTGCCGATCAACAAGACAACCAGGAATGTCGGCGCGCCTGTCGAGGTGATCTACGATCCGCTTCATCCAAAGCGCGCGCGTGAAGTGGGCCGCCGGCTGACGAAGGCGGTCCACCTCTTTGTCTGGTATGCGGTCGTTGCCGGACTGATCCTGCTCGCCTTCCTGCCCGGCCTCATTTCCAACTGATCCACTCAGGCGGCAAAGCGCAAGCCGCCGTCGCAGGTCAGCACCTGGCCGGTCATGAAGCTGTTCGACACGAGGAAAGCGATGGCGTCGGCGACATCCTCGGCACGGCCGATGCGGCCGACAGGCGTCTTGCCGGCATAGTCGGCGAAGACGGCCTGCCGCTGGTCATTCGGCAGGAAATCCCACCAGGGCGTGTCGATGACGCCGGGCGCCACGACATTGACGCGCAGCGGCCTCAGCTCGACCGCCAGGATCGGCGCGACGGTCAACAACATGCCATTGATGGCGCCGATGCCGGCGACACCGGGCATGGCGACCTGCGCGGAAACCGCCGAGATGAAGGTGACCGATCCCGACCGGTTCAAGGTCGGTAGTGCCGCCTGCAGGCAAGCCAGTTGCGGCCGGATCTTCTCGTCGACGCCGCTGGCGATGTCGGCGAGGTCGAGGGTCGCGAACGCTCCCAATCCTTTGCCGCCGCTTGCGGCAAGGACGAGATGATCGAACCGCCCAAGATTCTTGAAGAATTGGCGGACCTCGCCCGATTTCGAGGCATCGAAGGCCGCCTTGTCGACGGTCCCGCCTAGGCTCTTCCACGCGCTCTTCAGCTTCTCCTCGTCGCGGCCGGTGATCGTCACCTTCATCGAGGAACTGACCAGCCGTTTGGCTGTGGCAAGGCCGATTCCGGAAGAGCCGCCGATGATGACGCAATGTTCGATGGTCTCACTCATGAGTGCTGTTCCCTGGATGTCATGGAAGGGTGTCCGGTCAGTTCGAGGCTGAGGGCTCGCAGCTGGCGGCGGGCTTTTTCGTCATAGGCCTGCGCGTCGGCGCGCGATTCCCGTTGGCCGTCGAAATAGAGGCCGCTGCGGTCTTCGAGCGCGGGAGATGTCGCGAGGTTGAGGATGGCATCGGCGCCGGTCTCGACGGAACTCCATGGCGTGACGCCAGCCTGCCGCACCATGGTGGTGTCCATGTAGCTTGCCGGATGCAGCGCATTGACGGTGACGCCAGTGCCTTTCAGCTGTTCCGCCAAGTCAATGGTGAACAGGATCTGCCCCAGCTTGCTTTGGCAGTAGGCGCGCACGCCGCTATAGGCCCGCGTCAGCATGACGTCACCGAAATCGATCGCCTGTTGGCCGGCCGAGGCGACATTGACGATGCGCGCCGGCGCGCTTGCCTTAAGGAGCGGCAGCAGTTCCGACGTCAGCAGGAAGCCCGCAAGATAGTTGACCGCGAAACGCAGTTCATAGCCGTCGGCGCTTACTTGCCGTTTCGCGCCCGCGCCACCGGTGCCGACGCCGGCATTGTTGATCAAGACGTCGAGCCGATCGGTGCGTTCGCGGACCGTGTCCGCAAGGCGGCGCACTTCAGCAAGCGACGACAGGTCCGCGATGAGAAGCTCGGCCTTGCCGCCCTTGGCCTCGATGCCGGCGACGACTGCCTTGGCGCGACCCTGATCCCGGCCATGCACCAGCACGCGCGCTCCGGCGGCGCAAAGCCGTTCAGCGACCAGGCGGCCGACACCGTCGGTCGAACCGGTGACAAGAATTGTTTTGTCCTTGAGTTCCATGTTCAGAGCCTCCTTGTGCTGCTCTGGACGCAAAGATGGGACACCACGCGCATCCCAAACAGTTCAAACTTTATCCTGGTATCGGTACTGCTATAATAGGCGCGTGGATGCCATCACCCATTCCCCCGAAGACCATCGCCGCCGCGAGCTCGGCGCCTTCCTGCGTTCGCGCCGGGAGAGGCTTTCACCTGATGCCGCCGGCGTCGCCTGCGGCGCGCGGCGGCGCACGCCCGGCTTGAGGCGCGAGGAGGTGGCGATGATCGCCGGCGTCGGCACGACCTGGTACACCTGGCTGGAACAGGGCAGGGACGTGCGGCCCTCTGTCGATGTGCTTTCGGCGCTTTGCCAGGCGCTAAGGTTGGATAGCGCCGAGCAGCGGCATCTGTTCACGCTTGCCGGTCGCCAGCAGCCGGAGCAGCGGCGCATCGTCCGGGGCAAAGTCGAGGGACCGCTGCTGCACATGTTGCAGAGCCTTGTGCTGCAACCCGCCTATGTCGTTGGGCCGCGCTGGGATGTGCTCGCCTGGAATGACGCGGCCGTTGCCATTTTCGGCGATTACGGCCTGCTGGAGGGCGATGCCCGAAACATCATCCATGGCGTGTTCACCGATCCACACCGGCGGCATCTGTTGGTGAATTGGGAGCAACTGGCGCGCGCAACCCTTGCCGCGTTCCGCGCCGAGAGCGCGAAATATGTCGGCGATCCGGATTTCGAACGGCTGATAGCGCTGATGATGCGCACAAGCCCTGAATTCCGTGAATGGTGGCCGCAACGCGACGTGGTTCATCGGCTGTCCGGCCTGAAACATCTGCGCCACCCAATCGCCGGCCCGATGACGTTCGAGCACATGAGCCTGTCGATCGACGACGGCTCGGACATGCGGCTGATCGTCTATACGCCGCTTGCGGAGCAGAATTCGATCGCCAAGCTGCAAAAGCTGCTCGACGGGCAGCCGGCCGAGCGGCGCAGCGCCTAATCGCTCAGGCTTTAGGCTTCAGCCCATCGAGGAACAGCTGCTCGAGGAATCTTGCCGCGTCCTCGAAGCGGCCGTCGCCGCCACGGTCGGTTCCGAGCACCGCGCGGACCTGCACGTCGAAATCGGCATAGTGCTGCGTCGTCGCCCAGATCGAGAAGATGAGATGCCACGGATCGGTGCGGGCGATCTTGCCGTCGCGCATCCAACCCTTGATGACGGTCGCCTTCTCGTCGACCAACGTCTTCAGCTCGCCTTCCAGCAACGGCATGATGCGCGGCGCGCCCTGCAGAATCTCGTTGGCGAACAGCCGGCTCTCGCGGGGGAAGTCGCGCGCCATCTCCAACTTGCGTCGGATGTAGCTGCGCAACTCGGTCATCGGATCGCCGATATCGTCGAGCTCCCGGAGTGGCGCCAGCCAGGTGTCGAGCAGGCGCTGCATCAATGTCTCGTGAATGTCTTCCTTGCGACGGAAATAGTAGAGAAGGTTTGGCTTCGACATGCCCGCGGCTTCGGCGATCTGGTCGATGGTTGAGCCGCGAAAACCGTTGGTTGAGAAGACTTCGAGCGCGGCTTCCAGGATAAGTTCGCGCTTTTCCAGCTGGATGCGGGTGCGGCGGGGAGCTGAGCCTTCCATCGTGGCCGTCATCCTTGCCGGCTGCCGCTGCGCGAGCTTTCTGGACCAATCCTCTGGACCAGTTTTTCTCCAACCTGTGGAGCGCGCCTTCGATGTGGCATTTCCGCTAGTAATCCCTTGACCGCCGACAGGGCGGTGCTAACGTTTGTCCAACCGGTCAAAATTTTGCGTAGCACGAAAACGCAGCAAAGACCAAGCGTTGGCCGCACCGAAACACGCTTACAAGGGGAAGTCTTGGTCATGTCCAACCGGCTGAAAGTCACGCCGAACGATCTCAGCGCATTCTGGATGCCGTTCACGGCAAACCGGCAGTTCAAGCAGTCGCCGCGCATGTTCGTGTCCGCAAAGGACATGCACTACACGACGAGCGACGGCCGCGAGGTTCTCGACGGCACCGCTGGCCTCTGGTGCGTCAATGCCGGCCACTGCCGGCCGAAGATCACCGAGGCCATCCAGAGCCAGGCGGCCGAGCTCGACTATGCGCCCGCCTTCCAGATGGGCCACCCGATCGTGTTCGAGCTGGCGAACCGCCTGGTCGACATCGCGCCGAAGGGCATGGACCACGTCTTCTTCACCAATTCCGGCTCGGAATCGGTCGAGACCGCGCTGAAGATGGCGATCGCTTATCATCGTGTTCGCGGCGAAGGTTCCCGTACGCGCCTGATCGGCCGCGAGCGTGGCTATCACGGCGTCAATTTCGGCGGCATCTCCGTCGGCGGCATTGTCAGCAACCGCAAGATGTTCGGCACGCTGCTCGGCGGCGTCGACCATTTGCCGCACACGCATCTGCCGGAGAAGAACGCCTTCTCGAAGGGCGTGCCCGAGCATGGCGCGGAACTGGCGAACGATCTTGAGCGCCTCATCGCGCTGCATGACGCGTCGACCATCGCGGCGGTCATCGTCGAGCCGGTCGCCGGCTCCACCGGTGTCATCCTGCCGCCGAAGGGCTATCTGCAGAAGCTGCGCGAGATCTGCACCAAGCACGGCATCCTTCTGATCTTCGACGAGGTCATCACCGGTTTCGGCCGTCTCGGCGCGCCGTTCGCGGCGGACTATTTCGGCGTCACGCCGGATATCATGACGACAGCCAAGGGCGTGTCCAACGGCGTCATCCCGATGGGCGCGGTGTTCGTGAAGAAGGAAATCCACGACGCCTTCATGACCGGCCCGGAGCACATGATCGAGTTCTTCCACGGCTACACCTACTCGGGCAATCCGATCGCTTGTGCTGCCGCGCTCGGCACGCTTGACACCTACAAGGAAGAGGGCCTGCTCACGCGTGGCGAGGAACTGGCGCCTTACTGGGAAGACGCGCTGCATTCGCTCAAGGGCGAGCCGCATGTCATCGACATCCGCAACATCGGCCTGATCGGCGCGATCGAACTGGCGCCGATCGCCGGAAGCCCGACGAAGCGGGCCTTCTCGGCCTTCGTCAAGGCGTTCGAACGCGGCGCGCTGATCCGCACGACCGGCGACATCATCGCGCTGTCACCGCCGCTGATTATCACCAAGGGCCAGATCAACGAGCTGATCGACCATGTCAGGGACGTTCTGCGCTCGATAGACTAAGCTATCAGACCGGTCGGGCGGCGTCGGGAACCGCCGCCCGACTGGAGACATGAAATGAGAGGACTTTGAATGGCCGCCCCAGGCGAGAATCTGCGAATCAATTCAGACCGTTTGTGGGATTCACTGATGGAGATGGCGAAGATCGGCCCCGGCATTGCCGGCGGCAACAATCGCCAGACGGTGACCGACGAGGACGGCGAGGGCCGCCACCTGTTCAAACGCTGGTGCGAGGCCGCGGGCCTCGAAATGGGCCTCGACGAGATGGGCACGATGTTTGCCCGCCGCGAAGGCACAGATCCCAACCTGCCGCCGGTCTATGTCGGCAGCCACCTCGACACGCAGCCGACAGGCGGCAAGTATGACGGCGTGCTCGGCGTGCTTGGCGGGCTCGAAGTGGTGCGCTCGCTTAACGATCTCGGCATCAAGACCAGGCATCCGATCGTGGTCACCAACTGGACCAACGAGGAAGGCGCGCGCTTCGCGCCGGCGA
>NZ_JANINM010000515.1 GCF_024509055.1 Mesorhizobium sp. | reverse complement strand
GGTTGAAGCTGATCGCAGATGCCGGCCTGGTCGGCCTGCCGAACGCCGGCAAGTCGACCTTCCTCGCGGCGGTCACCGCGGCCAAGCCGAAGATCGCCGACTATCCGTTCACGACGCTGCATCCCGGACTTGGCGTCGCGCGCATCGACGGCCGCGAATTCGTGCTCGCCGACATCCCCGGGCTGATCGAGGGCGCGCATGAGGGCGTCGGCATCGGCGACCGCTTCCTCGGCCATGTCGAGCGCACGCGCGTGCTGCTCCACCTCGTCTCGGCGCAGGAGGAAAGCCCCGGCAAGGCCTACAAGGTCGTGCGCGGCGAGCTCGAGGCCTATGGTCACGGTCTCGCTGAAAAGGCGGAGATCGTCGCACTTTCCCAGGTCGATATCCTCGATCCGGAAGCCCGCAAGAAGAAGGCGGCTTCGCTGAAACGCGCCGCCGGCCGTGCGCCGGTGCTGCTGTCGGCCGTCACCGGCGAAGGCGTCGAAGCGGTCCTGCGCGCTTTGATGGCCGTCGTTGCTGAGGCGCGTGACGCCGTTCCGGCTCCCGTCGAGACACGCTGGCAGCAATGAAAATGACATCGCTGAAGTCATACCGGCGCATCACCGTGAAGATCGGTTCGGCGCTGCTTGTCGACAGGGCGGCGGGCCTGAAGCGCGATTGGCTTACCTCCTTGGCCGACGACATCGCGGTGCTGGCCAATGCCGGCGCTGAGGTGCTGGTGGTTTCTTCCGGCGCCATCGCGCTCGGCCGTACCATCCTTGGCCTCGGCAAGCGCGCGTTGAAGCTCGAGGAAAGCCAGGCCGCCGCCGCCGTCGGCCAGATCGCGCTCGCCGGCGCCTGGTCGGACGCGCTCGGCAAGGACGGTCTGAAATCAGGTCAGATTCTTTTGACGCTCGGCGACACCGAGGAGCGGCGCCGCTACCTCAACGCCCGCGCGACGATCTCCACGTTGCTCAAGATGAAGGCGGTGCCGGTCATCAACGAGAACGACACCGTGGCGACCTCCGAAATCCGCTATGGCGACAATGACCGGCTGGCCGCGCGCGTCGCCACCATGATGGGCGCCGACCTGCTGGTGTTGCTTTCCGACATCGACGGACTGTACACGGCGCCGCCGGCCAAGGACCCTGGAGCAAAATTCATCCCGGTGGTCGACCGCATCACGCCCGACATCGAGGCGATGGCCGGTGCCGCCGCGTCCGAGCTTTCGCGCGGCGGCATGCGCACGAAGCTGGACGCTGGCAAGATCGCCAACGCCGCCGGCACCGCGATGATCATCACCTCCGGCACCAGGCTCTCGCCGCTGATGGCGATCGAGCGCGGCGAGCGCGCGACGTTCTTCAAGCCGAGCGCCAGCCCGGTGAAAGGCTACAAGACCTGGATCGCCGGGCAATTGGAACCCGCTGGCCGGCTCACCGTCGACGCAGGCGCCATCGGCGCGCTGAAATCGGGCAAGTCGCTGCTGCCTGCCGGAGTCAAGCTGGTCAGCGGCAACTTCTCGCGAGGCGACACGGTGGCGATCCTGTCGCCCGAGGGCCGCGAGATCGCGCGCGGGCTGGTTGCGTACGATGCCGCCGATGCCGTAAGGATCGCGGGTTTGAAGACGGCCGAGATCGAAAACGTGCTCGGCTACGAGGCGCGTTCGGCGATGATCCATCGTGACGACCTTGTGGTGGGCGGCGCGGCTGACTGATATGCGGTGCCACCTGTGGCGGTGCTTCAGTTCTCCGGCTCAGCCGGCCATTTAGGCGGGTTGCGATATCGATCCTGGAGGTCCTTATGTGTCTTCAGGAGCTCGCTGCAGCCTCCCATTTCAGCTTCGATCGCAGCTTTGGCGCGCCGATCAACCTCGGCTTGCGGAAGCTCGCTCCCGTCTTCGGAGAGGGTTTCGCGAACGAGTTCGTCGGTCGTCGTTACATTTGATCCGCCTTCCTCCATTGCCTTCTTGAATTTCGCCTCGAGCCGCTCGCGCGGACCGCATCCATGCGCTTCCTCGACAACGACGAAGACCTGAGAAAGTGGCATCGGCGGTGCGCCGCAGTAGCGCTCCGCAAGTCCGGCGAACAACATGGAACTCATCATGGCCATGGCCTTGCCATCGGGGCTCTCGCCAGGTTCGATCTTGTCGTCGCAGTAGTCGGCGGCGCGTAAGGCAGTTGGCGCCAGCATTGTGCCCAGAGCAACGACGATTGCGGCGCTGTTCATTCTGTCCCCCAAATATGCAGCCATTGCCGCGAGGGCCGGCCGCGTGTAAATCCACCAAGCTTACCCGGATCGGTCAGATGTTGAACAACCACCAACGTGACGATGTAGCCAGTTTGATGGCTAGAATAGGCCGCAACGCCCGCGTAGCTGCCCGACGGTTGGCCGTTGCGAGAACCGCTGCCAAGAACGAAGCCCTGACCGCCATGGCCGACGCCATCCTGCGCAACGAGCAGGCTATCCTCGGCGCCAATGCCATCGACATCTCCAATGGCGAGGAGGCCGGGTTGTCGGGGTCGTTCATGGACCGGCTAAAGCTTAATCCCTCGCGCATCCGCGCCATGGCCGAGGGTATCCGCGAGATCGCCGCGCTCAAGGATCCGGTCGGCGAAGTCATCGCCGAATGGGACAGGCCGAACGGCCTGCACATCGAACGCGTGCGCACGCCGCTCGGCGTTATCGGCGTCATCTATGAAAGCCGCCCGAATGTCACCGCCGATGCCGGCGCGCTCTGCCTGAAGGCAGGCAACCCGGTCATCCTGCGCGGCGGCTCGGACTCGATCAATTCATCGGCCGCGATCCACGCCTGCATGGTCGAAGGATTGACCGCGGCTGGTCTGCCGCAAGACGCCATCCAGCTGGTGCCGACCACCGACCGTGCTGCCGTCGGCGAGATGCTCAAGGGGCTTGGCGGCAACCTCGACGTCATCATCCCGCGCGGTGGCAAAAGCCTTGTCGGGCGGGTGCAGACCGAGGCGCGCGTGCCGGTCTTCGCGCATCTGGAAGGCATCTGCCATCTCTATGTCGACCGTTCGGCGCAGCTCGACATGGCGGTGAAGATCGCCGTCAATGCCAAGATGCGGCGCACCGGCGTGTGCGGCGCGGCCGAGACACTGCTGGTCGACCGCGCTGCGGCTTCCACCCATCTGGTGCCGATCCTGGAGGCGCTGCGCGCGGCGAGCTGTGAGATCCACGCCGACGCCGACGTGATCCAGGCTTTCTCCGATGCCAGCCCGGCGACCGACGCCGACTGGGTGACCGAATATCTCGACGCCATCATCGCCGTGAAGCTGGTCGATGGCGTCGCCGGCGCGATCGAGCATATCGAGACCTTCTCCTCGCATCACACCGAGGCGATCGTCGCCGAGGATGCGCAAGCGGTCGAAAAATTCTTCAACGAGATCGATTCGGCAATTCTCTTGCACAACGCCTCGACGCAGTTCGCTGACGGCGGCGAGTTCGGCATGGGCGCCGAGATCGGCATCGCCACCGGCAAGATGCACGCGCGCGGACCGGTCGGCGTCGAGCAACTGACCTCGTTCAAGTATCGCGTGCGCGGGTCGGGGCAGGTGCGGCCTTGATGCCGTTTGCCTTAAGGGGCTGAAGCTTGCGCCCAGGCACCCCCCTCTGGCCTGCCGGCCATCTCCCCCTCAAGGGGGGAGATCAGCTGGCTTTCCCGGTTTCGCTAATCGCCAACGCTGCAAGATTTGCGGTAGCGAATGAGCTGCCAATCTCCCCCCTTGAGGGGGAGATGTCCGGCAGGACAGAGGGGGGTGCCTAGCGCTATGCTCTCCCAGCCCGAGCAGCCCGTCCCTGCGCACTACCTCCGCATGCCCCATGCCGGAAAGGGCCTCGCCGTCGGGCTGTTCGGCGGTTCTTTCAACCCGCCGCATGCCGGCCATGCGCTGGTCGCCGAGATCGCACTCAGAAGGCTGGCGCTTGACCAGTTGTGGTGGATAGTGACGCCCGGCAACCCGCTCAAAAGCGTGCGGGAGCTGGCGCCACTTGCCGAGCGCATCGCGCAGTCAGAGAAGATCGCCAAGAATCCGAAGATCAAGGTCACAGCCTTCGAGGCGGCGCATCATGTGCGTTACACCGCCGATACGCTCGCTCTAGTCAAGGCGCGCAATCCGGGGGTCGAGTTCGTCTGGATCATGGGCGCGGACTCGTTGCGCGACTTCCACCGCTGGCAGCGCTGGCGCGAGATCGTGCTGACCTTCCCGATCGCGGTCATCGATCGTCCCGGCGCTACCCTTTCCTTCCTGTCGTCGGTCGTCGCCAAGACATTCGACTACGCCCGCATCGACGAGGGCGACGCGCCGCTGCTTGCCCGCATGCGCGCGCCGGCCTGGACTTTCATCCACGGCCCGCGCTCGTCGCTCTCCTCCACCGCCATCCGCAAGGCGGCGAAGGAATAGGATCCATCAAGGGGTGCGGCATCGGGGATGTCGCTTTTACGGCGGCCTTTTGCCGTCCGGTAAGCGAAGTTGCCAAGCATGCTGGAAAAGAACCGTAACACTATCGATCTGGGCCGCGCCGAACAGCCAGCGCCATTGATCGCCATCGCCAGCATCATCATCTCGATGGCGCTGATCGCGATCGGCAACGGGCTGATGTTCGCCTACATCCCGGTGCGCCTCGGCGCCGACGGTTTCGATCCGACCTGGGCCGGGCTGATCGTCACCGGCCTTTCGGCCGGCGGGCTTGCCGGCTGCATCCTGACTGGACCCATGGTGCGCCGCGTCGGACACGCGCGCGCCTTCATGGTGCTTTCGGCGCTGATCGCGCTCTCCAATGCCGCCATCGGCGCCGGGCCGATCCCGCTGCTCTGGATCGCCGCGCGGGCGCTCTACGGCTTTGCCATTTGCGGCCTGTTCATCGTTGCGCAAAGCTGGCTGAACGACGCCTTGCCGAATTCCATACGCGGCCGGGTCATGGCCGTGTTCTATGTCGCCTATATCGCCGGACTGGGCGTAGGGTACGCGACGCTAGCCGCGATCGATATCCACACGGCCGCCGCGTCGCTGATCGGCATCACCTTCACGGCCCTGTCGATCCTGCCGGTGGGGATGACAAGGCTTGCCCAGCCGCCCGCGCCGCAGGCGGCCTCGGTCGCGCTCCGACAGGCCTGGCGGATCTCGCCGGTCGGCGTCGCCGGAATGCTGGCCGTCGGCGGCCTGTCGATGATCGTTTCCGGCTTCGCGCCGATCCATGCCACCGCCAAGGGCTACAGCCAGGCGGATGTGGCGTTGCTTCTGTCGGCGATGCCTGTCGGCACGCTGATCCTGCAGATACCGCTCGGCTGGATTTCGGACCGCACCGACCGACGCTATGTGCTGGCGGGGGCAGCGGCGTTGGCAGTCGTCGCCAGCACGCTTGCCATCATCTTCGACGGTGGCGCGCTGATGGCCCTGGTGGTGATCTACCTGATCTGGGACGGAGCGTCGGAATCGATCTATGCGCTGTCCAGCGCGCATGCCGCCGACCGGGCCAGCAAGGACCAGCTGCTTGCCCTGTCGAGCTCGATGCTGTTTGCCTGGTCGCTGGCCGGCTTCGTGGTGCCGGGCATCGTCACGGCGCTTTCGGCGGTCTTCGGAACCGCGACCTTCATCTACGTCGGCATCGTCATCGCTTCGGCGTTTTGCCTCTTCGTGCTCTGGCGCGTGATGGCGGCGCGGCCGACGCCGGCCACCACGAGCGGCAATTTCGCGCCGATGTCGGCGCAGACGCCGCTGCCGGTGGAACTCGCCTTCGGGCCGGATGATCCTGCAAACCCGGCGAAAGACTGAAAAACCACGTTATTGCTTGCGGGCCTCCGGCTGCGGCAGCTCGGGCGCCGGCAGCGGGATCGAGATGCCTTCGCTGTCGAAGGCCTGCTTGGCGCGCTTGGTCATGTCGATCTGGGTGGAAAAATAGTCCGCCGCCGAGGTCCAGTAGCGCAAGGTCAGCGAAACGGTGGTGTCGCCGAGGCTTGCAACGAAAGCGATCGGCGCGGGCTCGCGCCTGATGCGCTTCTCGGAACCGGATATGGCAAGCAGCGTCTTCTGCGCCCTGTCGATGTCGTTCCACGAACCGATGCTCAAAGTAACGTCGGTGCGGCGCACGCCGTTGCGGGTGAAGTTGCGCACCGGCTGGTTCCACAGCGTCGAATTGGGCGCAAGCACATAGACGCCATCGACAGTGCGAAGCTTGGTGGCGAACAGGCCGATCTCTTCTATCGTGCCGGCGATTGACCCGACCTCGACATATTCGCCGATGCGAAACGGCCGCAGCGCAAGCAGCATGATGCCGGCGGCGATATTCTGCAGGGTACCCTGGAGCGCCAGGCCTATGGCCAGGCCGACAGCGCCTATCGCCGCGATGATGGAAGCCGTCTGCACGCCGAACTGGCCGAGCACCATGATGACGACGAGGATCAGGATGGCGTAGCGCACGATCTTCGAGAAGAAGTGGCGCAGCGTCTCGTCGAAGCCGTGGATGTGGCCGAGGCCTGCATAGATGGAACGCTCGGCGAGGCCGGCGACGAGATAGCCGACGATGAGCAGGATCACGGCGCCGATGGCCGAGAAGGAATAGGACACGATCAGCGTGGAGAGCTGCGCGAGCCCGGCCTGGATTGTGATGAGAGCGCTTTGCGGGTCAGTCGGCATGGCGGGGTTCCCGTTGATCGGCGAGCCGATAACCCATGCAGACAAGCATCAGTTCCCATATTTTTTGGCTCGCGGCGAGGTCTCCGGGCCGAATATCGGCGACGTGCGGCCGGGCCTTCGTCTTGAAACTGCAATGGAACTCTGCCTATCTAAGTGGTGTCACCTGATTTGGCGGGTGATTTGGTTGTTCTTGTTGGGAAAGGAAACACACTGAGAACAGCACTGCGGAAGAAGGCCGAGATCGTGCCTTCGCCGGCCGGGATCAGCGGAAGCGATGCTGCCTCCCTTGCCATCGACACAGTCCTTGCCAGTCTGGAAGACTCCAAGGCCGAAAACATCGTCTCAATCGACATCCAGGGAAAATCGAGCCTCGGCGACTATATGGTCATCGCCTCGGGTCGGTCGCACCGTCATGTCTCGGCTGTCGCCGATCACCTCCTCAAGGCGCTCAAGGATGCCGGGCTCGGCACGGCGCGCGTCGAGGGGCTGGCCAGCGCCGACTGGGTCCTGATCGATTCCGGCGATATCATCGTCCACGTCTTCCGCCCCGAAGTCCGCGAATTCTACAATCTCGAAAAGATGTGGCAGGCGCCGGACCTCGAGGAAGAGACCTTGCACTGAGCATTGATCCGCTTGTCGTGAAGCCCTCACGGCATGCATCGAAACGCTCGCCGGGGCGAGGATGAAGATCACCGTTCATGCCGTGGGCCGGATGAAGACCGGCCCCGAGAGAGAACTCGCCGACCGCTATTTCGACCGCTTCGCCAAGAGCGGGCCCGCGGTCGGGCTGGAGTTCGCCGGCCTCACGGAAATCCCCGAAAGCCGCGGCCAGAGCGCCGACGAGCGCCGCCGTGAGGAGAGCCAGAAGCTCCAAACACAGCTGCAACAAGGCACCGTGCTGATCCTGCTCGACGAGCGCGGCAAGTCGCTGTCCTCGGAGGATCTGGCGACCCGCATCGGCCAGCTGCGCGACGGCGGCCGCAAGGCGCTGGTCATCGCTATCGGCGGCGCCGACGGCCACGACAAGTCATTGCGCGAGCAGGCCGATCTGGTGCTATCGTTCGGGGCGCTCACCTGGCCGCATCAACTGGTTCGCGTCATGCTGGGCGAGCAGCTCTACCGCATCGCCACGATCCTTTCCGGTCATCCCTACCATCGTTCCTGACCGTTCCGGTCGACAGGGTTGGGGACAGCGGTATTCTCGCCCGGATTTCCGCCTCAATGGCGCGACATCCAGAACATTGCCGCCCTTCCAACATGGTTGATGGTTCGTTAACGAAGCGGCGGATAAAGTCGTGGCCTGATGTCTGAAGGCTGGAATTCGAGAAAGCGCGCCTGGCGCAGCCGCTGCGGTTTGACCCTGTTCGCCGCGCTGGTCGCGCTCGGGCAGGCCCGCGCCGCGGGAAACACGCCGGACTCGGCGCCGGATCCCGACCAGAGCCGGGCCGAGTATGAACAGGTCTCCAAGGAAATAACGCTGTCGTCCGAGCGGCTTGCCAAGCTCGCGGCCGACGTCGCGACGGTCAAGAAGGACCACGCCTCGATCAGCGCTGCGCTGATCCAGTCGGCGATGACCGAGCAGAAGCTCGGGCAGGACATCGAGGACATCGGCGCCAAGCTGGAGGGACTCAAGACCGAGGAGAAGAAGCTGCACGACTCGCTCGTCGCTCGCCGCGACGTGCTCGCCGAAGTGCTAGGCGCCTTGCAGCGCATGGGCCTCAATCCGCCGCCCGCCATCCTGGTCAAGCCGGAGGACGCGTTGTCATCGGTGCGCAGCGCCATCCTTCTGGGCGCCGTCGTGCCCGAACTGCGCCAGGAGACAGACAAGTTGCTCTCCGACCTCAGGGAGCAGACCCGCGTGACGGCTTCGATCGAGGCCGAGCGAGCCCGGCTGACGGCCGCCGTCACCGATCAGACGGCGGAAAAGAAGCGCCTCACCATGCTTCTGGAGGCCAAGAAGAAGCTGCAGGCCGACACCGAGGCGGAACTTGCCTCTGAACAGGAGCACTCCCAGCAGCTGGCGGCAAAGGCGAGCAGCCTGAAGGACCTCATCGCCTCGCTCGAGGCCGACAAGGCGCGCAAGGCGGCCGGTCAGGTCCAGGCCGGCGAGCAGAAATCCGCGGATGGCGACAAGACGGCCTCCACGACGGAATTCGCTTCGCTGCCCGTTCCGGAAGGCAACCGATTGACCAACTCCGCCCCATTTTCGGCGCTCCAGGGGCAGATCGCGCTACCGGTGATCGGCAAGATCAAGCTGCGCTTCGGGGCCGACGACGGCAATGGCGCAATGATGCAGGGTGACATGGTTGCGACACAATCGGCAGCCATCGTCACCGCGCCGGCGGATGGAAATGTGCTTTATGCGGGGCCGTTTCGCTCCTATGGTCAACTCTTGATCCTCAATGCGGGCGACGGGTATCATGTCGTCTTGGCAGGGATGAGCAGAATCAGCGTCGTGACCGGCCAGTCGGTGCTCGCAGGAGAACCGGTCGGCGCGATGGGAGAGGCCCGGGTGGCATCCACTTCGGCTTCGCAGAATGGAAATGCCACGCCGGAACTTTATGTCGAGTTCCGCAAGGATGGAAAACCCGTCGATCCGAATCCCTGGTGGGCGGACCGATTTTCTGGAAGGACGTGAAATGATGCGGAAACTGTCGCTTCTGTTTGCCGGCGCGCTGATGGGCGCATCGGCAATGAGCCTGGTCTACGGCGCACCCGGCTCGGCGGCGAACGCTGCGGGTTCGGAAACCTACAAGCAGCTTGCAATCTTCGGCGACATCTTCGAGCGCGTGCGCGCGAACTACGTGACGCCGCCGGACGACAAGTCGCTGGTCGAAAATGCCATCAACGGGATGCTCGCCTCGCTCGACCCGCATTCCTCCTACATGAACGCCGAGCAGGCGCAGGACATGCGCGTGCAGACCAAGGGCGAGTTCGGCGGCCTCGGCATCGAGGTCACGATGGAGAACGACCTGGTCAAGGTGATCACGCCGATCGACGATACGCCGGCCGCCAAGGCGGGCGTGCTGGCCGGCGACTACATCGCCAAGATCGACGGCGAGGAAGTGCGCGGCCTGACCCTCAACGACGCGGTCGAGAAGATGCGCGGCCCGGTCAACACGCCGATCAAGCTCACCATCCTGCGCCAGGGCGCCGACAAGCCGATCGAGCTGACGGTGGTGCGCGACATCATCAAGGTCAAGGCGGTGAAGTTCCGCGTCGAGAACGACATCGGGTACATGAAGATCACCTCCTTCACGGAAAAGACCTATGACGATCTCGAGAACGCCATCGAGACCATCAAGAAGCAGGTCCCGAACGACAAGCTGAAGGGCTATGTGCTCGACCTGCGTCTCAATCCGGGCGGCCTGCTCGACCAGGCGGTGAGCGTTTCGGACGCGTTCCTGAAGCGTGGCGAGATCGTCTCGACGCGCGGTCGCGATCCGAAGGACGTCACCCGTTTCGACGCCAAGCCCAAGCAGGTCGACGACATCAACGGCAAGCCGATGATCGTGCTCGTCAACGGCGGCTCGGCGAGCGCTTCCGAAATCGTCGCCGGCGCGCTGCAGGATCTGCGCCGTGTGACGGTGGTCGGCACGCAGTCCTTCGGCAAGGGTTCGGTGCAGACGATCATTCCGCTCGGCGAGAATGGCGCGCTCCGACTCACCACGGCGCTCTATTACACGCCGTCCGGCAAGTCGATCCAGGGCAAGGGCATCACGCCCGACATCAAGGTCGACCAGCCGCTGCCGCC
>NZ_JANINM010000514.1 GCF_024509055.1 Mesorhizobium sp. | reverse complement strand
TGTGGGAGAAGGTGGATCGGCGCGCAGCGCCGAGACGGATGAGGGGTGTTCCAGCAAAGTGAGGCGTTGGCGTTCCCTGGAACACCCCTCATCCGCCGCCTTCGGCGACACCTTCTCCCACAAGGGGAGAAGGGAAAACCGCGCTATTCCGGCACTTTCCGGACGGCGCCCTTGTCGGCGCTGGTGGCGAAGGCGGCGTAGGCGCGCAGCGCGGTCGTCACCTTGCGCTTGCGCTTTTCCGCCGGCTTCCATGCGTCCGCACCCTTCGCCGCCATCGCGGCGCGGCGCGCGGCCAACTCGGATTCGCTGACGGCCAGATGAATCTTGCGGTTGGGAATGTCGATCTCGATCGTATCGCCTTCCTGGACCATGCCGATCAGCCCGCCCTCGGCTGCTTCCGGCGAGACGTGGCCGATCGACAGGCCCGATGTGCCGCCGGAGAAGCGGCCGTCGGTGACGAGCGCGCAGGCTTTGCCGAGCCCCTTCGACTTCAGGTAGCTGGTCGGGTAGAGCATCTCCTGCATGCCCGGGCCACCGCGCGGCCCCTCGTAGCGGATGACGACGATGTCGCCCGCCTTGATCTCGTTGCCGAGGATCGCCTTGACGGACGCGTCCTGGCTCTCGAAGACGCGGGCCGGGCCGGTGAATTTCAGGATCGATTCGTCGACCCCGGCGGTCTTCACGATGCAGCCGTCGAGCGCCAGATTGCCTTTCAGCACGGCGAGCCCGCCATCCTTGGAGAAAGGCGTTTTGGCCGATCGGATAACGCCGGTCTCGCGGTTCGTGTCGAGGTCGTCCCAGCGGCGGTCCTGGCTGAAAGCGACCTGGGTCGGAACGCCACCAGGCGCGGCCAGGAAGAAATCCCTGACATTCTGGCTGGAGGTGCGCGAAATATCCCAATGGTCGAGCGCCTCGCCAAGCGTGGCGGTGTGCACGGTCGGCAGGTCGCGATTGATCAAGCCGGCCTCGTCCAGCTGGCCGAGAATGGCCATGATGCCGCCGGCGCGGTGGACATCTTCCATGTGCACGTCGGACTTCGCCGGCGCCACCTTGCAGAGCACCGGCACCTTGCGCGACAGCCGGTCGATATCTTCCATGGTGAAGTCGACCTCACCCTCGTGGGCAGCGGCCAGGATGTGCAGCACGGTGTTGGTCGAGCCGCCCATGGCGATGTCGAGCGCCATGGCGTTCTCGAAGGCGCCCTTGGAGGCGATGCTGCGCGGCAAAGCGCTTTCGTCGTCCTGCTCGTAATAGCGCTGGGCGAGATCGACCACGAGATGGCCGGCCTCTACGAAGAGGCGCTTGCGATCGGCATGGGTGGCAAGTGTCGACCCGTTGCCCGGCAACGACAGGCCGAGCGCCTCGGTCAGGCAGTTCATCGAGTTCGCCGTGAACATGCCCGAGCATGAGCCGCAGGTCGGGCAGGCCGAGCGCTCGATCACCTTGACGTCCTCGTCGGAGATGCGATCGTCGGCGGCCGCCACCATGGCGTCGACCAGATCGAGCGCCTGCGTCTTGCCGGCGAGCACAACCTTGCCGGCCTCCATCGGCCCGCCCGAGACGAAGACGGTCGGGATGTTGAGCCGCAGCGAGGCCATCAGCATGCCGGGGGTGATCTTGTCGCAATTCGAGATACAGACCATGGCGTCTGCGCAATGCGCGTTGACCATGTATTCAACGGAATCCGCGATCAGTTCGCGCGACGGCAGCGAGTAGAGCATGCCGTCATGGCCCATGGCGATGCCATCGTCGACGGCGATCGTGTTGAATTCCTTGGCGACGCCGCCAGCCTTCTCGATCTCGCGCGCCACCAGCTGGCCGAGGTCCTTCAGGTGCACGTGGCCCGGCACGAACTGGGTGAAAGAGTTGACCACCGCGATGATCGGCTTGCCGAAATCCGAGTCCTTCATGCCGGTGGCGCGCCACAGGCCGCGGGCGCCGGCCATGTTGCGGCCATGGGTGGTGGTGCGGGAACGATAGGCAGGCATCGGATTGTCCTTGCTGGCTGGCCGCGCCCAACATGGCGCGGCGGCGCTGAACTTTAGTCGGCAGCGGTTATAGCGGCCACAGTCCGGCCTTGCCACAGTTTTGCGCTGCTCCAGCCGACACTTCGGGTTGACCGGCTCTGCTCAATCATATATAGCCAAATGGGTATATACCTTATTGGCTATATAAATGGACCAACTCAACGCCACCTTTGCCGCACTCTCCGACCCGACACGACGGGCGATCCTTGCACGGCTCATGGAAGGCGAGGCCTCGGTCATGGAATTGGCCGAGCCGTTCGCCATGAGCCAGCCGTCGATCTCGAAGCATCTCAAGGTGCTGGAGAATGCCGGGCTGATCTCGCGCGGCCGCGACGCGCAGCGCAGGCCCTGCCGGCTGGAAGCCAAGCCGCTGGCCGAAGCCACGGAATGGCTGGAGCGCTACCGGAAGATCTGGGAGGGCAACTTCCAGCGGCTGGATGCGCTGCTCGGTGCCCTACAGGCAGAAAAGAATTTGGGCGAGCAGGATCAATAGTCCGAGCGGGTCGTTCAACCCCCGGGGCTACAGAAAGAATCTTGACCGGTGTCGGGCCGCAAGCCGCGGCAGCGTCCTTTGAAAAGTCGGACACAGGAGGATCACCATGAGCACCACGAGACTGCCAGGCTCAACCGTCGCAACCTTGACGGTGACGACGCCCAGCGATCGCGAGGTCCGTATCACTCGCCTCTTCGACGCGCCGTGCGCGATCGTATTCGATTGCTGGACCGTCCCGGAACTCCTGAAGGGCTGGCTGCACGGCCCGGAGGGCTGGCGGCTGGAGACCTGCAAGATAGACCTCAGGGTCGGCGGCGCGGCGCGCTATGTCTGGCGGCACCGCGAGGGGCAGGTCATGGGCATGAGCGCCACCTACCGCGAGATCGTCCGGCCCAGCCTGATCGCCGCCACCGAGTTGTTCGACGAAGACTGGACCGGCGGCGAGACGCTGGGAACCGTGACCTTCACTGAAACCAGCGGCAAGACGCTGCTGACGCAAACGATCCGCTATGCGTCGCATGCCGCCAGGGAGGCGGCCCTCGCCACCGGAATGACCTCCGGCATGGCCGACAGCTACGCGCAGTTGGACACCTATCTTGCCTCCAGCCGCGACGCCTCCAGAGGCGCCGCCTGATCCTTTCACGACAAAGTACCAAGGAGAATGAGATGCAAAAGATCACCACCTTCCTGTGGTTTGACGGCCAGGCCGAAGACGCTATGAACCACTACGTCTCCATCTTCAGGAATTCGAAGGTCTCGAGCGTGACGCGCTGGCCGAAGGGCCATGCTCTCGAAGGCCAGGTACTGGTCGCCTCGTTCGAGCTCGACGGCGTGCAGTTCCAGGCGCTCAACGGCGGCCCGCAATACAAGTTCACCGAGGCGATGTCGCTGTCGATCGACTGCAAGACGCAGGAGGAGGTCGACCATTTCTGGACCAGGCTTACCGAAGGTGGCGGTGAACCCGGCCCCTGCGGCTGGCTGAAGGACAAATTCGGCGTTTCCTGGCAGGTCGTGCCGGAACAGCTGCCGCGCCTGCTCCAGGATCCGGATAGAGCAAAGGCCGGCCGCGTCATGGATGCCATGATGAAGATGGGCAAGATCGAGATCGGGAAGCTGGAAGCCGCGGCGAGAGGGTAGTCCACCCCTGGGCTCGACTCGGCCCGCCCTGCGGGCTATGGCTTTCCGGCCATCGCCGACAACCCGGCCCGCGGCCGGATCAGCCCACGCTCTCCAAGGATTTGCGCAATGCGCTGGCCCACAGCTGCCAGTGAGTGTTGTTGCTCGAGAAGGGCAAAGCCTCGGCTGGCGCGTGCCTCCGCCTCCGCGGACGAAGCATAGATCGCCCGTAGGGCCTCGGCCGCTGCGCCCGCGTCCGCCGTCGCCCAGACCTGGCCCTTGGTCTGCACATACTCGCCGCGCCGGACCGGCTCCAAGGCATAGGCAATTGGATAGCCCGTCTGTTCGTTAATGAAATCGGTCGTGCCGCCATAGTCGGTGGCGACCACCGCCTTGCCGGCCGCAAGCGCCTCGGCGGCGCCAAAGCCGAAACCCTCGGACCTGTGCAAGGAGATGAAAGCGTCGCATCCCTGCATCAGCGCATCCACGCCCGCGCGATCAAGCGTTCGGTCAACAATCTGGATGCGATCATCTTTTGCGGCGATCTCGCCAAGCCACTGCCGGAGCCCCTCGTCGCGTTCGCCGCGCGTTTTGACGATGAGTTCGACGTCTCGTTGGGTCGTGGGGAATGCGGCGCAAAAGGCGTTGACCGCCGCCTGCGGGTTCTTGCGGGTGACGAAGGAGTCGTAGTCGAGATAAGTGAAGAACCGCAGCGACGTTCGGCCCGATCGCGGCGGCGGGCATTCGGAAGGAAGCCGCACCGGCTGCGGCACATACTGCAAGGTCATGCCCGAAACTTCTGCAAGGGCGGAAGCGACAAACCTGGAAGGCGCCCACAGCTCGTCAAAGTCACGGATCCCGGCATGCCACTCCCGTGGAATTCGTCCGAGCTCCCAAAAGGGAAACAGGACGTTCAGTCGACCGGGCGCGATCTCCTGGCGATAGTGATCGATAGCAGCTAGACCGGTGACGATCACCTGAGCCTTTCGATCGACAGCCGGGTTGCATTTGCTGGCGAATTCGGTGTCGTTTTCGCGCCCCGGCAAAGACAAAGCCCGGCAGGACACCGGAAGGCGTACGGCATCGCACGCGTAGACGATGTTTCGCGCCGCTTGCCCCAATCCGATTTCGGAACGCAGATATCCAGTGACGCAAAGGCCGTCGTCCAGATTTCGGGGCAGCCGAACCGAGCGGCGCTCGGCCAGCTTCATCCTGATCACTCTGAAATTCGGATCGTCGAAACCGTTGCGCAGCAGGTACGACATCGGATTGTCGACCCCGGGGCGGAAGCCCGGCATAACGGTGGCGTAACTTTCAATCTCGACGCCGTTGGCCGGCCTTCGTTTCTCCCGCCAGCCGTCGCTCATATAATGCACGAACGGATCGATGCCGCTCGCGGCAACGTCACCATACGTGGCCATGTACCAGTCGGCATCGAACACGCCAGCGAGCTCAGCAAGCGCACGAAGGTGGCGCTGCTCCCACTCTATACCCAACACTTCCCGCATTTGCCGTTGCCGCAAAACCATGCGCCGAAGGCGCCGCGCGACCTTCCCGGCAAGAACCTTCATCTTCACGAAATGCCTGCCCCGCTGGTCCACGGAAACCGAGCTTGTGGCCGGTCGCCCATATCGAGGTGCGGATTGCAGAAAGGATCGTGATTGAAAGTGTCGCTCCATCGCTCGGCGATCACACGCATACCCGCCATGCGCATGCGCTCCACCTCCGGTGTCACAGCGGTGCCGCGTGTCGAGGACTCGCGATGGATGATCCCCTCAGTCGGCACCACAATGACCCGATGGCCCATCGCGCGAACGCGAAGGCAATAGTCGACATCATTGTATTCGACCGGCAGATTGACCTCGTCAAACCCGCCCACCTCATTAAAAACAGATCGTCGCGTGGCAATGATGGCGCCCGTGACGGCCTGGTAGTTACGCACGGTGCGCAAGGCATTGAGATAGCCCTCCGCATGTCCCGACGCGCCGCGCAACACATGCTGCGCCAAGACCGGGTGCATCGCGCTCACGCCGGATCGCAAGACCATCCCGGCATGCTGGACCGTGCCGTCCGGGTACAAAAGGCGCGCACCCACGACGCCGACTTCCGGCCGAACCGCATGGGCAATCATGACCTCCACCTCGCGGGGGTCCGTGATCTCGACGTCGTTGTTGAGCAGGAGCACCACGTCGGCGCTGGAGGCCGCGACGCCAAGGTTGACCATTCTGGAGAAATTGAACCGACCATCGACCTTGACGATGCGGGCGCCGTGCTTTTCCTGGAGCTCGGCATAGAGCGCCAATGTCGCGAGCTCGGTGCTCGAATGGTCCACGATCACCAGTTCAAGCGTCGGGTATTCGAGGAACTTCAAGAAGCTCACGCAACGCTGCAGAAGCTCGGCCTGGTCACGGCTGGGAATCACGATCGCCACCGAAGGAGGCGGCGATGTACCGACGACACCGACCGCAGCCGCGGATGGACGCGGCATTGCGGCGGAGAGACTCATGACCGGTTCGGTCAGATGACCGACAGCAAATGGCCTTCCGGCGAGGCCGCGCAACCAGCCATGAAAGGAGACCGCGCGTTCAGCCGAACGCCGGTCAAGGACGAGTTTCCGCGAAGCCATGAAGGCCGTGTCGATGTAATCCATCGCCGCAATCAGGTCGGGATCCCATCCTGGCAGGAAACAGGGCTGCTCGGCCGCCGTGCCGGTACCGCGGCCATGATCGCAGACGATCAGATCAGGCGGCTGCATTCCCGAGGAAGGCGAAAGCATCCCATTCAACAGGGCAAAACCATCTGGATCGAAGACCGTGCCCGCCGCTGCGAAGACGAGATGGCTGCCGCGCCACAAATGGTCAGCCTTGGGGTCCGACAAGACGTCCAGCGGGTCGAGCGCCGGCTCCGCGAACAACCCGCGTAAGCTCGTGAAATCCGCAAGGCCTGGCAACTCCGCCTCTTGGACACCGGCGACCACGACTTCGATGTTGCGATAGACCTGACCGAGCAAGGATGAGAGGGTTCGCGCCAACGCGCCAGCGTTTGCCGGCGAGGCATCATAGATGAACACCGTGATCAGATGGTTCCAGGCGCGCTGCTCGCCGGTCCACGCCATCCTTGAGGCCAACCTGGACCGGCGCCAGGCGCCGTAGCCTGCCAGAGGGGCTTCATCTCCCCTCTCGCTCATGCCGCCATCTCCAAAGCGGCAGGCGCGTGCTCGTCAATCTGTTCAAGTTTCCGATCGCGGACCATCAGAGCTTTTCCAGAACGACCATGTCTTGATAGTCCAGCGCGCCGCGCGGGATGTACTGACGGACGCGTAGGAATTTCGACCAGTGGTCGAAAATGTAGCGAACGCTGTGAAACGCGGAGTGGTAGAAGTCCGGGAAATCGGCGCCCCAGTCATCGTCCTTGGTGTAGAAAAGTCCACGCCCGTAGTAAACGTCCGTGACCTGCTTGCGGACGGGCGAGTCCGCAGGAATTCCGCCCGAGAACTGGTCGAAGGCATGCTGACCGTGCACCGTCAGCGTGACCACGCCGCCCGGACGCAGCACCCGTGCCAGTTCCGCCAGCCAGGCATCCTGGTATTCTTCGTCCAGATGCGACATTACGCTGTGATTGAAGATCAAGTCGAACGATCCGTCCGGATAGGGTAACGGCGGCTTGCCCTTCGTCAGGCTCGTTTCGATCCAAGGCATGTTCGACGAAATCCACTCGATTGCTTCCGCATCGATTTCGTTTCCGTAGAGCTTGCGCGGCAAGGCCGGCACGGGCAGATGCCGCAGGATGCGGCCGCAGCCACATCCCCACTCGAGGATATCGTTGAAATCCTCGTATGATTTCTGGATGGATGCCAAGGCCCGGTCCAGATCGCCCAAGGACCTCTTGCCTGACTCCACGAACCAGTTGCCCGCGTCCGTGCCGGCAACCCTATAGCGCAGTCTCGGCGGAGGCAGTTGAATAGCCGAAGCGCCGCTCGGCCTGTCGGTTGGCTCGCCTGCCTCTTCCGGCTCCAGACGTGGAGGGGTGGCTTCTGGTGTCAAGAGATCTTCCGTTTTGCCTGGCGCATCACTGCGCTTCCGCAATGCCTTGGCCAGGCTGTAGGAAGCTGACCGCACTCCGCTGAAATTCCAGAACATCCGACAAGGTCCGCTGCAACGTGTACTGTGGCTTCCAGTCAAGCATCTGCCGGCATCGCGTCGGATTGCCATAAGAGATCGACAAATCTAGTTTACGCAAGCGGGCGGGATCAATCTCGATTGCGATCGGTTTGTGGGACAGAGCGACGAGACCGTCGAGCATGGTCCGTATTTTCACAGGTTGACCTGAACAAACATTGAGGACGGTCCCCGCGGGAATGTCCTTTGCCTTGAGAACCGTCCGCGCATAGGCATCCGCCACGTCGCGCACGTCCAGAAAGTCGCGCTCCGCCTCCAGGTCGCCGACATGTATGACCGGCGGCTGGCCCTGCTCTATTCGCGCAATCTGGGCCGCGAAACTCGGAACGACGAACATCTCGGACTGGCGGGGTCCCGTGTGATTGAACGATCGCATCCGTATGACCCGCAGTCCGCGCGTGGCCAGCGCGCCAAGCGCAATATCCGCGGCGGCTTTCGTCGCTCCATATTCGTTGATTGGCGCGACAGGAGATTCTTCAGTCCGACGTTCATGGCTGTCGCCATAGACGTGACCGGAACTTGCGAAGATGAATGAGGCGTCCCCGGCAAAATCGAGAACGGCCCTCGCACAGTTCAATGTGCCCAGCACGTTGGTGCGCCATGCCGCGTTTGCGTCGGCAGCAGCGGTTGGAATCTGGCTTACGGCGGCCAGATGGATGAAATGATCCGGGTGAAAGTCCGAGACTGTCTTGCTCACTGCCGCCGCATCGTTGACGTCGACAAGCCGCACCTCGTCTACGCCAGGGCATCTGACGGCGCGGTGATGCGTCCCGAGAATAACCACGGACGAGCCGAAAGCGTTCCTGAGAGCTTCGATGACGTACGGCGCTACAAACCCGCCACATCCCGTGATCAGGATCTTCATCGCAAGTCGGATGCCCAGCCTTGTTGGAACCGAACGAATATCCGCCCTCGAACCGGCGGGATCGGAGCCAGATTGATAATCATATTGTCCGACCTAGTCACCGCCCAGTGGTTTTAAAGCCGGAACTTAAATTGGCGTATCAATATGCGAGGTGATGAGACGTTTTCCACGACCCTCACGCCACCTTGTCGCGGACCTGGTAGTCCTTGACGGTGGCGAAGCGGATCGCTTTCCAGCGTTCGGCTTCGTAGTTGAGCGAAAAGGCGTGCTGGGCGAGGAAGACCGGATCGTTGTCGAGGTCGCGCGCGATGTCGCCGCGATGCCCTTCGATGAAGCGCTGCACTTCCGCCTTGTCGTCGGCGGAGATCCAGCGGCAGACGGAAAAGCGCGACATTTCGAAATCCACGGGCAACGTGTACTCGATGTTCAGCCGTTCCTTCAAAACGTCGAGCTGCAGCGCGCCGACCACGCCGACGATCGCGGGTGAACCGTCCTCCGGCGAAAAGAGCTGAACGACGCCCTCCTCGGCCATCTGGTGCAGCGCCTCCTTGAGTTTCTTGGCCTTCATGGCGTCGCCGAGGCGAACGCGGCGCAGGATTTCCGGCGCGAAGTTCGGCACGCCGCGGAACAGGATCTCCTCACCCTCGGTCAGCGTGTCGCCGATGCGCAGCGTGCCGTGATTTGGGATGCCGACGACATCGCCGGCAAAAGCCTCGTCGGCGGTGACACGGGTGCGGGCGAAGAAGAACTGCGGGGCGGACAAGGACATCGGCTTGCCGGTGCGCACCAGCTTGGCCTTCATGCCGCGCTGCAAGGTGCCGGAGCAGACGCGGACGAAGGCGATGCGGTCGCGGTGGTTGGGGTCCATGTTGGCCTGGATCTTGAAGACGAAGGAGGTCATCTTCTCCTCCGTCGCCTCGACCGTCCGCGTGTCGGCTTCCTGTGCGCGCGGCGGCGGCCCGTAGTCGCCGAGGGCCTCGATCAGGTCACGCACGCCGTAATTGCGCAGCGCCGAGCCGAAATAGACCGGCGTCAGATGACCCTCGCGGAAGGCCTCGATATCAAGGGGACGGCAGGCCTCGCGCGCGAGCTCCAGTTCCTCGATGAAGGCTTCGCGCTCATTGTCCGGCAGGAGGCCCGCGACGCGGTTAGAGTCCGGGCCATTGACCTGTGTGCGTTCCTTCTCGTCATCGCTCCTGCGCACGGCGTTCTGCGCCAGGTGGTAGGTGCCGGAAAAGGTCTTGCCGCGGCCGATCGGCCAGGTAACCGGCGCGGTGTCGAGCGCCAGCTTCTGCTCGATCTCGTCGAGGATCTCGAACGGATCGCGGCTTTCGCGGTCCATCTTGTTGACGAAGGTGATGATCGGGATATCGCGCAGCCGGCAGACCTCGAACAGCTTCAGCGTGCGCGGCTCGATGCCCTTGGCGGCGTCGATGACCATGACGGCCGAGTCGACCGCCGACAGCGTGCGATAGGTGTCGTCGGCGAAGTCCTCGTGACCGGGCGTATCGAGCAGGTTGAAGACGTTGTCGCCGTACTCGAAGGTCATCACCGAGGTGACGACCGAGATGCCGCGCTCGCGCTCGATCTTCATCCAGTCGGAGCGCGTCTGGATACGATCCTTCTTGGCCTTCACCTCGCCGGCGAGCTGGATGGCGCCGCCGAACAGAAGCAGCTTTTCGGTCAGCGTGGTCTTGCCGGCGTCGGGGTGCGCGATGATCGCGAACGTGCGGCGGCGCGCAACCTCTTCAGGTATCGTTTCGGGCAT
>NZ_JANINM010000513.1 GCF_024509055.1 Mesorhizobium sp. | reverse complement strand
TTTTTTAAGCTGGACCATCTTTCCCTGCGGCCTGCCATCGGTCGCGACGATCGGAGCACCTCATGCGCGCAGCGCGCCTTTTCGTTTCCGCCGCCCTGTTGTCGGCGGCTCTTCCGATGGCTCCGGCCCTTGCCATGCCCGTGCTGCAGGCGCATCGCGCCGTATATGATCTCACCCTCAACAAGGCGTCCGATCGCTCCGGCATCACCGGTATTTCCGGCCGCATGGTCTATGAGTTCAACGGCTCTCCCTGCGAGGGCTATACGGTCAAGTTCCGCTTCGTCACGCAGATCGTCACCAACGACAATACGAGGTTGACCGACCAGCAGACGACCACCTTCGAGGACGCGGAGGGCAAGACCTTCTCCTTCGTGACCAAGTCCTTTGTCGACCAGAATCTCGACAAGGAGGTCAGGGGCACGGCGACCAGGGAACCGAAGGGCCTCAAGGTCGATATCGACAAGCCCAAGAAGAACGTCCTCGAGCTCGCCGCCACGCAGTTCCCGACACAGCACCTCGAGGAATTGATCGGCAAGGCCGAAAAGGGCGAGAATTTCTACCAGACCAACCTGTTCGACGGTTCCGAGGACGCCGACAAGGTGATGACTACGACGGTCGTTGTCGGCAAGAAGACGGATGGCGACAAGGCCGATCCGGAAGCTCCGGCGCTGGCAAAGCTTGCGACCGACAAATACTGGCCGGTCGACATCGCCTATTTCGACGACACCGACAAGAGCGGCGAGGAGGTGCCGGAATACCGGATCAGCTTCAAGTTGCACGAGAACGGCATCACGCGCGACCTCGTCATGGACTATGGCGACTTCTCCATGACTGGCAAGCTGGTCAACCTGTCGCTGTTCGACCAGACGAAGCCTTGCCCGGCCTCGAAATAGCAACGCCCTGACGACCGGCTGCCCGGCTTGCACGCCCGGCTTCGACACGCCATGTGTGAGGCTCTCGCAATGCGGTGCGCCTGATGGCGGTCTATGTCGATGCGGCGATCTGGAAATGGGCCGGGCACCGCTGGTGCCATCTGCTCGCCGACGACACCAATGAACTACACCGCTTTGCCGCCGAACTCGGCCTCAAGCGCTCGTCCTATCAGGGACCGCCCAAGACGTCGGCGCCGCATTACGATATCACCGGCTTCGAGCGCGACCGCGCCGTGCGGCTTGGCGCCGTCGAATGCAGCCGCGAAGAAATCGTGTCAATCTTCCGACGCGTGCGAGTGCCAAATGGAAAGGTCAGACGCTGAGAAATGCGCGGATCGCCGCAGGTCCTGGCGTTTTCCGTCGCCCGGCTTGCGTTTATGAAACTTCCCCTCTATATGCGCGCTCATTCCACACACGGACTTTGGTATCTGCCCGGGAGAAATCCGGCTGAAACCTCCGGTGGCATCAGGACATAAGTCCGAAATGCCTGTGTCCGTGGAGGCCAACCGGAAAGGAAATAAGAATGGCTCTGCCTGATTTCAGCATGCGCCAGCTTTTGGAAGCTGGTGTTCACTTCGGCCACCAGACTCACCGCTGGAACCCGAAGATGGCGCCCTATATCTATGGCGCCCGCAACAACATCCACATCATCGACCTGTCGCAGACGGTGCCGCTGCTGCACCAGGCCCTGAAGCAGGTGTCCGACACCGTCGCCAAGGGCGGCCGCGTGCTGTTCGTCGGCACCAAGCGCCAGGCGTCGGACATCGTCGCCGATGCCGCGCAGCGTTCGGCCCAGTACTATGTCAACTCGCGTTGGCTGGGCGGCATGCTGACCAACTGGAAGACGATCTCGAACTCGATCCAGCGCCTGCGCAAGCTCGACGAGACGCTCGCCGGCGAGGCCCAGGGCCTCACCAAGAAGGAGCGCCTCAACCTCGACCGCGAGCGCGAGAAGCTTAACAAGGCGCTCGGCGGCATCAAGGACATGGGCTCGACCCCGGACCTGATGTTCGTCATCGACACCAACAAGGAAGCGATCGCCATCCTCGAGGCCAAGCGCCTCGGCATCCCGGTCGTCGCCATCATCGATTCGAACTGCGATCCGGACAAGATCGACTTCCCGATCCCCGGCAATGACGACGCGGCCCGCGCGATCCAGCTTTATTGCGACCTGATCGCCAAGGCGGCCATCGACGGCATCGCCCGCCAGCAGGGCGCGCTCGGCATGGACATCGGCGCTTCGGCGGAAGCCCCAGTCGAGCCGGCGCTCGACGCTCCGGCCGCCGAGACCCCGGAAGCTTGATAAAGGAAGGCCGGTTCCGGCCTTCATCTTTCCAATAAATTGGCGCGTTAAAGCGCTTCTGCCGAGCGCATCACCCGAGTCCCGGTTGGTGCGTCGGCGCATTTTGAACCAAAGAGGCGACAATGACGATTTCGGCTGCACAGGTCAAAGAACTCCGCGACTTGACCGGCGCGGGCATGATGGATTGCAAGGCGGCGTTGAACGAAACCAACGGCAACATGGAAGAAGCCGTCGACTGGCTGCGCAAGAAGGGTATCTCCAAGGCTGACAAGAAGGCCGGACGCACCGCTGCCGAAGGCCTGATTGGTGTCGATGCCGGCGTGCGCGAAGCTGCGGTGGTCGAGGTCAATTCCGAGACCGACTTCGTCGCCCGCAACGCGGCGTTCCAGGAAATCGTCGCCAACGTTGCCAAGGTGGCGCTCGCCTATGGCACGACCGAGGCGGTGGCCGCGGCCAAGTATCCGGGTTCAGACAAGTCGGTCACCGACACGATCAAGGACGCCGTCGGCACCATCGGCGAGAACATGGGCTTCCGCCGCTCGGCCAAGCTGACCGTTCCGCATGGCGCCGTGGCGACCTATGTCCACAATGCCGTTGCCGATGGCCTCGGCAAGCTCGGCGTGCTGGTCGCCATCGAGACCACCGGCAACGAGCACGCGGCCAATGCGTTTGCCCGCCAGGTCGCCATGCATGTCGCCGCCACCAGCCCGATGGCGCTGACGGCCGAAGAAGTCGATCCGGCCGCGGTCGAGCGCGAGAAGGCGATCTTCGCCGACCAGGCGCGCCAGACCGGCAAGCCGGAAGCGATCATCGAGAAGATGGTCGAGGGCCGCCTGCGCAAGTTCTACGAAGAGGTGGTGCTGCTCAAGCAGGCCTTCGTGCTCAATCCCGACATCACTGTCGAGAAGGCGCTGAAGGATGCCGAGAAGGAGATCGGCGCTCCGGCAAAGATCACCGCCTTCCTGCGCTTCGCGCTCGGCGAAGGCATCGAGAAGGAAACGACCGATTTCGCGGCGGAAGTCGCGGCCGCGGTCAAGAAATAGCCCGAAGAAAAAAGTAAGGCTAAACAGCTCAGGCAGCTCGGCCGGGTGTCCGCATGGATGCCCGGCCGATTTCTTGTGCGGTGTCGATGAAGGCCCTCAGCTTCGGCGCCATCGACGCGCGGCGCGGGAAGTAGAGGAACAAGCCCGGCTCCTCGATCGCTGTCTTGGGCAGGATCTGGATCAGGCGGCCGGCGGCAAGATCGGCCCGCACCAACGGCTCGAACACATAGGCGAGCCCGACGCCGGCGAGCGCCAGGTCGATGGCGGCAAGCGAATCGGTGACGATGGCCGTGCCGCTCACCTCGACCACGACATCCTTGCCGTTCTCGCTCAGGTCCCAGCGATAGAGAGCGCCCGAGCGGACCATCCGGTAGCCGATGCAGTTGTGGCCCGCGAGATCGGCGACATCGCGCGGTTGGCCGTGTTTTCCGATATAGGCAGGCGAGGCAGCGATCACGGCGCGAAACGGCGGCGTGAGTCGTACGGTGACCATGTCCTGCGCGATCATCTCGCCTAGCCGGATGCCGGCGTCGAAGCCCTCGCCGACAATGTCGACCAAAGCCTGGTCCGCGAAAACCTCGATTGTCACATCCGGATAGCGCTCGGCCATCGCCGCGACCACTGGCGTCACCGCCAGGGGGATGGCGATGTTAGACGCGTTGACCCTGAGCTGGCCGGACGGCCGGCCCTTGATGCTGCGGATCCGGTCCATCCGCTCGGCGATGTCCTGAAGGGCAGGGGCTGCCGTCTCGACCAGTTCCCTGCCGGCGTCTGTCAACGAAACGCTGCGCGTCGTGCGCGCGAACAGCGGCTGGCCGATGCGCTCCTCCACCAGTCGCACGGCATGGCTGACGGCCGAAGGGCTCATCCCAAGTTCGGCCGCGGCAAGCGCGAAGCCGCCACGCCTGGCGACGGCAACAATGACGGGCAGATGTGGGAGCAGATCTCGATCCATTCATGAGCAATATCGCACAGTGTTTGCGAACAATGCAATCTTATCGATGCCGGCGCATTGATCCACATTGTCCTCGACACGTCGGCGATGGGCTGATGGCACGAGGAGAAGAGACATGAATGCCTTGAAACATGTGACCTTCGCGGCAGGTTTGGCGCTGGCCCCGGCGGATGTCGCTGGAGCAGAGCCCGCGGACTGGAGAGCAATCGCCAATGAGCGCGCCGTCATCCGCATCGCCGATGCGATCGATCGCGCGGTCGATGCACAGGACTGGAAGCTTGCCCGCAGTCACTTTGCGGACCGGGTCACAGCCGACTTCAGCAGCCTTTCCGGGCAGCCTGCCGCCACCATCGCTTCCGACGATCTGATCGGCGCCTGGGCGGCCAACCTCAAGGGCAACAAGACCAGCCTGCACCTGCGCACCAACCACCAGGTGGTGATCGAGGGAGACGCAGCGACCGTCCGTTCCAACGGTTATGCCTGGAACCGGATGGAAGGCAATGGCGACCCGCTCTGGGAAGTCTGGGGCACCTATGAGCATCACCTGGCCCACTCTGGCGCCGGCTGGAAGGTCGATGGCATCACCTTCCGCATGACGCATGAGCGCGGCAATCCATGGGTCAAGGCGACCCCCGGCCAGTGATTCTGTGGCAGCAAGACCAGGATTGGAAAGACGGCCATGACGATGACCTATTACACGCTCGGCAATAGCGGCCTGCGCGTCAGCCGGCTGGCGCTCGGCACCATGACCTTCGGCACGGAATGGGGCTGGGGAGCGGACAGAGATACCGCGCGCGCCATGTTTGACACCTATGTCGAGGCTGGCGGCAATTTCTTCGATACCGCCGACCTTTATACCGGCGGCACCAGCGAAACATGGCTAGGCCGGTTCATCGCCGAACGCGGCTTGCGCGACAAGGCGGTGATCGCAACGAAGTTCACGTTCAATGCGGAACCCGGCAACCCGAATGCCGGCGGCAACGGCCGCAAGAACATCCTGCGCGCTGTGGACGCCTCGCTGAAGCGGCTCGGAACCGACTATATCGACCTCTATCTCATGCATGTCTGGGACAGGCTGACGCCGGCCGAGGAGGTTCTGCGCACACTCGACGACCTCGTGCGGGCGGGCAAGGTGCGCCATGTCGGCCTGTCCGACGTGCCGGCCTGGTATGTCGGACGGGCGCAAGCAATCGCGGAACTGCGCGGCTATGAGCCGATCTCGGCGCTGCAGCTTGAATATTCGCTGGCCGAGCGCACGATCGAGCACGAATACGTGCCTTTGGCGACCCGCCACGGAGCCGGAATCATGGTGTGGAGCCCGCTGGCCAGCGGGCTGCTCAGCGGCAAGTACCGGCCGACGCAGGCGGGAAATGTCGGACGCCTCGACGGCTTTCGCAACACCACCCATCCGGGTTTCCAGAAATTCAGCGAGCGTAATTGGGCAATCGTGGCGGAGCTCGAAAAGGTCGCCGCCGAACTCGGCCGCAGCATGGCGCAAGTCGCGATCAATTGGGTGGCGACGCAGCCCGGTATTGCCACCGTGATCCTCGGCGCGACCAAGCCGGCCCAGTTGCAGGACAATCTCGGCGCGCTCGATTTTTCCATTCCCGCCCAGCTTCGCCAGCGGCTGGAGACGGTCAGCAGCCTTCCGGCGCCATTCCCTCATTCGTATTTCGGCCCGGAAATACAGGTCAGGGTGACGGGTGGTGTGGTGACCAGCGACAAGCCTTCCGGGTATTCACCGCCAGTTGTGGTCGAGGGCGAGGCGGTCAGCATCTCCAGCGACTGATCGAAAAGCCCTGGAATTTTGCACAGGAGCGCGGCGTGACATCGCCGCGCCCATCGTGTATCGGGTCAACCCGTCATGACAGCATCGCCGGGCAAAGCGGGGTGGTTTTCGCCCCTGGCCTTGCCGCGCCGAGATTTTCGAGGAACCAGATGACGGTGAAGCCCCTCTATCGACGTGTCTTGCTGAAAGCTTCCGGCGAAGCGTTGATGGGCGAACAGCATTTTGGCATCGACGTCTCGGTCGTCGACCGCATCGCGGCCGATATCGCCGAGGCGCGTGCGATGGGCATCGAGGTCGGCGTCGTCATCGGCGGCGGCAACATCTTCCGCGGCGTGGCCGTGGCCTCGAAGGGTGGCGACCGTGTCACCGGCGACCACATGGGGATGCTCGCGACGGTCATCAACTCGCTGGCCCTGCGCACGTCGTTGAACAAGATCGGCGTCGAGGCGGTGGTGCTTTCGGCCATCGCCATGCCGGAGCTCTGCGAGAGCTTCTCGCAGCGCCAGGCGACCGCCTACATGAACCAAGGCAAGGTGGTCATCTTCGCCGGCGGCACCGGCAATCCGTTCTTCACAACCGATTCGGCCGCCGCGCTTCGAGCCGCCGAGATTGGCGCGGATGCGCTCTTCAAGGGCACTCAGGTCGACGGCGTCTATTCTGCCGACCCCAAGAAGGACCCAGATGCGGTGCGCTTCGAGCGCATAAGTCATGCCGAAGTCATCAAACGCGGGCTGACAATCATGGATACCGCCGCGATTGCACTTGCGCGCGAAAACAACATTCCGATAATCGTCTATTCGATCCACGAAAAGGGTGGTTTCGGCGAAATTCTGAGGGGCGGCGGCCGTTGCACGATCGTCGCGGACCATTGATCGGGCGGATCCGTCGCGAAAAACGTCGGACCCGGTCGAGACGAGAGCACAAGCAGTGAACCCGGCGAACGGGTCGAGGAGATGATCATGAGTGGCGAGTTCGACGACCTCAAACGGCGCATGGACGGGGCGATCGCGGCTTTCAAGCACGACCTGGCTTCGCTGCGCACCGGCCGTGCCTCCAGCAACCTGCTCGACGCGATCCAGGTCCAGGCCTATGGCACGACGATGCCGATCAACCAGGTGGCCAACGTCACGGTACCGGAGCCGCGCATGATCTCGGTGTCCGTCTGGGACAAGTCGATGGTGAGCGCCGTCGACCGCGCCATTCGTGAAGCCAATCTCGGCTTCAATCCCATCGTTGATGGTACCAATCTGAGGATCCCGCTGCCCGAGCTCAACGAACAGCGCCGCAAGGAACTGGTCAAGATCTCGCACGGCTATGCCGAAAACGCCCGTGTGGCTGTCCGTCACGTGCGCCGCGACGGCATGGATTTCCTCAAGAAGTCCGAAAAGGACGGCACGATCAGCGAAGACGATCATCGCAAGCGGTCCGACCAGGTTCAGAAGCTGACCGACGAGATGATCAGCACCATCGATCACCTGCTTTCCGACAAGGAAGCTGAAATCATGCAGGTTTAAGGGCCGGTTCTCACCGGCCCGGAAGCGAGACCATGGCAACGCCCGCGCATGTCGCGATCATCATGGATGGAAATGGACGCTGGGCCAAGGCGCGTGGCATGCCCAGGCTTGCCGGCCATCGCGCCGGCGTCGAGGCCTTGCGCAAGACCGTGCGCGCGGCTCCCGGGCTCGGCATCTCCTATCTGACGGTCTACGCCTTCTCTTCGGAAAACTGGTCGCGGCCGAAGTCCGAGGTCAGCGACCTGATGGGCCTGCTCAAGCTCTTCATCCGCCGCGATCTCGCCGAGCTGCACCAGAACGGCGTGCGAGTGCGGGTGATCGGCGACAAGGAAGGGCTGAAACCGGATATCCGAGGCCTGCTGCAGGAGGCCGAATCGCTGACCGCCGGCAACGAGGCGCTGACCCTGGTCATCGCCTTCAACTATGGCGGCCGCGACGAGATCGTGCGCACGGCGCGCAAGCTCGCCGCCGCCGTTGCGCGTGGCGAGATGGAGACCGACGCGATCACTGCCGAGAGCTTTGCGCGCTCGCTCGACACCGAGGGTATTCCAGACCCGGAACTCGTCATCCGCACCAGCGGCGAATTGAGGCTATCGAACTTCCTCCTTTGGCAGGCCGCCTATAGCGAACTCGTTTTCCTGCCTTGCTACTGGCCGGATTTCAGCCGCGAGCACCTGGCCGACGCCTTGCGTGATTTTTCCGGCCGCGAGCGCCGATTCGGCGGGCTTGCGACCCGAGATGTCGCCTCTTAGGCGCCGTCGCAGATGAGCAATCTCCAGCAGCGCGTCATCTCGGCCATCGTCCTGGCGGCTGTCACGCTCGCGGTGACTTGGCTTGGCGGACTGCCGTTCCGCCTGTTCTGCGCCGTCATCACAGCCGCGATCTTCTACGAATGGACACGCATGTCGCGCTCCACAGGCGGCGCCAGGCTCGGCTTTCTTCCGGAAGCGCTGGTCGTGGTCTTCATCGTGGCGCTGATCGCTGGCCTGCCAGCCCTGTGGCTGCTGCTTTTAGCCGCAGCTCTCACCGTCATCGTGCTCGTTGTCGCCCATTCGCGGGGCGCCGCGCAATGGGATGCATCGGGGCTGGCTTATGCGACGCTTTCCGGATTATCGCTGGCCTATCTGCGCGACGGCAACCATTCCGGCCTGATTGCGATCCTCTTCCTGTTCGCGGTGGTCTGGGCGACCGACATTGCAGCCTATTTCGTCGGTCGCGCCGTCGGCGGGCCGAAACTGGCGCCGTCGATTTCACCCGGCAAGACGCAGAGCGGTGCGCTGGGCGGCGCCGTCGGCGGTGTGGTTGCGGGGCTGCTGCTGGCAATCACCGCCGGGGCCGGCAACCTCTTCTTGCTTGGTCTCGTTGCCCTGGTGCTGTCCATCGTCTCGCAGATCGGCGACCTGTTCGAATCCAGGGTCAAGCGCCGGCATGGTTGCAAGGATTCGAGCAACCTCATTCCTGGTCATGGCGGCGTCATGGATCGGGTGGATGGGCTTGTCGCGGCGTCGTTCGCCCTGTACGTCATCGGCTGGGTTTCGGCGGCATCCGCCGATCATCCGGCGCAGGGGCTGTTTCCATTCTAGAAGCGTCGCGGCGGGGCGAAAACGCGGCATGCCACGGATTTGCCCGGATTGATGTCACAGTCGCGGCGCAGTGTCGCGATTTGCGGGCGAATTTGAGGGCATGAGTTGAGCGAGTTTCTTCACGCGGTCTTCAGCACGCAAGGCTTTGTCCTCGGCACGCTCGTGCCGTTTCTGTTCGTGCTCACCGTGGTGGTGTTCGTTCACGAGATGGGCCACTACCTTGTCGGCCGCTGGTGCGGCATCGGCGTGAAGGCTTTTTCCATCGGCTTCGGCCCCGAGCTGTTCGGCTTCAACGACCGCCACGGCACACGCTGGAAGCTTTGCGCCATTCCGCTTGGCGGCTACGTCAAATTCGTCGGCGACATGAATGCGACCTCGAGCCAGCCGAGCTCGGAAGACCTCGAATCACTGACCGAAGCCGAGCGGCGGGTCGCCTTTCATGCGCAACCGATCTGGAAGCGCGCAGCGACCGTGGTTGCCGGACCTCTATTCAACTTCCTGCTGACGATCGCCGTGTTCGCGGTCTTGTTTTCGCTTTATGGCCGCCCTGTCATGGAGCCGACCGTGGCGGAAGTCACCACCGGAAGCCCGGCCGCCAGGGCAGGCATCCAGCCGGGTGACCGATTCGTGAAAGTCGACGGCGACAAGGTAGAGACATTCGCCGACGTCCAGCGCCTGGTCTCGGGGCGGGCTGGCGATGCCATCACCTTCACCATGCTGCGCGACGGCAAGGAGATCACGGTCACCGCCACGCCTGAGCCCATGGAGCAGACCGATGCGCTCGGCAACAAGGTCAAGGTGGCGGTCATCGGCGTCGTCAACAATGCCGAGCTCGGGCAGCCACGGCAGATCTCCTACAGTCCGGCGGGAGCCGTGGTCGCGGCCGTCGAGGAGACCGGGCACGTCATCGAGCGCACCGGCCAGTTCCTGCAGCGCTTCGTGGTCGGACGCGAGGACAAATGCCAGCTGGGCGGCCCGATCAAGATCGCGAAAATGTCGGGCCAGGCTGCCAAACTCGGTTTCGAATGGCTGGTGCAGCTTGTTGCATTCCTGTCAGTCGGTATAGGAATTCTCAATCTACTGCCGATTCCCCCTCTCGACGGCGGCCATCTGTTGTTCTACGGCGTGGAGGCCATCATCAGGCGACCCGTGTCGGAGCGGATGATGGAGATTGCCTACCGTGCCGGCCTGTTTCTGGTGCTCGGCTTCATGGGGTTCGTTTTTTGGAATGATCTTTTTGGATGCTGAAATCATGAAGGAATTTGGCTTCAGCACCGGTTGCGTTGAGATGCCGTTTACCATGCGTGGGGATATGCGTGACGCGAAAGCCACGCGGTA
>NZ_JANINM010000512.1 GCF_024509055.1 Mesorhizobium sp. | reverse complement strand
CCTAGGGTCTGCGCGCGTCGCTTCGCTCCTTGCTCCGCCCTAGGATGACGAAGATAGAGGTGTAGCAATCCAATCACAGAGGAGAGTTTCTTGCACCACTATGCAGACGTTGCCCGGGTTGCGAACATCAACAGTAAGATGAAGCGTTAGCGATTAAGCGAGAACGCCCATCTCGTCGTCATCCTAGGGCGGAGCAAGGAGCGAAGCGACGCGCGCAGACCCTAGGATCCATGCCGTGACTCCAGCCGAAGATTGCATCCTGCCGAAATGATGCAGCCCCGCCAGCCGGGCGCGCAACCTGGTCGGGGCAAGCCCCGCCTAATCTCGACCTAGCCCACCCGCTTGTGCGCCACGGTGCCGGTCGCCCTTGCGACGATCGCCTCCAGCGGCTCGGGGCGGTGCAGGAAATAGCCCTGGCCGTAGGCCACGCCCATGCCCTGCAGGATGTCCAGCGCGCTCTTTTCCTCGACCTTCTCGGCCACCACGGCGGCGCCGACGCTGCGGGCGATCCTGGCGATGGCAGCAACGATCTCGCGGTCGAAATGGCTGGTCGTGATGTGCTCGACGAAGGAGCCGTCGATCTTGATGGCGTCGATGGGGAAGCGCCGCAGATATTCGAAAGAGCTCATGCCGGCGCCGAAATCGTCGAGGCTGACGCGGCAATGCCGCTCGCGCGCCAGGCGCACGAACTGTTCGGCGGCGTCGAAATTGGTGACGGCGGCGGTCTCGGTGATCTCGAAGCCGATGGCGGAAGGCGGCGCGCCGCTTTCGGCGATCGCGGCGTCGACGAAGTCCCATAGCTGCGGGTCCGACAACGTCTGTGCCGACAGGTTGAAGTCGAGCGAGATGGCGCCGGAGCGCATCGCCTCGCCATGGCGCGCCAGCGCCGTGCTGACGATCCAGCGGTCGAGCCGGGAGGCAAGGCCGAAACGTTCGGCAACCGGCATGAACTGTCCGGGCGGGATCATGCGGCCGCTGCGACCTTCGAGCCGCGCCAGCACCTCGACATGGCGGCTGTCTTCCCAGGGCCAGCCAAGCCGGTGGATCTCCTGGCCGTAGAGCTTGAGCCTGCCGTCCTCCATGGCGTCGACCAGCTTGGCGGCGAGCCGCGCGGCGTTGAGGACGCCGCCGCCGGAAACCGTCTCGGCCGAGAACACGGCGAAGCGGTCGCGCCCGCCGGCCTTGGCCGCGTAGCAGGCGTCGTCGGCGCAGGCCAGCGCATCGGCGACCGTCATGGTGCTGTCGTGCACGAAGGCGATGCCGACGCTGGCCGCCAGCCGGCGCGAGCCGACGCCGGAGCCGAAATCGGCATTGCGCACGGCCACCAGCACCGCGCGCGCCAGCGTCTCGGCGCAGGCATCGTCGCAATTGGGCACCAGCACGGCGAACTCGTCGCCGCCGAGGCGCGCCGCATGCGCCGACGCCGGCAGGCAGGCCAGGATGCCGGCCGCCACGCTCTTCAGCGCGAGGTCGCCGGCGGCGTGCCCGGCATAGTCGTTGAGCGCCTTGAAGTAATCGAGGTCGACATAGAAGACCGCGAGCGGCAACCGCCCGGCATTGCCGATGTGTTCGGCGAGCAGTTGATCGAAGGCGGCGCGGTTGAGCAGGCCGGTCAGCGCGTCGTGATGCGCGGCGAATGCCAGTTCTGCCGCATGCTTCTTTTCCTGCGTGATGTCGCGCACCGTGCCGAGTATCTGGCCGGCCGAGCCGACGCCGGCGATGAAGCGCACCAGCGATTCGACATGGCGGATCTCGCCGTCGCGGCGGATGATGCGGTATTGCGAGGCCGTGACCCCTTGCGAGTCCGGCGGCGGCAGGTGCGCCCGCTCCGTGGCCTCCTTGTCGTCGGGATGGAGATAGGTGTGCCAGAGGCCCGCCGTCACCTCGTCGGTGTCGCTGACTAGGCCGAATATCTCGCGCGTGCGGGCGTCCCAATAGCTCTTCTGGGTGCCGATATCGAAGTGCCAGATGCCGGTGCCGCTGGCGGCGAGCGCCAGGCGGATGCGGATGTTGACCTGCGCCAGCTCGGCCTCGGCTTCCTTCTGCCGGGTGATGTCGGTCTGCACCCCCATAAGCCTCAGCGGCCTGCCCTCGGCGTCGCGCTCGACGATGCCGCCGCGGTCGAGCACCCAGACCCAATGGCCGTCCTTGTGCTTCAGGCGCAGCTCGGTCTCGATCGAAGAGGTGAGGCCGGCGATGTGGCGGTCGCCGCTCTGCTGCGCGCGTTCGCGATCGTCGGGATGGGTGAGTTTCAACCAGAGGTCGGACGTATTGGCGAGCTCGCCCTCGGCGTAGCCCAGCATCTTCGCCCAGGTGGGTGAATAGTAGCAATCGCCGGTCGACAGATTCCAGTCCCAAAGGCCGAGATGAGCCCGGTCGAGCGCCAATGCCCAGAACTCGCCCTTGAGTATCTTGTCGTCGGCCATGCTTTGTTTTTGTCCACCCCGTCCGGCCAATACTGCACGAAACCAGACAAGAAAGGGTTACCGGGGGACAGCGGAGCTGATCGCCCCTTCAGGGTGAGATTAGCCGGCGCCTCTTGACTCCCCTTGTTGATCGGTCGTATATCTAATTTATACAAACGTTCAAACATTGATACACGCGATCAAGAGAGCTGCCGCCATGGCGAAATCCGCCGCATCCGGAGCGCTGCCCGTGGAAGACCTGCCGGCCCGCAACACGGCCGTCGGCCGCAAGGCCCAGCGCCCGCCGCAGCCCGACCGGCGGCTCAACATCCTGCTCGCCGCGGAAAAGCTGTTCGCGCTGCACGGGTTCCACGCCGTCTCGATCCGCCAGATCGCCGCCGAGGCCGGCGTGCAGCTGGCCCTGGTCGGCTATTATTACGGCTCCAAAAATGAGCTCTACGAAGCGATCTTCGAATCCTGGCAAGGCTCGATCGACCAGCGCCTGGCGAGTCTCAAGACGGTTCTGACCGGGGGCGGCGATGCGATCGAGAAGATCGTCGAGGCGTTCGTCGGGCCGGTGCTCGCCATGCATGCCAGCCCGCAGGGCCAGTATTTCGCGGTGATGGCCGCGCGCGACCTTGCCGCGCCTGCGCCGGACGCCGACCGGCTGGAGCGCAAGTTCTTCGATCCGATGGCCCACGCCTTCATCGACGCGCTGCTTGCCGCCTGCCCGGGCGCGAGCCGCGGCCAGGTGGCCTGGTGCTACCAGTTCGCGATCGGCGCGATGCTGCATTTCCTGCTTTCGGGCGAGCGAGCCGCGCGGCTGGCGCGCGGCGAGATCGGCGTCGACGACCCGGAAGCAAGGACGCTGCTCCTGCGCTTCATCGCATCGGGGTTCCGTGGCGCGCTGCCGGGCAAGACCAAGTAAAATATAAAAGGGAGGACTGAAATGACTGAATTCTCGAACCATTTTGCAATCTCGCGGCGTGGCCTGATGCGCCTCGGCGCGCTTGCCGCGGGCGCGGCGATCCTGCCGGTGCTGCCCGTCGGGCGCGCCGGCGCGGCGACCAAGCTGATCGTCGGCTACACCGAGGGACCGGAGTTCGGCGCCACCTACATCGCCAAGGAAAAGGGCTTCTTCGAAAAGCATGGGCTGGATGTCAGCCTGCAGACGATCACGCTGACCTCCAACGTTCCGGCCACCATCGTGTCGAAGTCGCTGGAGATCGGCGGCACCACGCCGTCTGTGTTCCTCACCGCCGTCGACAGCGGCGTCGACCTTGTCGGCATCGCCGCCAGCGCCGGCCATCGCGGCGCGGATGAGGCGGTCGGCGTCGTCGCCGGCGCCAAGACCGGCATCGCCAAGCCCACCGACCTCGCCGGCAAGCGTTTTGGCGTGCCCGGCCTCACCGGCGCGCTGCACATCATGTGCGTGGCCTGGCTCAGGGGCCAGGGCGTCGACACCTCCAAGGTCGATTTCGTCGAAATCCCCTTCCCGCAATTGCCGGAAGTGCTGGCGGCGGGCAATGTCGACGCGGTCGTCACCATCAATGCCTTCGTCAAGATGATGGTGGCCAAGGGCACGGGCGTCGTCATTCCGGGCTTCGCCGAAAGCTTCCCGAACGGCATGGCGGCGGATGTCTATGTCGCCGACCGCAAATGGGCGGGAGAGAATGCGGAAGTGGTGGCCTCGTTCCGCGCCGCGCTCGCCGACGCCGTCGCCTTCGCCGGAACGGACCAGAAGGCGGCGCGGGAAGCGATGGGCGTCTATTTCAAGGTGCCGCCGGAGGTGCTGGCCGCCATCCCCTTCCCCGACCTGCAATCGACGCTGACCACGGCGCATCTGAAGTTCTGGGCCGACGCGCTGGTCGATCAGGGCTACCTGTCGAAGGCGCCCGATCTCGCCCACCTTATCGCGTGAGGCAGCGATGGCGGCGGTGCTCAACGTCGTGCAGGCCGTGCGGGAACCGCCGCTGGCCAGTTTCCAGGGCGTGGCGCTCGATTTCGGCGCCCGCCGCGTGCTCAACCGGCTCGACCTCGAGATCGGTCGGCGCGAGGTGGTCTGCGTCATCGGCCCTTCGGGCTGCGGTAAGACCACGCTGCTTCGCCTGCTGACCGGCCTGCTGAAGCCCAGCGAAGGCACGGTCATGCGCAATGGCGAGCCGGTCTTGGGACCGGCCGCCGACGTCGCCATCGTCTTCCAGGACTATGCGCGGGCATTGCTGCCGTGGCGCACGGTGGCGGGCAATGTCAGCCTGGCGCTCGAAGCGGCCGGCATCGGCCGCAACGAGCGGGCAAGCCGCATCGAGGCGCTGCTGCGCAAAGTCGGCCTCTCGGCGCATGCCGACAAATATCCGGGGCAGCTTTCCGGCGGCATGCAGCAGCGGGTGCAGATCGCCCGCGCGCTGGCGCAGGAGCCGAGGCTGCTCCTGATGGACGAGCCGTTCGGCGCGCTCGACGCCATGACCCGCCAGGGCCTGCAGGACGAGATGCTGCGGCTGGTGATCGAGAGCGGCACCTCGGTGCTGTTCATCACCCACGATCTCGACGAGGCGATCTATCTCGGCGACCGCATCGTGGCGCTGCGCACCGGTCCCGCGCCCGATCAGTCCAGCGTGGCAAAGAGCTTCGACGTCAACCTGCCGAGGCCCCGCGACCAGCTCTCGACGCGCGAGCAGCCGCGCTTCCTCGAACTGCGCCGGGCCGCCTTCTCCTTCATCCAGGAGACGCAGCCATGACCGGCGCGTGGCGCGGCTGGGTGGTGCCGCTCGTGCTCCTCGGCGCGGCCGAGTTCGCCATGCACGGCGTGCAGAGCTATGCGCTGGCGGCGCCCAGCGCCGCCGGCCAGGCGTTCCTGAGGCTCGCCGCCGACGGCACGCTGTGGACGGCGACCGGTCAGACGCTCGGCGCCGCGATGCTGGGCGCGGCGCTCGGCGGCGGCTTCGGCCTTGCGCTCGGCCTCTGGTTCGGGCTGTCGCGCGGCGTCGCGGAGGCGGCAACGCTCAGCGTCGAGCTGCTCCGCCCGGTGCCGTCGGTCGCCATGGTCCCGATCGCGCTGCTGATCTTCGGTTTCGGCTGGCGGCTCGAAATCGCCATCGTCGCGTTCACCTGTCTGTGGCCAATGCTGATCCTGACGCGCACCGCCGTCGCACAGGTCGAGCCGCGTCTGTTCGAGGTGGCGCGAGTGCTGCGGCTGTCGCCGCTGGCAAGCGTCGCCAAGCTTGTCGTGCCGGCCGCGCTGCCGCGCATCTTCGTCGCGTTCCGCCTGTGCATCGGCATCGCGCTGGTCGTCGCCGTCACGGTGGAGATCGCCGCCAATCCGCAAGGGTTGGGTTACGGCATGATCCTGGCGCAGCAGACGCTGCATCCGGAAAACCTGTTTGCCCTTCTGGCATGGACCGGCCTCCTCGGCTGGGGCATCAGCGCCGGCCTGCTGCAGCTGCAGCGCAAGCTGTTCGCGCATTACGGGAGCGTCGCATGACCGCCCGGGCCGTTTCGCTTCGTTTGAGCTCGCTTCGGCTAAGCTCACTGCCGCTGAGCTCGTTGGGCGTCGTCGCCGCCCTGCTCTGCCTCTGGCAGGCGGTCACCGTCTCGGGGCTCGTTTCGCATGTCTTCCTGCCGTCGCCGGTCGCGGCGGCGCAGGCGCTGGCCGACGGGCTGACGCGCGGCAATCTCGGCCCGCTCACGCTCGCCACCATCGAGCGCATGACCTATGGCTGGCTGCTCGCCTGCCTTATCGGCGTCGCGCTCGGCGCGCTGGTGGGCGTTTCGGCCACGCTGCGCGCCTGGCTGATGCCGACGCTGGAAGTGCTGCGGCCGCTGCCGGCGTCCTCGATGGTGCCGGTGTTCATCGGCCTGTTCGGCTTCACGCCCAAGATGGTGCTCGCCGTCATCGCCTTCGGCTCGCTCTGGCCAGTGCTTCTCGCCACCATCCACGGCTTTGCCAGCATCGAGCCGCGCCTGGTCGAGGTCGGGCAGGCGCTGCGCCTGTCGCGCGCTTCCTTCATCTGGAAGATCGGCTTGCCGAATGCCCTGCCGGACGCGTTGGCCGGCATGCGGCTTGCGCTCACCGTCTCGCTGATCCTGGCGATCGTCGGCGAGATGCTGACCTCGCAGCAGGGGCTGGGCCGCGCCATCCTGTTCGCCGCGCGATCATTCCATTCCGCCGACCTGTTCGCAGGCGTGATGCTGCTCGGCCTGATCGGCCTTTGCGGCAATGCGCTGCTCGCCGCGGTCGAGCGCAGCGCGCTCTCCTGGCAAGATTTCCGCTGAGGCTTCCCATGACCCGCCGCCTGATCGACATTTCCGTGCCGCTCGAAAACGACGTCCCGTCCGACCCTCCCGGCATCGGCCCGAAGATCCGCTACATCGACCACCAGGAGAGTTTCCAGGACCTGGCGCGGTTCTTCCCGGGGCTGCGCCGCGAGGACCTGCCGGCGGGCGAGGCCTGGGCGGTGGAGGAGATCCATCTCAACACCCATAACGGCACCCATATCGACGCGCCCTATCATTTCGCCTCGACCATGGACGGCGGCGCGCGCGCCATCGCCATCGACGAGGTCGATCTCGACTGGTGCTTCCAGCCGGGCGTCAAGCTCGACTTCCGCCATCTGCCCGACGGCTATGTCGTGCAGCCGCATGACATCGACGCCGAGCTTACGCGCATCGGCCATGAATTGCGGCCGCTGGAGATCGTGCTCGTCAACACCCGCGCCGGCGCCGCCTTCGGCACGGCTGCCTATCTCGGCGCCGGCTGCGGCATGGGGCGCGCCGCGACGCTGCACCTCTTGGAGCGCGGCGTCCGCGTGGCCGGCACCGACGCGTGGAGCTGGGACGCGCCGTTTCCCCATACCGCCCGCAAATATGCCGAGACGGGCGACGCCTCGCTGATCTGGGAAGGCCACAAGGCGAGCCGCGACATCGGTTACTGCCATATCGAGAAGCTGCACAATCTGGAGCAGCTGCCTTCAAGCGGCTTCATGGTCAGCTGCTTTCCGGTGAAGATCCGCGCCGCTTCCGCCGCCTGGACGCGGGCGGTGGCGATCTTCGACGACGCGCTGACGGCGCGCTCGGCCACGTCGTGCAAGGAGGCAGCCAATGCTCAATGAGACGCATGATCCGAAGCTGCGCAGCTGGGTCCAGTCGGCCAACGCGGCGGGCTCGGATTTCCCCATCCAGAACCTGCCGCATGGCGTCTTTCGTCGGCGCGGCGAGGCAGAGTTTCGGGGCGGCGTGGCGATCGGCGACGATATCCTCGATCTGCGCGCTGCTCTGGCGGCCGGCGTGTTCAATGGCGCGGCTGAAGACGCCGCAAGACTCGCGGCCGGCGCCACGCTCAACGAGCTGATGGCGGCCGGACCGGCCGCATGGTCTGCCCTGCGGCTTGCGCTTTCGCGCGCGCTGCGCGACGGCGCCGAGGCCCGCGAAAAGCTCGCGGCCTGCCTAGTGCCGCAGGCCGAGGCCGAGTTCGGCCTACCGGCGACGATCGGCGACTTCACCGACTTCTTCACCTCCTGGCACCACATGATCAATGCCGGCAAGGTGCTGGCGCCGCCCGGCGCGCCGCCGCTGCCGAACTTCAAATGGCTGCCGATGGCCTATCACGGCCGCTCCTCGTCGATCGAGGTCAGCGGCGCGCCGCTGCGGCGCCCCGTCGGTCAGACGCGCATTCCCGGCGAGACGGAAATCCGCTTCGGCCCGGCGCAATGGCTCGACCACGAGGTCGAGCTCGGCATCTTCGTCGGCCCCGGCAACCGGCGCGGCACATCGATCCCGATCGACGAGGCGGAGAGCCATCTGTTCGGCGTCTGCCTGCTCAACGACTGGTCGGCGCGCGACATCCAGGCTTGGGAGGCGATGCCGCTCGGGCCGTTCCTGGCGAAGAATTTCCTCACCACGATCTCGCCCTGGGTGGTGACGATGGAGGCGCTGGCGCCGTTCCGCGCCCCGCTGCAGCGCGGCGAAGGCGACCCGGAGAGCTTCGCCTATCTGAAGCCGGCGCGCGCCGATGCCGAGCTGGCGCTGGACATCGAGCTGGAAGCCTGGCTCGAACCCGCCGAAGGCGGCGCGACGCGCATCAGCCGGTCGAACTATCGCGACGCGTTCTGGGGGCCGGCGCAGCTGGTCGCGCATCACACCAGCAATGGCTGCAACCTGCGCCCTGGCGACCTCATGGGCACCGGCACGCAGTCCGGCGACAAGGACGGCGAGAAGGGCTCAATGGTGGAGACCAGCGAAGGCGGCAAGCGCCCCTTCCCGCTCAAGGAGGGCGGCAGCCGCCGCTTCCTGGAGGACGGCGACACGCTGATCCTGCGCGGCCATTGCGAACGCCCGGGCTTTGTTCGCATCGGCTTCGGCGAATGCCGGGGGATGGTGCTGCCGGCGGGGTGATTTTGGCGGAAAGGCTGGCGCGAGGCACCCCCCTCTGCCCTGCCGGGCATCTCCCCCTCAAGGGGGGAGATCAATCTCTTGGCGGGCTTCGCCAATCACCAACGTTGCAAGAGAGGCGCGGCGAACGAAACAGCCAATCTCCCCCCTTGAGGGGGAGATGTCCGGCAGGGCAGAGGGGGGTGCCTCGCGCCGCCGGAAGGAGTTATCCCTCACCCCACAGCCAGCCGCCGTCTCACCACCGCCGCGTGGAATCGGGCGCCCTGGAGCAGGCCTTCATCGTTGAAATCATAAGCCGGGTTGTGCAGCGGCGCGGAGGCGCCATTGCCCATGAAGACGAAGCATCCGGGCACATGGTCGAGGAAGCGGGCGAAATCCTCCGAGGCCGTCATCGGCTCGGCCGCGACGCGAACAGCGTCGTCGGCAGCGACGTGAACAGCACCGTGGGCCAGCACAGTCCTGGCCGCCGCAAGCGCCTCCTCGACAAGCGCGGCGTCGTTGATCAAGGGCACGAACTCGCGCGTGTAAGTCACTTCGGCCGCAACGTCATAGGCCTGCGCCATGCCCTCGGCGATGCGGCGCATCTCCGCTTCGATCGTGGCGCTCACCTCAGGGCGAAAACTGCGGCAGTCGCCGAGGATGCGGGCAAGCCCCGGCAGCGCGTTGCGGGTGCCGTCGGTGATGAGTTCCGTCACCGAGACCACGCCGATATCGGCGGGGCTCAGCCTGCGCGAAACGATGGTCTGCAGGTTGACGACCAGCGCGCAGGCGGCGACCAGCGTCTCGCGGCCGGAATGCGGACGCGCGGCGTGGCCGCCGAGACCCTTCAGCACGATCTCGAAATTGTCCTCCGCCGACATGACCGGCCCGGCTCGGGTTTCGAAATGGCCGATGGGCAGGCCGGGCATGTTGTGCAGGCCGAATATCTCCTCGAAGGGGAAGCGTTCGAGCAGGCCGTCCTTCAGCATGGCGAGCGCGCCCCTGCCCCATTCCTCGGCCGGCTGGAAGATGAAGCGCACCGTGCCGTCGAAGCCGCCTTCTTCGGCCAACAGCCTGGCGGCTCCAAGCAGCATCGCGGTGTGGCCGTCATGGCCGCAGGCATGCATGGTGCCGGGGGTTCGCGAGCGGTAGGCGGCCGTGCCCTGTTCGGCGATGCGCAGCGCATCCATGTCGGCGCGGAGCGCAATCGCCCGGTTGCCGCTGCCGCGCTTCAGCGTGCCGACGACGCCGGTGCCTCCAATGCCCTCGGCAACCTCCAGTCCGAAGGCGCGGAGTTTTTCCGCGACGAAGGCCGAGGTGCGTTTCTCCTCGAAGCCGAATTCGGGATGGGCGTGGAGGTCATGCCGCCACGCCGTCATCTCGCGCTGAAGTGCCTCCAGGTCGGTCATCGCTCCCCTCCCTCACTCCGCCGCCAGCCGGGCGGCGACGCCGAGCAGGATGTTGGCACCGGCGACAAGCTCGCCGGCGGCGGTGAACTCTGTCGGGTTGTGGCTGATGCCACCCCGGCTCGGCACGAAGATCATGGCAGAAGGCGCGATGCGCGCAATCATCTGCGCGTCGTGACCGGCGCCGGAGGTCATGCGCCGGCAGGAGAGCCTGTTGGCCCGCGCGCCCTCTTCGATCAGCGCGACGATGCCGGCGTCGAAGGTGACCGGCTCGAAGCGCACAAGGCGCTCGGCCCTGATCGTGACGCCGGCGCTTGCCGCGAGCCCGTCGAGGAAGGCGGCGAGCGCGACCTCCTCCTGGC
>NZ_JANINM010000511.1 GCF_024509055.1 Mesorhizobium sp. | reverse complement strand
ATTTCCACGGCAGGCCTTCGGCCGCCGGCAACAACGGCTACGACGCCGCCAACTCCGGCGGCTCCAATCTCGGACCGACCAATCCAAAGCTGCTCGATCGGATCAAGGGCGATGCCACGAAGCTCAAGGCGGAAAACCCGAACGCCCCTGTGCCGGCCAACCTTGTGACGACTTCCGGAAGCGGCCTCGACCCGGACATCAGCCCCGACGCGGCATACTTCCAAGTGCCGAGGGTGGCCAAGGCACGCGGCATCGATGAAGCCAAGGTGAAGGCGCTCGTCGACAGCCATGTCGAGGATCGCGAGCTCGGCGTCCTCGGCGAGCCGGTGGTCAATGTTCTGGCCCTGAATCTCGCCCTGGACGACCTTAAATAGTCGGGTGCCTGCACCGGGGATCGACACGATCCCCGGTACAATTCATGATTGGACCTGATGCCGGAAGACAGGAACACCGAAAACAGACCGTCCCCTGACGCGCTTCTCGAACATGCCGAGCGCGAGGGGCGTGGCCGCCTGCGGATATTCCTTGGCGCGGCGCCCGGCGTCGGCAAGACCTATGAGATGCTTATGGCGGGCCGCGCCCAGTTGGCCGACGGCGAGGACGTGGTGATCGGCGTCGTCGAGACGCATGGCCGCAAGGAAACCCAGGCCCTGGTCGAGGGTTACGAGGTCATCGCTCGACGCCCTGTCGACTACAAGGGCCGCGTCCTCGAGGAAATGGACCTCGATGCCATTCTGAAGCGGCGCCCGGCGCTGGTTTTGGTCGATGAACTTGCTCACACCAACGCGCCCGGCAGCCGCCATCCCAAGCGCTATCTCGATGTCCAGGAGATCCTGACGCAAGGCATCGACGTCTACACAACGCTCAACATCCAGCATGTCGAGAGCCTGAACGACGTTGTTGCGCAGATCACCCGCGTCAGGGTCCGGGAAACGGTGCCGGATTCCATCATCGACCAGGCCGACGATATCGAGGTCATCGACCTCACTCCCGATGACCTGATCAAGCGCCTGCAGGCAGGCAAGGTCTATTTTCCGAACACCGCCCAGCGCGCGATCGAGAACTATTTCTCGCCGGGCAACCTGACGGCGCTGCGGGAACTGGCGCTGCGGCGCACCGCGCAACGCGTCGATGAGCAATTGCTCAACCACATGCAATCCCACGCCATCCAAGGCCCGTGGGCGGCGGGCGAGCGGGTTCTGGTGTGCGTCGATTCCCGACCAGGGGGCGCGGCACGCATACGCTATGCGCGGCGGCTGGCCGACCGGCTTCGCGCTCCGTGGACGGCGCTGCATGTCGACACCCCTCGCCTGGCCGGCATGTCCGAGGAGGACAAGGACCGGCTGGCGACCAACCTTCGTCTTGCCGAGCAGCTCGGCGCGGAAGTGACGACCATTCCTGGCCAGAACGTCGCCCAGGACATCGTGCAGCACGCGACGGCGAACAATTTCACCCATATCGTCATCGGCAGGCCGACCCGGTCGCGCTGGCGGGAACTGATCGAGGGCTCGCTAACCTACGATCTGATCCGTAACGCCGGCGATATCAGCGTCCACGTGATTTCGGGAGCCGAACGCGACGCGGGCGCCGCCGCGCCGCGGGTGAAGGCCGCCCCCGAACAGCGCCAGTTCCAGGTCTGGCCCTATCTGATCACCACGGGTTTTGTCGCAGGCGCGCTGGCCGTCAGCGCGGTACTTGACCAGTTCCTCGACGTCCGCAACCTCGCCAGCGTCCTGCTTCTGGCCGTGCTGACGTCGGCGGTGACGTTCGGACTGTGGCCGGCGCTCTATGCCTGCTTTCTCAGCGCGCTTGCCTTCAACTTTTTCTTCCTCGAACCCCGTTACACGCTGACCATCCGCGACCCCGAAAGCATCGTGGCCTTCTGCGTCTTTCTGGTCGTCGCCGTGATCGCCAGCAACCTGACGGCTCGAGTGCAGCGTCAGGCCGCCGCAGCCCGCTCTCGCGCAAGGGCAACGGAGGATATCTATTCATTCTCCAAGAAGCTGGCGGGCGCTGGCACGCTCGACGACGTTCTGTGGGCGACCGCCTTCCAGATTGCCTCGATGCTGAAGGTGCGCGTAGTGCTGCTATTGCCCGAAAGCGGCACGATCACCGTGAAGGCCGGCTATCCGCCAGACGACACACTGGCTGAGGCGGATATCGCTGCGGCTCGCTGGGCCTGGGAGCACAATCGCCCCGCCGGCCGCGGCGCCGACACGCTGCCGGGCGCCAAGCGCCTTTATTTACCGCTGCGGACAGGGCGCACGGCGGTCGGCGTCATCGGTCTCGATGACGACCGCCAGGGGCCATTGCTGACGCCTGAGCAGCAGCGCCTGCTCGACGCGCTAGCGGACCAGGCCGCGGTCGCCATCGAGCGCATCCAGCTCGTCGCCGATGTCGATCGCGCCAAATTGGCCGCGGAGGCGGACAGGCTGCGCACGGCGCTCCTCACCTCGATCTCGCACGACCTCAAAACGCCCCTTGCAGCCATCATGGGCGCCGCCGGCACGCTGAGGGAATACTCGGCCGCGCTTCCCGAAAAGGATCGGTCCGAGCTGCTGTCGACCGTGATCGACGAATCGGAGCGGCTGAACCGCTTCATCGCCAACCTGCTCGATATGACCAAGATCGAGTCGGGCGCAATGGAGCCGAACTATGCATTCCACTATGTCGGCGACGTCGTCGGTTCGGCGCTGAATCGAGCCCGCAAGATCACCGGCGAGCACAGGATAGAGACAGACATTCCGCCGAATCTGCCGATGCTGCGGCTGGACCCTGTGCTTTTCGAGCAGGTTCTGTTCAACCTTCTCGACAATGCCGCGAAATATGCGCCGCCCGGATCTGCCATTCGGCTGCGAGCCTGGGCCGACAATGGTTCCGTCGCCTTGCAGGTCATGGACGAGGGCCTGGGCATCCCGCCCGAGGATCTGGAGCGGATTTTCGACACCTTCTACCGGGTGCGCAAACGCGACCAGGTCCGTGCCGGCACCGGGCTCGGCCTCTCCATCAGCCGCGGCTTCATCGAGGCGATGGGCGGCACGATCTCGGCCGCGAACCGCACCGACCGTCCGGGCGCGGTCTTCACCATCAAGATGCCTGTGCCGGAAGAAATGCCGGAATTGACGGCTGCCAAGACGGATGACGCCGCATGACCAACCAGAACGTCAGCATTCTGGTGGTCGACGATGAGCCGCCGATCCGCAAGCTGCTTCGCGTTGGTCTTAGCAGCCAGGGCTATACGGTCAACGAGGCGCAGAACGCCGGCGTGGCGATCGAGTTCCTGAAGACCGAGAAACCCGACCTCATCCTGCTCGATCTCGGGTTGCCGGGCATAACCGGCCTCGAACTGCTCGGCAGATGGCGAAGTGAGGGTCTCAACATTCCTGTTGTTATTCTCTCCAGCCGCACCGACGAGACCGGCATCGTCTCGGCGCTTGAACTCGGCGCCGACGACTATGTCACCAAGCCTTTCGGTATGAACGAACTCGTCGCCCGCATCCGCGTTGCTTTGCGTCACAAGTTCCAGCAGCAGGGCGAAAAGCCGGTGTTCCACACCGGCGACCTCTCCGTCGATCTGGTCAAGCGCATCGTCAAGGTCGAAGGCAAGGAGGTGAAGCTGTCGCCGAAGGAATACGACATCCTGCGCATGCTGGTTCAGTATGCCGGCAAGGTGCTGACGCACCAGTTCCTGATGAAGCAGATATGGAACGATTCGACAGACGTGCAGTATCTCAGGGTCTACGTCCGCCAATTAAGGCAGAAGATCGAGAAGACGCCGGACCAGCCTCGCTACATCATCACCGAGACCGGCGTTGGCTACCGTTTGCGCGAGGCGGAATGAAGGAGGCGGCCTTCCGGATATCCTCGCCGCCCATCCTGGTTTATCGATACATTTAATCCGCCGACAGGTCGGCCGTTCTGGCGAGCGCGCCCGCGAAGCCATTGAGCGAGATGGTGAAGGCGATCGGCTGCTGCGTGTCGGCAGCGACCGCGTTGATCTTGAGCGTGGTGCCGTTTTGCAAAAGCGGCGTGGTGTCGGCATTGAATACGACCGGTACGAGGCAGCCAACCGCCTGGCAGGTGTTGAACTGCAGGCTTCCGTCCAGTTTCTGGTCATCGATCTCGAACGTGACGCCTTTGGCGAGCGCCAGCCCGAACGGCAGCGCCAACGTGCCGGTGGCATCCTGACCGGTTTTTGTCGACAATTCGAGCGCGAGCAGGCGCTGGCCGCTCTGCTTGTTGAACTGCTGGTGCGACAGGCTGCACATCTTCGTCGTGCCGGTGACCTGGCAATTGACGGTCCAGTCGCCATGCGTCTCCGAAAGGGCCGAAGCGCCGCCGGGCAGTTGCGGCTTGGCAGCCGCGTCTGCGGGCTGGGCGGCGGCCGGCGCAACCTTGTCGCCTTTGTTCTGCGCTGCAAGCGCCGGCAGGCCCGCGATCCCGGCAACAGCCAGCATTGCGACCAACAATTTGGACCTGCTTCTCATCGGTTTCCTCTATCGCCCTAACCCGTCCAGTCACTTGGACCAGCCCGCGCGATAGAGCGGCGAAACCGCCATTCCCGTCAAGCGCAATGCTGGTTGCGTTCCGATTTTATCTGGTACGACAATCCCCTGCCACGCATGCGTTGCACTGCGCCGTGGCACATCCGGAAAAGCACCCTATATATTGCGGTGAAGTTTGTTTTCATGGGATGGAAGCGATGTTGCACCCTCGCCTTCCGGCGTTTTTGATTGCGGCGGCGCTGGCCGCCGCCCTTTCGGGCGTGGCGTCTGGAGCGTTGGCTCAAGTCACCATCCCTACCAACAGCAATGCATTGATCCAGCAGAATGAGTTGCAGACGCTTCGCAGCCAGCTGCAGCGGCAGCAATACCAGCAACAGCAGCAGATCTACCGGGAGCAGGATAGGCAGATTGCGCCTGCGCCCCTCCCCCAGGTGCCCGTCGTCAAGCAGAGTTGCCAGTCCCAAGTGATTGGCAGCACAATTTCGCAGGTCTGCCGCTGACAATCCGCCTCTTTCGGGTTATTTAGCCGACTTACTTGCCGGCAAATGCCGGATTGCAAGGGCGACGGTTTTGGGGTTTTGCAAGGGCAGTACCTTGTCGCGCGCGATTTGCGCGTGGGCGGAGCATTTGTCCGACCGGGTTTTGGGATGGTAGCGGCCAAGAAGAAAGCAGTGCGCAAGGCAAGGAAAGGGGAGCGGATCCGCCAGGTGGCCGCCATACCCTTTCGCATGGGCGAAGATGGACGCGTCGAGGTTATGCTGGTCACCTCGCGAACCACTCGCCGCTTCATCGTCCCCAAAGGGTGGCCGATGAAGGGCAAGAGCGGGCGCAAGGCCGCCACGATCGAGGCCCAGGAAGAGGCAGGCGTTTCGGGCAAGGCGCTCAAGCAGCCCGCCGGCACATATTCCTATTGGAAACGGATGACCAACCGCTTCGTCCGTGTTGACGTGGTCGTCTATCTGCTGGAGGTGACCGAGGAGATGGTCGACTGGCAGGAAGCTTCCGCGCGCCAGCGAGCCTGGCTGCCGCCGGCCGATGCGGCGCTGCTCATCGACGAGCCCGAACTGTCGACGCTGCTGCGCGATTTGGCGATCCCCGCGAGCGAACCGGTGTCGGAATAAGGCAGGCAGACCTATGTCGTCCGCGTCCCTGCTTGGCCGTATTCCTTTCTGCCCTGCTCCTGCTTGACTACATATATCCCAGCGGTTATACGTCAATCAATAGCCCACAGGTTATCGATCAGGATGTCCGCAACGCACGATACACTCTTCAGGACGCTTGCCGATCCGACAAGGCGCGCCATCTTTGAGCGTCTATGCCGTCAAGGCGAGCAGACTGTCGGCGCGCTCACGGCACAGGCCGGTGTCTCGCAGCCGGCGGTTTCGAAACATCTCGGCGTCCTTAAGGAAGCCGGACTGGTGCGCGACCGCCACGAGGGGCGCCAGACCCACTACAGCGCCCAGCTCGCAGCGCTTGCGCCGCTGATGGACTGGACGCGCCACATGGCCGGCTTCTGGGAAAGCCGGTTCGATGACCTCGAGGACCTGCTGAAGAGGATGGATCAATGAACGACATGCCGGCCGGAACGCGCTCCGTCGTCGTCGAGCGCGAGATGCCCTATCCGCCGGAAAAGATCTGGCGTGCGCTCACCCAGCCGCATCTCATCGCGGAATGGCTGATGAAGAACGACTTCCAGCCGGTCGTGGACCATCGCTTCAGGTTGAGTGCCGACTGGGGCGGTGTCGAGTGCCAGGTCCAGACCGTGGAGCCCAACAAGACGCTGTCCTATTCGTGGGACACCAAGGATCTCGAGAGCGTCATCACCTGGACGCTCACTCCGAGGGGCACGGGCACTCATCTGCGCATGGAGCAGGTCGGTTTCCGGACCGACCAGGAGCCCTACTACCGTGGCGCCACGGTAGGCTGGAAGAGGTACTTCGCGGCCTTGGAGCAGGTCCTGTCGCGGGCCGATTGAGGTCCGCCGCAAGGTTCAGAGAATAGAAACCGTCTTGCGGCGTTGACCCGCATGCGTGAGCAATGGAGAAACGAAAATGAAGATCAAGCTGACCAGCGTCTATGTCGACGATCAGGAAAAGGCTCTCGGCTTCTACACCGGCGTGCTGGGTTTCACCAAGAAAGCCGATTTCACCAACGGTCCGTTTCGCTGGCTCACCGTCATTTCGCCCGACGACCCGGACGGCACTGAACTGCAGCTGGCGCTCAACGACAATCCGGCGGCGAGAACCTATCAGCAGGCCATATTCAAGCAGGGCCAGCCGGCGCTGATGCTTTTCACCGACGACATCAAGGGCGACCATGAGCGCATCAAGGCAAATGGCGGCAGCTTCGCAATGGTGCCGACAGAGGTGACCGGCTCGACCATCGCGCAGGTCAACGACACTTGCGGCAATCTCATCCAGCTCACGCAGCTGGCGCGCTGGTAGCGTAGACGTTTCATTCGTTGATCACAGGAGGTATCGTTGGACTGGAGCAAGTGGATAAGGCAGTTGCATCGCTGGCTGTCGATCATCTTTACCCTCACCGTCATCGCCAATTTCGTGGCCATGGCGTTGGGACAGCCGCCCGCCTGGGTGGTCTATTCGCCGCTTCCCCCGCTCTTCCTGCTTTTGTTCAGCGGCCTCTATATGTTCGTGCTGCCCTATGCCGCCAGGCGGCGCGGCGAAGCGGCGCGTGAAAGTATCGGATCGGCCTGATGGCGAAGACGAGACCGAAGCAAGCTACCGCCGGCCCATCGAAGGCGGAACCAATGCTGCTTTCAGGCGGGAATCCACAGATCGCCAAGGGTTACGGCGATGAACCCGTGCAGGCTTACATCGCGGCCATGCCTGGCTGGAAGAGTGAGGTGGGACGCCGGCTCGACGAAATCATCGAGCGGACAATTCCCGACGTTCGCAAGGCCGTGAAGTGGAACTCGCCGCTCTATGGCGTCGGCGAAGAGGGCTGGTTCCTTGGCATCCATTGCTTTGCGAAATACATCAAGGTGGCCTTCTTCCGCGGAATGTCGCTCAAGCCCGTGCCCCCAGGTGCATCCAAGAGCAAGGACACGCGCTATCTCAACATACGTGAGGACGACCAGATCGACGAAGCGCTGTTCGCCTCATGGGTGGAACAGGCGAGCCGGTTGCCTGGCGAGCGCATGTAGATGCCAGAGGTTCGCATTATCTTTTTTACCCGGCTTTTGAAGGAAAAACACCGATGAACAAAAGCGTCCCGCAGGAATCCAGGTCGCCCTCCGAGCTGATAGACGGACGGATCGCGGAGCTCGGCGATTGGCGCGGCGAGATGCTTGGCCGGCTTCGTGCCTTGATCAGGGAGGCGGCCCCTCATGTCACCGAGGAATGGAAGTGGCGAGGGGTCCCGGTCTGGGAGGACGCCGGAATGATCTGCACCGGCGAGACCTACAAGGCCGTCGTCAAGCTGACCTTCGCCAAGGGCGCAGCGCTGCCCGATCCCTCGAGCCTGTTCAATTCCAGCTTGGAAGGCAACACCAGGCGCGCCATCGACTTTCGCGAGGGCGAGCAGATCAACGAGGCGGCGCTGAAGGCCCTCGTGCAGGCCGCTGTGGCTCTGAACAAATCCAGGGCCAAACGCTGATCGATCGTGACGCATGGACGCGTCCTGCTCGACTTCGCCATTCCGAGCCACGCGGCCCGCCAACTTGCGACGCCTTAGTCTGTGTCAAGAACTCGGCTGGCAGCGGCGCCCGAAAACACTTTGCCATGCCTGAAATACTGCGGCGGCAACGTCATCATGACGTCGCGTAAGCCGCAAACTATTATCTCCGAAGAATTCGAGGACAAATACTGCAAGAATTTATAGGCTGTTAAGCCAGACGCGTTATCTGGGCTGTTGTCGCCACGCGCCGGCAGACATGAGGAAATGCACATCGTCCCAACCGACGGATGAACCAGTCGGACGGATGCAGGTGGGGGCCACGGCAGGCTCCATGAGAACGCGATGAAGCTCTCGCCGACGGACACTAGCCCACGCCTCATCGGGCTGGTCTGGCCTTTCGTTGTTGTCGTCCTTATCCAGGCACTGGTCGCGACGCTGAGCCTCCACACGCTATCGGCCGTCCGCGCCTATGTCGGTGGCGAGAGCCAGTGGTCGAAGGGGCAGAAACACGCCATCTATTTCCTCAGCCTTTATGCCGATACCGGCAAGGAAGAGTATTTCAGCGAATACCGCCAGGCTATCGCCGTGCCGCTCGCCGATCGCGCGGCGCGACTTGCGCTCGAGCAGCCTCAGCCCGACGCCAACGCGGCGCGCCAGGGCTTCCTCGGCGGCGGCAATCACGCCGACGATGTTGCCGGCCTGATCTGGCTGTTCCGGAATTTCCGCGGGATGAGCTATCTCGCTACTGCCATCCGGCACTGGACTGCGGCCGACGAGGTGATCCTGGCCATCGAAAAACTCGGCGACACCATGCATCGAAGGCTCGCCGCGGGACCGGCGTCCGAGGCCGACATCATCGCCTGGAAAGCCCAGATCCATCAACTCGACCGCGAAGCCGGGCCGCTGTCCAAGGCCTTCTCCGACAGCCTCGGCGAGGGCTCGCGCTTCATCAAGGCGGCGCTCACCCTGGCCAATCTCGTCACCGCAGCGCTGCTCATCCTCCTGGCGGTGTGGCGCACCCGGAAGCTCCTGGCGCAGCGGCAGGCATTCGAGCATGCCTTGAACACCGAACGCGAGCGTGCCCAGATCACGCTGGCCTCCATCGGACAGGCTGTCATCAGCACCGATGCCGCCGGGCGGCTGGACTACATGAACGCCGTAGCCGAACGCCTGCTTGCCCGGTCCCTGGGAACGGCCAAAGGCAAGCCCGTCGACACCCTGTTCCGGCTGATCGACAAGGACAGCGGCGTGGAGGAAGGCGATCTGGTCCGGCAGCTCCTGGCCGGGGAGCCGCGGCGCACCAACGTGCGGCCGCAACTTCTGCAGCGCCCCGATGGCTCCGTCGTCCCTGTCGCGCTCAATGGCGCGCCGCTCAACGTTTCCGGCAGGATCGTCGGTTGTGTACTTGCCATGCACGACATGACGCGCGAGCAGGATTACATCGATCGCCTGTCATGGCAGGCCTCGCACGATGCGCTGACCGGGCTCACCAACCGGCGCGACTTCGAGAACCGGCTGGCGAGCGTCCTTTCCGAGCCGCCGGAGAAGCCGAGGCGGCATGCGCTGATGTATCTCGACCTCGATCAGTTCAAGCTCGTCAACGACACTTGCGGGCACGCGGCGGGCGATCAGCTGCTGCGCCAGATCTCGGTGCTGCTCGCCAACGAACTCCCTGCCGGCGACATCCTGGCAAGGCTGGGCGGCGACGAGTTCGGCGTGCTCCTTTTCGATTGCGACACCGACTCCTCCGGCGCCACCGCCGAGCGGCTGCGCGCCACCGTCCAGGATCTTCATTTCTCCTGGGAAGGTAGGCCGTTCAACATCAGCGTCAGCATCGGCATGGTGGAGATCACCAATTCCGGCATGTCGCTCGAGGAGGTGCTGCGCGCCGCCGATGTCGCCTGCTACATGGCGAAGGAAAAGGGCCGCAACCGCGTTCAGGTCCAGAGCTACGGCGATACGGCGCTGCGCGAGCGCTTCGGCGAGATGGCCTGGGTGCAGCGCCTGCATGCGGCGATCGAGCAAAACCGCTTCAGGCTGCATGCACAGGAGATCTCGCCGCTGCGGGAAGATGTCGCCGAGGCGGGCGCGCATATCGAGATCCTGCTCAGGCTGGCCGACGAGAACGGCAACTTCGTCACCCCGCAAAGCTTCATTCCGGCGGCCGAGCGCTACGGGCTGATGCCGGCGATCGACCGCTGGGTGGTGCGCAACACGTTCCGCGCCCTGACGGCCCGGCTGGCCGATCCGCTCGCCACGCAGATATCCACCTGCGCCATCAACCTTTCCGGCGCGAGCTTCGGCGACGAGACTTTCCTCGGCTTCATGCGCGAGCAGTTCGCCGCTCATGGCATTTCGCCGCAAACGATCTGCCTGGAGATCACCGAGACCAGCGCCATCGCCAACCTGACCGACG
>NZ_JANINM010000510.1 GCF_024509055.1 Mesorhizobium sp. | reverse complement strand
GCATCTCGCGCTTGATCTCCAGGCCGACCAGCAGGAAGAACACCGCCATCAGCCCATCATTGATCCAGTGCGAGACGCTGAGCGGACCGAGATAGGCGTGGAGGACCGAGAAATAGGACCCGGCGAGAGGCGAGTTGGCGACGATGAGCGCCAGGGCCGCGGCCGCCATCAGGATGATGCCGCCCGCCGCCTCGCCGTCGAGGAATTCGCGGAGTATCGATCGCGGCTTCTGGTCCAGCATGCTGCCCCCTCGTCGAACGTGTCGGCAGGCGCATGCCTGCGTTGCGATGATGCGCAACCCTCAGGCGCAGGGCAAGTCGCGCGGTCGAATATGAGTCAGCGCGGCGCGCGCTTGGCCAGGATCCGCTGCAAGGTGCGGCGATGCATGTTCAGCCGGCGCGCGGTCTCGGAGACGTTGCGGTCGCACATTTCGTAGACGCGCTGGATATGCTCCCAGCGGACGCGGTCGGCCGACATCGGGTTTTCCGGCGGCGCGGCGCGCTCGCCCGACGTGCGGGTCAGCGCCGCGAACACGTCGTCGGCGTCGGCCGGCTTCGACAGATAGTCGACGGCGCCGAGCTTCACCGCCGTCACCGCGGTGGCGATGTTACCATAGCCGGTCAGGATGATGGTGCGCGCGTCGTCGCGCTTCTCGCGGATCGCGGCGACCACATCGAGGCCGTTGCCGTCGCCCAGCCGCATGTCGACCACGGCATAGGCCGGGGGACGGGCGCGCGCCTTGCCGACAGCCTCTTCGACGCTCTCGGCCGTCTCGACCACGAAGCCCCTGGTTTCCATGGCCCGGGCCAGCCGGGTCAGGAACGGCTTGTCGTCGTCGACGATCAGCAGCGAGGTGTCCTCGCCTTCGACCATCGGACCAGTGGTTTCGTCTCCGCTCATCTTATCAACACCCTATCGACATGAAGCGCGTCGCGCCATTGGCGAACGCGCTTCAGGTCCTGTTTGCGGGCATGTCGGTCTCTCGCGGCCGCTGCACGGTTTTGGGCGACATGCCTTACTTTTACGCAGATACAATTGTGCACCGGCATTGTCCAATTTTTAGAGCCGGCAACACACCTGCCATGCGACCAACGCAAGGCTCAGGCATTGTCGAACATGGTGCCGGAAGTCTGTTCGGGATTGAGGAAGACGCCGCGCGGCCAGGTGATCTGCACGACCGCGCCTTCGCCAAGACCGCTCGAATTGCGAAAATCGAGCGTGGCGCCGGAGCGTTCCAGCAAGGTCTTGGCGATGAAGAGCCCAAGGCCGAGGCCGCCGCCCGCTTCGTTGCCCTGGCGCGTCGACATATAGGGTTCGCCGATGCGGTCGATGATCTCGGGCGGGAAGCCCGGCCCGTCGTCGGTGATGGAGAAGGTGACGTCGATCTCGTCCCAGCTCCAGCTGACGGTCACCGTCTTGCGGGCAAAGTCGACGGCGTTCTCGACAAGGTTGCCGAGACCGTAGATGACGCCGGGGCTGCGCTGGCCGACGGGTTCCGGACCGACACGCTCGCCGGGGCGCAGCCGGATGGAGATGCCGAAGTCGCGATGCGGCGCCGTGACCTCCTCGACCAGCGAAGTCAGCGGCAGGCGCGACATGTGCGCCTCGCCTTCGGAGGACAGGCTGGTCAGCCGCTTCAGGATCTCGCGGCAACGTTCGCTCTGTGAGCGAAGCAATTTCACGTCCTCGCCGAATTTCGGATCGTCGCCGAGGGCCTTTTCCATCTCCTTGGCGACGACAGTGATGGTGGCCAAGGGCGTGCCCAACTCATGCGCGGCTGCCGCGGCGAGCCCATCCAGCGCCGAGAGATGCTGCTCGCGTTGCAGCACCAGCTCGGTCGCGGCGAGAGCGTTGGCAAGCAAGCGCGCTTCCGCTGCCACGCGGAAGGCGTAGATCGCGGTGAAAGCGATCGAGGCGAACACAGCCATCCACATGCCGGCGACATAGATGAACGGCATCGGCAGGGGCGAGCCGTCATACCAGGGCAGCGGCTGGTGGAAGAACACCAACAGTGTGGCCGCCACCATGACCAGCGCGCCCAGCACCCCGGTGAGGCGCAATGGCAGCGACGCGGCCGAGATGACGACGGGCACCGAGAGCAGCACCGAGAACGGATTGGTCAAGCCACCGGTCATGTAGAGCAGGCCGGTGAGCTGCAAACCGTCGAAAGTCAGGATGGCGAAGGCCGAGAGCGGCGTCAGCCGGTGCGCCGCCGGATATCGGAAGGTGAGCCACAGGTTCATCCAGGCCGAGCAGGCGATGAGCGCGAAGCACATCGAGACCGGCAGTGGAAACCTGAGGCCATAGGCGACAACCAGAACCGCTACGCTCTGGCCGACAATGGCGAGCCAGCGCAGGCGGATCAGCGTGTTGAGCCTGAGCCGCTGGCTCTGCTGGAAATCGGGCGCGCGCAGGATGTTGATCATCGCCATGGTTTATAGCCGGGAAAGCAGGATCGGTAGAGCGCCAGGACCAAAATTCAACGTCATGTCCCGCGCGGCTTGGCGCGGCTGGTGGCGGCGGCAAGCAGCGGGTTCTCCGGCCAGACATGCCTGGGGTAGCGGCCGCGCATGTCGGTGCGCACGTCAGCCCACGAGCCGCGCCAGAAGCCGGGCAGGTCGCGCGTCGTCTGGATCGGACGGTGCGCCGGCGACAACAGCTCGAGGGTCAGCGGCACCGTACCATTGGCGATGGCCGGATGGCGGTCGAGGCCGAACAATTCCTGCACGCGGACCGAAAGCACCGGCCATTCGCCGTCATAGCGGATCGGCACATGGCTGCCCGACGGCGCGCCGAAATGGGTCGGCGCCAGCGCGTCGACCTTTCGCTGCAAATCGTGCGGGACCAGCGACATCAGAGCGGCCGAAAGTGCGGCAGGCTTGATCGCAGCGAAGGAGGCGTCGCCCGCGAGAAACGGCAGCAGCCAGTCGTCAAGGCGATCGAGAAGCGCCTGGTCCGAGACATCGGGCCAGGGCGCGCCGAGACCGCGATGGAGCCAACCGAGCCGTTGGCGCAGGGTTTCGGCCTCCTTGCCCCAGTCGAGCAGCGACAGGCCGTGCTCGCGCAGGGCGTCCAGAATGGCCCGGTCGGCGTCGGCGCCCGACGGCGCCGGCAACATGCGCTCGGAAAGCGTGATGGCGCCAAGACGCGCGGTCTCGCGCACGCGCACGGCGCGGCGCTCGCGATCGAAGCTTGCTTCGCGCCGCGTCTCGATCCGATCGGCAAGCGCGGCGCGGATATCCGATTCGTCGATGGAAGCGGCTGCGGTGATGCGCGCATTCTGCGCCTTGCCCTGCAGGTCGGCCACGACGAGCCAGGTCTCGCCGGCCAGCGGATCGACAGCGTCGACCATGGCGCCGGAGCCATTGGCAAGCACGAAGCGGCCGCGTTCGCCGCGGGCCCTTGCCACACGATCGGGCCAGGCGTTGATCAACAGCGCGCCGGCCGATGTCGACGGGTCGCCCCTTTGCCCACCAGCCTGTTTCGCCAGGCGCTCGGCAAGCTGCCGGGCGGCATTGGCGCGCGGTGATTTCTCGCCGCGAAAGCGCATCAGCCGCCGCTCGAGGTCGGCGCTGTCGCCGCCCAGCCCGCGCTCCGTCAGCAGCACGGCAAGCGTGGCCGCCTCGAATGCCCGCCCGGTCCTTGCCGCCTCGGCCACCATATGGGCGAGCCGCACCGGCAGCGCCAGCCTGCGCATCGCGGCGCCCGCTTCCGTCAACCGGCCCGCGTCATCGATGGCATGGAGCGCCTTGAGCAGCAGCCTCGCCTCGCTGAGCGCAGGAACCGGCGGCGGATCGAGGAAGGAAAGCTTGGAAGGATCGGCAACGCCAAAGGCGGCGCAGTCGAGCACGAGACCGGAAAGGTCAGCTTCCAGGATTTCCGGCGGCGTGAAGGCGTGAAGCGATGCTGTCTGCTCGGCGCGCCACAGACGGACGGCTGCGCCGGCTTGGGTGCGGCCCGCGCGGCCGGCGCGCTGGTCGGCGGAGGCCCGGCTAACGCGCACCGTTTCCAACCTGGTCAGGCCGCTCGCAGGTTCGTAGCGCGGCAGGCGCGAGAGGCCGGAATCGATGACGACGCGCACGCCGTCGATGGTGATCGAAGTCTCGGCGATCGACGTCGCCAGCACCACCTTGCGGCGGCCGGGCGGAGCCGGCCTGATCGCGGCGTCCTGCGCCTTGTTGTCCAACTGGCCATAGAGCGGAACGACGTCGGTGTCGGCACCGACATTGCCCTCAAGCCGCTCGGCGGTGCGCTCGATCTCGCGCTGCCCGGGCAGGAAGGCAAGCACGCTGCCCTGCTCGGTGGCCAGAGCCGTACGGATGGCCTTTGCCATGGCGTCCTCGATCGCCACCCCGGCCGGGCGCTCGTCGTACCGGATCTCCACCGGAAAGGCGCGGCCTTCGCTTTCGATGACTGGCGCCCCGGACAAAAGCCTGGCGACGCGCGCGCCGTCGAGCGTTGCCGACATGACCAGCAGGCGCAAATCTGGCCGCAACGCGCCCTGCACGTCGAGCGCCAGCGTCAGACCGAAATCGCCGTCGAGCGAACGCTCGTGGAATTCGTCGAAGATGACGGCCGAGACGCCCGGCAGCTCCGGGTCGTCGAGGATCATGCGCGACAGCACGCCTTCGGTGACGACCAGGATCTTCGTCCTGGCCGAGGTGCGGTTCTCCATGCGCATGGCATAGCCGACGGTTCCGCCGGGCTCCTCGCCAAGAAGCTCGGCCATGCGGCGGGCGGCGGCGCGGGCGGCCAGCCGGCGCGGTTCGAGCAGCACGATCCTGCCCTCCCCCAGCCATGGCGCGTCGAGCAGCGCCAGCGGCACCAGCGTGGTCTTGCCGGCGCCGGGCGGCGCGACCAGCACGGCGCTGTTGCGTTCGACCAGCGCCTCGCCGAGCGCAGGGAGCACCGCGGTTACCGGAAGCTCCGGCAAAGATCCTGTCTTCATCGCGCCCGCATATCAGCGGGCATGCCGAACGCGCAACCGGCCGGTGGCCGTGAACTCAAAGCCTGGCGCGCGTGAACGGGTTCCAGCGCACCGTGCCCAGCCGCACCTCCTCACGCACCATGGTGAGCAGGCCCGAGGCGCCGACGACTGCAAGGCCGACCAGGGAAAGCGTATCCGGGTATTCCTGGAAGAACATCGCGCCGAGGATCACCGCCCAGACGATCTGCGAATAATGCGTCGGCGCAATGCGGTTGGCAGGCGCGTATTTAGCCGCAAGAAGATGCAGCAATTGCCCGCCGGCGGTGAAGGCGCCGCCCAGGACCAGCCAGACCAGCTGCCCGAGATTGGGAAGCGAAAACGACGTCGTGGCCGCGCCGACCCCGTTGAACAGCAGGCCGTAGCCGATCAGCGTGCCCAGCATGGTCGTGCGTTTCTCCTGCTGGGCGAGCGAGCGCATCAGGATGACGATGGTTGCAGCAAGGAATGCGTTGGCGAGCGCGGCCAGATGGCCGAGGTTCAATTCGCGAAAGCCTGGGCGCACCACCAGCATGACGCCGGCGAAGCCCGCGACGACCGCCAGCCATCGCCAGGGACCGACCTTTTCCTTGAGGATGACGGTCGAAAGGATGGTGACCAGCAAAGGAGCCAGGAAGACCAGGGCGTAGACTTCCGCCAGCGGAATGGTGGTGAAGCTGTAGACGCTCAGCACGCCGGAGGCGATGCCGGCCCAAGCGCGGGCCTGTACGGCCCAGGGCCGCTTGGTGCGCCAGAAATCGCGCCAGCGTTCCTCCTTCGGACGCGTGAAAAACAGGAAGCAGCCAGCAAACAGAGTGATGAAGAAGCCTATCTCGAAGACGGTGAACTGCCCGCCCAAGCTCTTGATGACGGCGTCGCTGAACGAATAATTTGCGTAGGCAAGCAGGGCGAGCAGGATTCCGTTAGGCACGAGTCGTTTCCGGGAGGACAGAGTGAGGGTACTGGCGCTGGGGGCACATCCCGACGACATCGAGATATTCATGTTCGGTACGATGGCGGCCTATGCCGCGCAAGGCGCAGAGTTGACTTTTGCCATAGCCACTGACGGTGCCAGGGGCGGCACTGGCGACCCGGCGGCGCTTGCCGGAGCCCGACGGGAAGAAGCGACCCACGCGGCCCAGCTGCTTGGTGTCACGCCGCGCTTCCTTGACTTCCCTGATGGAGCGCTGGTCGCGGACGTCACGCTGATCGCTGCGCTGAAAGCTCTGATCGGCGAGGTGAAGCCTGATCTCGTAATCACGCACGCGCCGAACGACTACCATGGCGACCATCGCGCGCTGTCGGACGGCGTGCGTATCGCGGCGTCCTTCGCGGTGCCGGTCCTGCAGGCCGACACGCTGGGCGGCACCGGCTTTTCGCCGACGCACTATGTCGAAATGTCAGCCCATTGGGACATCAAGGCGCAAGCCATCCGCGCGCACCGCTCGCAAGGTCCTGAGCACTATGTGAACAGGGCGCGCATCCAGAACGAGTTTCGCGCCGGCCAATGCAACGGCGCCCCGGGCGCGCTGGCCGAAGCCTTCCGTTTCGAGCCGACCTTCCCCTTCGCCGACATCCGCGCCCTGCTGCCGCCGGCGCCGCCGATCCGGCCGGTGACGGCAAGCCCGGTCACGCCAGGCAAGATTTGATTGAGCGGATCCCCTGGGCGTCGACCAGGCCGAGTCTGGCCTAGGCCACGCTTTTCTGCGATACCCCGAGGACTTCAATCTGCGCCGTAGCCCGGTCGATGCTGCCACCATTATCGCCTGCCGAAGAAAAATTACTGCTCGGCTTCGCCGACCCCGAGCTCCCGGTCGACCGGGGTGGAGGCCTTTCGGCAGCGAGCCTGACAGCGCTGCTGGCCAATGCCGAATTCCACGGCGCCCTGCCGATCATGCTGCGCAAGCTGAGGGAACGCGGCGACAACCATCTCCCCGCGGATGCCGCCTTGCGGCAGCGGCTTTCCGAGCTGCGAGACCAGGCAACGCTTGCGACCGGGCAGTCGATGCTGCTGCAATATCACGGCGATCGCATCATGAAGGTGCTGGCGGCCAAGGGCATTCCGGCCCGGATCGTCAAAGGCCCCGTGTTCGCGCGCAAGCTCTACCGCCATGTCGCCGACCGGCCATTCACCGATATCGACATTCTGGTCGAGCCCGCCAGCATCGCGGCGGCCAACGCGGTCATCGCGGATTTCGGATTCGAGCTCGCCAGCGGCGAGGCACAGTCGCATGAGCTGCTGGAATTCAAATGGCTTGAAAAGGAGAATTCCAGCCTGATGATCGAGCTGCACGGCAATCTGGTGCATGATTCCGGCATGCGGCGGCGGCTGTCGCTCGGCTTCCGTGAATTGCAGGCGATCGACGCCGGCGAGACCGACACGCCGGCGGCTCTCCTCACCATCGCCATCGTGCACGCGGCGGGCGGCCACAAATTCCACCGGCTGCAGCTTTGCGTCGACGTTCTGCAAGGCGTCCGCGCGCTGCAGACCCCTCAGGCTGAAACGCGCCTGCTTGAAGCCGCGCGCATGACGGGCATCGAGCTTGAGCTGGCCACGGTCCTCAATGTCACCGGCCGCCTTTTCGAAATGCCGCGCGCGATCGAACTCGCCGATCGCATCAAGCCCGACCTGTCGATACGGCTGGCCAAGCGGCTGATCACCGGCGACATGCTGCTTCGCGTCAACTCCAGGGAAAAGATCCGATCGCGCATCAGCCGCGACGCCTTCCGCTGGGTGCAGAGGCTGGCCAAGGCGAGACCCTATCAGCCCTGAAGGCGGCTCGGCGTAATTCTGAGCGCAGAACTGTCCTGGATTGGTTATCCGGGCAACGCGGCGCGGATCAGCGCCGCCGCATCGGCCGGGCTCGAACCGACCTCGAGCGTGAAAGTCGGGACCGTTTTGACCAGCGTAGCGATCGTCGCCATGCGCCGTTTCTGCAGCGGCAGCAGGCCGGTCATGCCGGTCCTGACATTGTCGGTGGCAAGCGCCACCATGGCATCGGTGCGGGCCATCGGCACCAGCCTTGTTTCGCTGTTCGCCGAGCGCGCAAGATGAAGCAACGCCGCGACCGGCCGCGCGCGGGTATCCTCGACGCGGATGATTTCCCTCAGCCGCTCCAGCGGCACCGCCTGCTCGCCATTGACGTCCCATATGTCGCCAAGACAAGGCGACACGAATGGCAGCATCGCCGCGGTGTTCTGATGAATCTTCGCCGCGCGCGGCAGGCCCCAGGCGTCGGGCGCCGGTTCAGCGGTGGTGACGATCATGGCGTCGTCCGAGCACAGGCCGAAGCCTTGCGAAGCGAGCGCCAGCGACGTCGTGGACTTGCCGGTGCCGCTCGGCGCATGGATCAGGACCAGGTCTTGGCGATCCGGCAGCGTCAGGCCGGCTGTGTGCAGCATATGCTGGTCGCCGGCATCGAGCGCGGCGTCGAGCACCAGCATCTCCAGCGTCCAGAGCATCTTCGCATGTGGCAGGACGCGGATTTCGGCCCAACCCTCGCTGGCATGGATAGACGCGGTCTGGCGACCGGGAAAGATCAGATGAACCACCGGGCCGGCATCGATCAGGCGACAATGGCCGTCCAGCAGCACCTCGCCGTCGAAGGCCAGCGAACCAGCCGGAGCCTCGTCGAGTGAATGCGTCTCGGCGATGTCGATCCGGAAACCGGGCTTTGCGGCAACCGCAGTGCGCAAGCTGCCGAGCATGGCGTCGAAATCCCGCCAGAGTTCCTCGCGCGTCGCATCGATGCCGAGTATCCAGCCGTTGAGATCATAGCAGATCGGCGCCGTGGATTTGGTCAAGCGGCACGCGCCCCGGTGTCGGCGTGGTGGCGATAGATCTCCACCATGCCCGGCTGGCTGTCGCTGACCACCGGCCTGCCGTCCAGGCAGACCCAGCAATGCGCCGACAGGCGCGGCGCATGCATCGATTTCGCATCGACGCCGAAGCGCAATTCGGGATCGAAGCCGGCCATGCGCAGGAAGCGGAAACCGAGCAACCCCTCCCTGAGGCACCTGCGGTCACGCATCAGCCACGGATGCCGGACCGTGCGATTGACGCGTGCGACGATATAGGCCGACGGCAGGCCGCGGTAGGGAGTGGGAGAGTTGAGCGGCGCCCATTTAAGGGTCGTTTCAAAGTCGCGCTGGCCGATGAGGACCGGCATCAGGCGGGCGCTGAGCCACAGATGGATGCGAAACAGCGCGCGCAGGAACGGTCCGTCCGCCATCACACGCCCGGGTCGGCAAGGATGCCTTCCGACACCAGCTCGGCGGCGAGCTCCGCCATGTCCTGGTCGAGCGTCTCCCTGTCGACGTCGAATTCGTCCGACAGCAGGCCGACGATCTGATCGAGGCTGCGCGCGCCGTCGACCTTGTCGAGAAAGGCTTCGGTGGTGTCGTTGCAGGTGTAGAGCTGACCGCTGCGCGCCAGAAGCACGACGGCGCCATCGCCCACATGCTGCACCGAAGCGTCGTCCGCCAGCCGCAGAACCGTTTCAGAGGCGATTTCGACCATGCGCCCGTTCCCCCGTGTAGAAGCGCAATTAGCGCGGTGTCATCGCACTGTCCATCGATCGGGCCGCAAACCTCGATCACATCGACGTATGGTTGTGGACAGGAGCACCGGCGGGGAACGCCATCTCGGCAAGGGAATCGGCCTCGCGCGCAGATGCTGCCGGGCTACGCGCTGGCTTGCGAGTTCGATGGTGACGCCGCCACGGCCAACAGCTTCCGACTCCTGCTAAGTATCGGTTTTTCTTAATCTTTCTTCATGGCAAATCCTTGCAAGTCATCCACAACCCGAAGTGGCATCGAGCTCCCGAAACTTCAAGCTCACGAAATCGGGTGGGACGAGCGGTTGCCTTCCTGCCCTTGGGTAAGCTAAAAAGCCGACGGGGTTTTGGGGAGGTAGAGGGCATGCGTTACAATTGGGAACGGGCTCCGACGGCGTTCGAGCGCCATCGGAAGGCATTGGCCGCCGCCATATTGATTGCTGGCGGCGTTGGTTTGATGCTGGCGGCGCTGCCGCTCTAAGCCGACTTACATCACGGACAACAGAAACGGCGCTTCAAATGGAAGCGTCGCCCGGAAGGATTTGCCGCCGACGTCGACCAAATTGCAGGAAGACATGGTCCGGCAACCCGGCGTAGGCTATGCAGACATGCAAGCCGTTCCTGGGGAGGAAGTCCGATGGCGTCACGCTACCATGAAGTCTATGAGGGTTGGAAACGCGACCCCATAGGGTTCTGGGCGGAAGCCGCCAAGGCCATCGACTGGTATTCGCCTTACGAGAAGGTCTTCGATCCGGCCGCCGGCGTCTATGGCCGCTGGTTCACGGGCGCCACCTGCAACACCTGCTTCAACGCCATCGACCGTCACGTGGCGGGTGGGCGCGCCGACCAGCTGGCGCTGATCCACGACAGCGCGATCGCCGGAACGGTGCGGAAATTCACCTATGCCGAGCTGAAACGCGAAATCGTTGCGCTGGCATCCGTGCTCAAGAACCGCGGCATCGGCAAGGGCGATCGCGTCATCATCTACATGCCCATGGTGGCGGAAGCGGCTATCGCCATGCTTGCCTGCGCCCGCATCGGCGCCGTGCATTCGGTGGTGTTCGGCGGCTTCGCCTCGCACGAGCTCGCCACCC
>NZ_JANINM010000509.1 GCF_024509055.1 Mesorhizobium sp. | reverse complement strand
GAAGCCTATGAGGATCCGGCCGAATGGCTGCTCAAGGAAGGCAAGCTGCCGGACAATGTCGATCCCTCCAATTCGAAGCTGGAAGACCCGGAAGAGCGCAGCCGCATGGCGCGCGTCTTCGAGCGCGGACTGACCAAGCCGTCGGGATACGTGCTGCCCGTACAGCGTTGGAACAGCCAGGCCGCGGGGCAGCGCTGGCGTTCCGAGAAATGGAAGACGCGGCGCGGGCGCCTGTTCCTGGTGCCTGGGGATTCCCCGGTCGGCTACCGCTTGCCGCTGGGGACGCTTCCCTATGTCCCGCCTGCGCAATTTCCATACATCGTTCCGGTGGATCCATCCGTGCCGCGCGGTCCGCTGCCGGCGCGTGCCGAAATCCTGGCCGAGGCGACGGAGCCCGGTGGCGCCGACGAGATGGCGCGGCGGCAGGCGGAAGCCTCCTTCACGGCTGCAACCGCCCAGCAGGATCGTGTCGAACAGCAACTGACCGAGATTGGCGGCGCGGTGCGCACGGCGCTCACCGTCGAGCCACGCAACGGGCGGCTCTGCGTGTTCATGCCGCCGGTCGAGGCGCTGGAGGACTATCTCGAACTGGTGGCGGCGGCCGAAAACGCCGCGAAGGCCGTCGGCCTGCCGGTGCATATCGAAGGCTACAGCCCGCCGCAGGATCCGCGCCTCAACGTCATCCGAGTCGCGCCCGACCCGGGCGTCATCGAGGTGAACATCCATCCCGCCGCCAACTGGCAGGACTGCGTCGCCACGACGACCGCGATTTACGAAGAAGCGCGGCAGTCACGGCTCGGCACCGACAAATTCATGATCGATGGCCGCCACACCGGCACGGGCGGCGGCAACCATGTCGTGGTGGGCGGCGCGACGCCCAACGACAGCCCGTTTCTGCGCCGGCCGGACCTGCTTAAGAGCCTGGTGCTGCAATGGCAGCGGCACCCGTCGCTGTCCTACCTGTTTTCCGGCCTGTTCATAGGTCCGACCAGCCAGGCGCCACGTTTCGACGAGGCGCGCCACGATTCCCTCTACGAACTCGAGATCGCGATGGCGCAGGTGCCGCATCCGGACAAAGGCGAGGCGCCCTTGCCCTGGCTGGTCGACCGGCTGTTCCGCAATCTCCTGACTGACGTCACAGGCAACACGCATCGATCCGAGATATGTATCGACAAGCTCTTCTCGCCGGATGGCCCGACCGGCCGGCTCGGGTTGGTCGAGTTCCGCGGTTTCGAGATGCCGCCCAATGCGCGCATGTCGCTTGCCCAGCAGCTTCTGGTGCGAGCCATCATTGCCCGCGCCTGGATGAACCCGCTCGACGGCCGCTTCGTGCGCTGGGGCACGTCGCTGCACGACCGCTTCATGCTGCCGCACCATGTCTGGGCCGATTTCGTCGACGTGCTGGAGGATCTGAAGCTCAACGGTTTCGACTTCCGCCCCGAATGGTTCGCCGCGCAGCTCGAATTCCGTTTCCCGTTCTGCGGCGAGGTCCAGCATGCCGGCGTCAAGCTGGAGTTGAGACAGGCGCTGGAGCCCTGGCACGTGATGGGCGAGCAGGGCGCCATCGGGGGCACGGTCCGCTTTGTGGATTCTTCGGTGGAGCGGCTGCAGGTGAGAACCGAAGGACTGAACCCCGAGCGTCACGCGGTCGTCTGCAATGGCCGTATCGTGCCGATGAAGGTGACCGACAGCAGGGAGGTCGCCGTGGCGGGCGTGCGCTTCAAGGCCTGGCAGCCGGCATCGGGCCTGCATCCGGCGCTGCCGGTCAACACGCCGCTGGTGTTCGACATTTATGACCGCTGGTCGGGCCGCTCGGTCGGCGGCTGCGTCTACCATGTGGCACATCCGGGTGGGCGCAATTACGACACCTTCCCGGTCAACGGTAATGAGGCCGAGGCGCGGCGGCTTGCCCGTTTCGAGCCGCGCGGCCATACCCCTGGAAGCTATGTGCTGCGCGAAGAACAAGTCTCTGAAGAGTTCCCCATGACCCTTGACCTGAGGCGACCAGCGAGACTCTGATCGACAATGGCCAAGGGGAATCAGAAACGGGCGAGCGGAAGGTCGCGGGCGCGTAGCCTGCTGTCGCACTACCGGCCGATCGAGGGCGTCGTCGACGAGATGGTCGACGCCGAAGGCAATCCGCGCCCGGCCTGGCGGTCCTTCATCGAGGCGCTGGACGAACTGGGCGCGGAGAAACTCGGGCAGCGCTTCACACGCGCCGACCAGTATCTGCGCGACGCCGGTGTCTACTACCGCGTCTATGACAGGGCGGGCGCCAATGAGCGCGAATGGCCGCTGGCGCATGTGCCGCTGCTGATCGACGAGAACGAATGGGCCGAGATCAGCGCCGGGCTCGTGCAGCGCGCCGACCTGTTCGAGGCGATCCTCGCCGACATCTACGGACCGAACCGGCTGATCGAGAAGGGCATCCTGCCGGCCGGATTGATCGCGGCGAGCCCCGAATATCTGCGTCCGGTGGTTGGAGTGCGACCAGCCAGCGGTCATTTCCTGCATTTCTGCGCTTTCGAGCTCGGCCGTGGTCCGGACGGGGGCTGGTGGGTTCTGGGCGACCGCACGCAGGCGCCGTCGGGCGCCGGCTTCGCGCTGGAAAACCGCGTCGCCACCACCCGCGCGCTGTCCGACATCTATGGCGAGATGCATGTGCACCGGCTGGCAGGCTTCTTCCGCCGTTTCCGCGATGCACTGAACGGTATGGCGAAGGACTCCGGCGGTCGCGTCGCCATCCTGACGCCGGGGCCACTCAATGAGACCTATTACGAGCACGCCTATATCGCCCGCTACCTCGGCATCATGCTGCTCGAAGGGGAGGACCTGACGGTGTCGGGCGGCCGGCTGATGGTGCGCACCGTTTCCGGCCTGATGCCGCTCGGGGTGCTTTGGCGGCGGCTCGATGCGGCCTTCGCCGATCCGCTGGAGCTCAAGCCAGATTCGCAGATCGGCACGCCCGGACTGGTCGAAGCGATCCGGCGCGGCACGGTCTCGGCCGTCAATGCGCTGGGCTCGGGCCTGATGGAGACGCGCGCGCTGCTCTCCTTCCTGCCGAGGATCGCGCGGGAATTGCAGGGCGAGGATCTCAAGCTGCCGAATGTCGCCACCTGGTGGTGCGGCCAGGAGGCCGAACGCGATCATGTGCTCGCCAATATCGACCGCATGGTCGTCGGTCCGGCGCTGTCGACGCGGCTCGCCTTTGAGGACGATGGCGCGACCCGCCTCGGCTCGTCGCTGTCCGACGCCGAGCATGCGGAACTCGTCGCGCGCATCGAGGCGGATGGCGCCGGCTTTGTCGGCCAGGAGGCGGTGACGCTTTCGACCACGCCTGTCTTTGTCGACGGCGTGCTGGAGCCGCGACCCGCCAGCCTGCGTGTCTATCTAGCGCGCACTGCCGGCGGCTGGGCGGTGATGCCCGGCGGCTTTGCCCGCGTCGGCTTCTCCCTCGACCCGACAGCGATCGCCATGCAGCGCGGCGGCCAGGCGGCGGACGTCTGGGTGGTCAGCGACCGGCCGGTAGAACGCGAGACGCTCCTGCCGCAGGAGCATGACGATTTCACCCGCACCATGCCGGGCAGCCTGCCGAGCCGCGCGGCCGAAAACCTGACCTGGCTCGGGCGCTACATAGAGCGTTCGGAAGACACTGTGCGCGTGCTGCGCGCCTATCATGTGCGCCTCGCCGAGACGTCCGACCCGGATATGCCGCTGCTTGCCGACATCAGAGATCATCTCGAACCGTTCGGGATCGACGTCGAATCCGCGATCCCGATGGGGTTGATCGGGACGCTGGACAGCGCCGTCTATAGCGCCGGCCAGATCCGCGACCGCTTCTCGCCGGACGGCTGGCTGGCGCTGAAGGATCTGTCGAAGACGATCCATCAATTTGCCGACACGGTCGCGCCCGGCGACGACGCGACGCGGGCGATGACCGTGATGCTGCGCAAGCTTGCCGGTTTCTCCGGCCTGCTGCACGAGAACATGTACCGCTTCACCGGTTGGCGTTTCCTGGAGATCGGCCGCAGGCTGGAACGCGGCATCCAGACCGCGCGCACGCTTTCGCGGCTCACGAAGGACGGGGCGCCGGAAGGCGCGCTCGACATGATGCTGGAGATTGGCGACAGCGTCATGACCCATCGGCGCCAGTATCCGGTGCAGGCCGGACGCCGCACCGTGATCGACCTCCTGGCGCTTGATCCGCTCAATCCGCGCTCCATCCTGTTCCAGCTCGAACGGTTGAGGGCCGAAATCGGCATGCTGCCTTCCATCGGCGGCGAGGGACACATGTCGCCCGCCGCCAAGGAGATCCTGCAACTCAACACGGCGATCGCGGTCATGGAGCCCGCAGACATGACCGTGAAGGTGCTCGACGATCTCGCCGGCCAGATCGGCGATCTCTATAACAGCCTCGCCAAGGCCTATTTCGGGTAGGTGGCGATGCTTTATGACATCAGGCTCCAACTGCATTACGACTATGCTGCCGCGGCCGGGGGCGGCCGGCACCAGGTGCGGGTGTTGCCGCAGACGCTTAACGGCGTGCAGCGGGTGATTGCCGCCTCGCTGTCCTTCGCGCCGACCCCGGCCGAGCGAGCGGATTTTTCGGACTTCTTCGGCAACAACGTCACCTCCATCGCCTTTCGCGACGCACACGATGCGCTCGATGTCAGGATGAGCGCGCGCGTATCGGTCTCCCGGCCGGAACCCGGCCTCGACGTATCGCCAGACATTCACGGCCTGAGGGCTGAACTCGATGCGGTACGTTCGTTGTCGCCTGGAGCGCCGCATCATTTCGCTGCCGCGAGCGACCACGCCGGCATCGACGCGGCCATCACGGCCTATGCCCGGGAGAGCCTGGCGGGCTCGGCGGTCGCTACGGCGATCGACCTCTGCAATCGCATTCACCGCGATTTCACCTATGACGGCAAAGCGACCACCGTGCAGACGCGCGCCGATGACGCCTTTGTCCTGAAACGCGGGGTCTGTCAGGACTTCTCGCACATCATGATCGCGGGCTTGCGCGGCCTGGGCATCCCGGCCGGTTATGTCAGCGGTTTCCTGCGCACCATCCCGCCGAAAGGAAAGCCGCGCCTCGAAGGCGCGGACGCCATGCATGCCTGGGTCAAGGTCTGGTGCGGGCGCGATGCCGGCTGGCAGGAGTTCGACCCGACCAACGGCATGCGGGCCAGCAATGACCACATCACCGTCGGCTATGGCCGCGACTATTCCGACGTCGCGCCGATCGTTGGCGTCCTGAAAACCACAGGCGGCCAGGTCGGCGAGCAGGCGGTCGACGTCATCCCGGTCGCGGCCTAGAGAGTTGATCGTTTCATGGGCATGACGAACGGCTCTGCCTCCGCGTTTCGACGCAATTCCGAACGAAAAATCGGTCCATATTTTTCCGAGAACTGCTTCAGTGCGCGCCGCGCCGAAACGATGATGCGCTAAATCTTTGTTTTTGCTGGGTTCATTCTTGCCAGAAGCGACGTACATGTTTCACGGCATACATTAGATGCTTCTCAAAATCGGGTAGGACCGGTATCGTGAACGGGGGGCTAGATACCGGCGCATCGCGGCGGCGACTCGGAGACCGGCTTGCAAGCAGTCAGCGTCATCATTCCGGCCCACAATGCGGCAGCAACTATCGCCCGCACCTTGGCTTCGCTTGCGTCGGAAGCCGCGGCCATCGGCGAGATTCTGCTGGTCGACGATTCCTCTTCCGACAACACCGCCACGGTCGCGATCGAAGCCGCCAGGCGGCTGGCGCTTCCGCTCCGCGTCATCAAGTCGAACTGCCGCGACGCCGGTGGCTCGCGCAACCTCGCCCTGGCCGAGGCAGGCTTTCCCTGGATCTACATGATCGACGCCGACGACTTGCATCTGCAGGGCGGGCTGCGGGCATTGCTTTCCAGGAGCCAATCGGGCGCCGACATGGTGGTTGGCGCGTACCGCAGGCGGACCGATGGCGAGGACCGGCAGATCAAGACGCCGGTCGGCTATACCGCCGACCGCCTGGCCAATGCCTCGGCCTATCTGGAAGGCAGGGCACGTTCGATTGCAGTCGGCAGCGTGCTCGTATCACGTAACGCGATCGGCGATACACGGTTTCCGATAGGGCTCGCTTACGACGAGGATACGCTGTTCTGGGCGCAGATACTGAGCAGGGTGTCGCTCGTGCTAGAACTCCGGCCGGTCATGATCTATCTGGTGTCGTCGGAGCGGTCCGATGATCGTTTCACGGTCAAGCCAGTCCGGCGCTTTCTCCAATGGCGCCTGGCGTTGCGCAAGCTGGCCAGATGCGGCATTCCCAAATCGACGCTGAAGGCCCGGGAAGGGGTTGTCGCCCTCAAGATCGCGCGCGTCCACTACGCGCGCGGCGATTTGGAGACGGCGGCGAAGTTCCTGGCTGTGGCCCGGGCCGCGCCGAAGGTTCCCATGGATGCCTGGCGTTGCCTGCGCTACCGGTTGAAGATCGCGGCGCGGCGCCGCAGGTCGACTTTATCGGTCCAACTGCAACGTGCCTGACCCTTCCGGGGCGCAAACTCCGACGCGAGTCCTGGCCGATAACCCGTCGCGCGGAACCAGTGCCAGGCCGGCGGCTTATCTACGGACCAGTTCCGTGGAGCCATCATGCTGCAGAAATCGCCATCGTCCCCGGATTGTTTGCCCGGCGAGGAGGGGACGCGGAAGGACGGTGCGCAAGATTCGGCCGATCGTGCCTCGCTGAGCTATGTCAGCGATACCGATCCCGGCATTCGCAGGTTGAGAAAAGGCAAGGGATTTTCGTATGTCGGCCCGGGCAGGCAGTCGGTGAGGGCGCAAACGCTTGCCCGCATCAAGGCGATCGTCATCCCGCCGGCCTGGACCGATGTGTGGATATCGCCCGATCCGTTCGGCCATATCCAGGCGACAGGCCGGGATCAGCGCGGACGCAAGCAGTATCGCTATCATCCGCATTGGACCGAGGAGCGCGACGGCGCGAAATACTCCAGCCTCGTCGCTTTCGCCGAAGGTCTGCCTGGTCTCCGCCGCCAGATCGATGCCGATCTGCGTCGCCACGGCCTGCCTCTGGAGCGCGTGGTCGCATCGGTGGTCTGGCTGCTGGATAACACGATGATCCGCGTCGGCAATGCCGCCTACGCCCGGGACAACAAGAGTTTCGGACTGACCACTCTGCGCGACCGTCATGTCCAGATAGAGGGCTCCAGCCTGCGGTTCGCCTTCAAGGGAAAGTCTGGCAAGGAATGGAAGCTAAGGCTGGTCGACCCGCGCATCGCCAGGATCGTGCGCGGTTCCCAGGACCTCCCCGGGCAGAAGCTGTTCCAGTATCTGGGCGAAGACGGCAATCGGCGACCGGTTCGCTCCGAGGACGTGAACCAATACATTCGCGAGAGGTTGGGGGCGGAATTCAGCTCCAAGCATTTTCGCACCTGGGGCGGCACCATCCACGCAGCATCGCTGCTCGCGCAGACGCAACTGCCTGAAAGCAAGGCTGAGCAAAGGCACGCGATAAACAGCATAGTCGACAAGGTGGCCGGGCGGCTCGGCAACACGCGCGCCGTCTGCCGAAAATGCTACATCCACCCTTTGGTCTTCGAAGCCTGGTCCAAGGGGGGACTGCCTGAAGAAATGGCCGAAGCCAACAGGCGAAAACGGATGATCCCCGGCCTCGATGAGGAAGAAACGCTGGTGCTCAGATGGCTGCGGGCCCACGGTGCCTGAGGGCTGGCCGTAAAAGAGAGCCAGCCCGTGATCGGCCGATTTTTTTATCGACCTCATGTCGGGAAGGGTCCTACTGTCGCGTCCTTTGATACGGAAAGGACCGACCATGCTCTACGCCATCCTCTGCTACGCTTCCGAAGACGTCGTCTGCTCTTGGAGCAAGGAGCAGGACGAAGAAGTCATGGAGAAGCTCCTCAACGTGCAGGAAAAATACGCCAAGGCCGGTCGGCTCGGACCGGTGGCGCGGCTTTTGCCCACCACCGCGGCGACTACGTTGCGGAAGGTCAAGGGCGAAGCGATCGTGCTCGATGGTCCGTTCGCCGAAACCAAGGAACAGTTTCTGGGCTTCTATACGCTCGAATGCCGCGATCTCGACGAGGCTGTCGCCTTCGCCCGCGAGCTCTCCGAGGTCAATCCGAGCGGCGGCTCCTACGAAATAAGGCCGGTTTCGGTCTTCAATCCCACCAAGGTCGCCGTATGACAGAATTTGCCTGGATAAGCACCGCGATCGGCAACGCCCGTCCGCAGGCGATGGGCGCGCTGCTGCGCTACTTCCGCGACCTCGATGCCGCGGAAGAGGCTTTCCAGGACGCATGCCTGAGGGCGTTGAAGAACTGGCCGAAGAATGGGCCGCCGCGCGACCCGGCGGCCTGGCTGATCTTTGTCGGCCGCAATTCCGGCATCGACGCGGTGCGCAAGCGCGCCAAGCAGGCACCGATGCCGGAAGAGGAGCATATCTCCGACCTGGAAGACGCCGAGAGCGACATCGCCGAGCGGCTGGACGGCGCTCACTACCGCGACGACATTCTGCGGCTGCTGTTCATCTGCTGCCATCCGGACCTGCCGGCAACGCAGCAGATCGCCGTGGCGCTGCGCATCGTCTCCGGCCTCACCGTCAAGCAGATCGCGCGCGCCTTCCTGGTCGGCGAAAGCGCCATGGAGCAGCGCATCACCCGGGCCAAGGCGCGCATCGCGGACGCCGGCGTGCCGTTCGAAACGCCTGGCCCGGTCGAACGTTCGGAGCGGCTCGCCGCGGTTGCCGCAATGGTCTACCTCATCTTCAATGAGGGTTACTCTACCAATAGCGGCGAGGCGCCGGCACGCGCCCCGCTTTGCGATGAGGCGATCCGGCTGGCGCGCCTGCTGCTCAGGCTCTTCCAGGCGGAGCCGGAGATCATGGGTCTCACCGCGCTGCTCCTGCTGCAGCATGCGCGGGCGCCGGCAAGGTTCGACGAAAATGGCGAGATCATCCTGCTCGAAGACCAGGACCGCAGCCTGTGGAGCCGCAAGATGATCGACGAGGGGCTCGCGCTGGTCGACAAGGCGCTGCGCCACCGCAAGCCCGGCCCCTACCAGGTCCAGGCGGCGATCGCGGCCCTGCATGCTCGGGCGGCGAAGCCGGAGGATACCGACTGGACCGAGATCGACCTGCTTTACGGCCTGCTTGAACAGATGCAGCCCTCGCCGGTGGTGACGCTCAACCGCGCTGTAGCGGTCAGCAAGGTGCGCGGCCCGGAGGCGGCGCTCGCCATGATCGAGCCGCTGGAGGACAGGTTGTCGGGCTATTTCCACTTCTTCGGCCTGAGGGGCGGCCTGTTGATGCAACTCGGCCGCAACGAGGAGGCGCGCGTCGCCTTCGACCGCGCCATCGCGCTCGCCAACACCGCAGCCGAAGCAGCGCATATCCGCATGCATATCGACCGGCTGATCAAGGAAAGCACCGAGAAGCCGACGGTTCACAAGGCCCGCTGATCAAAAGTTCCGCCGCGTGGCCCAATCCTGCAATTTCGCCTTGGACCATGCCGGGGTGGCGGTTTTCCCCTGAAACGAGTAATGCCACGCCATGAAAGCGCCCGCCATGCCCGATGGCATGGACAGAGCGTGGCGCAAGGTTTTGACCCTCGCCATATGAATGGCGGGATCTGAAAGGGACAGACATGACGTTAGCGAAGGAAACGGCCTCACTTCTGGAGAAACTCGGCGTTGCCAAGGACGCTCTTTCCGGTGGCGACCTGATCGTGCGCAGCCCGGTAACGGGCGAGCAGATCGCGGCGCTGAAGTCGATTTCGGCGGCCGATGCCGGCAAGGCCATCGATGCTGCGCACAAGGCCTTCCAGACCTGGCGGCTGGTACCGGGACCGAAGCGCGGCGAGTTGGTGCGCCTGCTTGGCGAAGAACTGCGCGCGCATAAGGCTGAGCTCGGCCGCCTGGTGTCGATCGAGGTCGGCAAGATCCCGTCCGAGGGTCTCGGCGAAGTGCAGGAAATGATCGACATCTGCGATTTCGCCGTTGGCCTTTCCCGCCAGCTTTACGGTCTGACAATCGCCACCGAGCGTCCGGGCCACCGCATGATGGAAACCTGGCATCCGCTCGGCGTCGTCGGCGTCATCTCGGCCTTCAACTTCCCGGTCGCGGTGTGGTCGTGGAACGCGGCGCTCGCCCTGGTCTGCGGTGATACGGTGGTGTGGAAGCCGTCCGAAAAGACGCCGCTCACCGCGCTCGCCTGCGAAGCGATCTTCAAGCGCGCAGCCAAGCGTTTCGGCGCCGAAGCACCGCACGGCCTGCTCGAAGTGCTGATCGGCGACCGCGCCGTCGGCGAGGTGATGGTCGACCATCCGAAGGTGCCGCTGGTCTCGGCCACCGGCTCGACCCGCATGGGTCGCGAGGTCGGCCCGCGGCTCGCCAAGCGCTTCGCCCGCGCGGTGCTTGAGCTCGGCGGCAACAATGCCGGCATCGTTTGCCCGACCGCCGATCTCGACATGGCGCTGCGCGCGATTGCCTTCGGCGCCATGGGCACCGCTGGCCAGCGCTGCACGACGCTGAGGCGCCTGTTCGTCCATGAAAGCGTTTACGACGCCTTGCTGCCGCGCCTGAAGAAGGCCTACCAGACCGTCTCGGTCGGTAATCCGCTGGAAGGCAAGGCGCTGGTCGGTCCGCTGATCGACAAGGGCGCGTTCGACAACATGCAGAAGG
>NZ_JANINM010000508.1 GCF_024509055.1 Mesorhizobium sp. | reverse complement strand
ATCTGGTGATGACGCTCGGCACCTTCGCCTTCATCCTCGCCATGCGGCGCAAGGAGGGCAATGTGGAGCAGATCAGCGACCTTTCGGGCCTTGCCACCACCAACCCGATCATGGCCACCATCCTTACCATCCTGATGTTCTCGCTGGCCGGCATCCCGCCGCTTGCGGGTTTCTGGGGGAAATGGTACGTCTTCCTCGCCGCCATCAACGCGCATCTTTACGCGCTGGCGATCATCGGCGTGCTGGCTTCGGTGGTGGGCGCTTACTACTACCTGCGCATCATCAAAATCATGTGGTTCGACGAGCCGGTCGGCGGCTTCGTGCCGATGGCCAGCGAACTGCGCCTCGTGCTCGGCGTCAGCGGCGCCTTCGTGCTGTTCTACGTGCTGATCGGCGGACCGATCGGCAACTACGCCGAAGCTGCTGCCAAGACGTTCTTCTAACGGAATGGCATTTCGGCTGGCTCCAACCGCGGCGTCGGAAGGATTCCGGCTCGAGGCCCATGACAGCGTAGGATCCACCAACGCGCTGGCGCTGGACCACGCGCGGGCCGGTGATCCGGGCAAACTCTGGGTGGTCTCGAAGAAGCAGGAAAGCGGTCGCGGCAGGCGTGGTCGCGCATGGGCGACACCCGAAGGCAATCTGGCGGCAACGCTGCTCCTGGTTCCCGGCGGCGAGCTTCGGCTCGCCGCAACCTTAGGCTTTGTCGCGGGTTTGGCACTTGCCGACGCGCTCGACGCGGTCGTGCCGCAGGGCAGGATCGCCGTCGCGCTCGACGGGGCTAGCCAGGGGCGTAACCGCTTCGAGTTGAAATGGCCGAACGATGTGTTGGCATCGGGTGCCAAGCTGGCCGGCATCCTGCTGGAATCGGCGATGCTGGAGGGCGGCCGCTTTGCCGTCGCAGTTGGCATTGGCGTCAATGTCGTGGCCTTTCCCGAGGATTTGCCATATCCCGCGACCTCGCTGCAGGCACTGGGCGCCGGCTGCGACGCCGAGACCCTGTTCCTGGCGCTGTCCGACGCCTGGAGCGAGAACGCCAGGCTGTGGGACGAGGGTCGGGGACTGGTTGCCATTAGGCAGCGCTGGCTGACCCGCGCCGCCGGCCTCGGCGGCGAGGTTGCTGTCAGAATCGACGGCAATGTGGTGCGCGGCGTCTTCGAGACCATTGACGAGGACTGCCGTTTCGTGATCCGCGACGATGCAGGATCGGTACTGACCATCGCTGCCGGCGATGTGCACTTTGGCGCAGTCGCTTCGGCGCGGGTATAATTTTGTTTTTGCGCAATTCCGGACGGAAAACGGTTAGACATTTTTCCTGGAGTTGCTCGGTGGACTTGGCCTGAAAGGCCAGGAAGGAAAGAATTCATGGCGAATACCGAAAACGCCGAACTCGTCTTTGCGCCGCTTGGCGGCGTCGGCGAGATCGGCATGAACTTCGCCCTTTACGGCTATGGGCCGGCCGATGCGCGCGAATGGATCGTCGTCGATGTCGGCGTCACCTTTCCAGATAGCGCGCATCCGGGTGTCGACCTGATCCTGCCCGACACCCGTTTCATCGAGGAGAATCTCGACGGGTTGCGCGGCATCGTCATCACACATGCGCATGAGGACCACTACGGCGCGCTGCTCGACGTCTGGCCGAAGCTCAAGGTGCCTGTCTGGATGACGCCGTTCACCGCGGGGCTGTTGGAGGCCAAGCGGCAGGGCGAGCAGGGCGCGCCGAAGATCCCGGCGACGATCTACCGGGCCGGCGAAAAGTTTACGATAGGCCCGTTCGAGATCGAGGCTATCCCTGTCGCGCATTCGATCCCCGAGCCAATGTCGCTCGCCATCACCACGCCTGCCGGCACTGTCATCCATACTGGCGACTGGAAGATTGATCCGGAACCGACGATCGGCCCGAAGACCGATGAGGCGCGCTTCCGCGCCTATGGCGAGAAGGGCGTGCTGGCGCTGATCTGCGATTCAACCAATGCATTGAGGGAAGGCGAGTCGCCCTCCGAAGTAGCGGTGGGCGAGGGCCTCAAGGGCGTCATCGAGAGCGCCAAGGGCCGCGTCGCGGTCACCACCTTTTCCTCCAATGTCGGCCGCATCGTGTCGATCGCCCGGGCGGCGCGCGATGCCGGACGTCAGTGCCTGGTGCTAGGCCGGTCGCTGAAGCGCGTCATCGATGTCGCCGGCGAGCTCGGCTATATGGACGGCCTGCCTGAATTCATCTCCGAGGAGGATTACGGCTATATCCCGCGCGAGAACCTGGTGATCATCTGCACCGGCAGCCAGGGCGAGCCGCTGGCGGCGCTGGCGAAGCTGTCGCGCGACGAGATGAAATCTGTATCGCTGACGGCTGGCGATACCGTGGTCTTTTCCTCGCGCACCATTCCCGGCAACGAGAAGGCGATCCTCGAGATCAAGAACCGCCTGATCGATCTCGGCATGAAGATCATCGAGGACGGCGACGCGCTGGTGCATGTCTCCGGCCATCCGCGCCGCAGCGAGCTGCGCAAGATGTATGAATGGGTGCGGCCGAAGATCGGCGTGCCGGTGCATGGCGAGGCGGCGCATCTGGTCGCGCAAGGCTCGCTGATGTCGATTTCTGGCATCGGACAGGTGGCGCAGGTGCGCGACGGCGATATGCTGAGGCTCTGGCCTGGCCCGGCGACGATCATCGACCAGGTGCCGTTCGGCAGGCTCTACAAGGATGGGCAGTTGATCGGCACCGATCAGGCAATGGGCATACGCGACCGGCGCAAGCTGTCCTTCGCGGGCCATGTCGCGGTCAATGTCGTGCTCGACGACAAATATGAGCTTGCCGGAGACCCCGACCTGGTGGCGATCGGCGTCGCCGAGGCCGACGGCAAAGGCGAGACGCTGGAAGACCTGATGCTCGATGCGGCAATCGGCGCGGTGGACTCTATCCCCCGCCAGCGCCGAAAAGACCTCGACCTGGTGCAGGAGGCGGTACGTCGCGCCGTCCGCGGCGCCGCCAACGAAGCCTGGGGCAAGAAGCCGCTGGTGACTGTGTTTGTCACGCGGTGACGAATACGGAAATAGGGGAGTAAGGCAGTAGGGGAGTATGGAAGAACGATCTGTGTTTTTCCCCTACTCCCTTACTCCCCAAAAGCGGAGCGTTGTATGCTCGGACGCCTGAACCATGTCGCGCTTGCCGTGCCGGATCTGGCCGCCGCGAGTGCTGCCTACCGCGATACGCTCGGTGCGCGGCTGAGCGCGCCTCAGGCGCTGCCCGAGCATGGCGTGACGGTGGTGTTCGTCGATGTCGGCAACACCAAGATCGAATTGCTCGAGCCGCTGGGCGAGGCATCTCCCATTGCCGCTTTCCTGGAGAAGAATCCGTCGGGCGGCATGCATCACGTCTGCTACGAGGTCGATGACATTCTGGCGGCGCGTGACCATCTGAAGGCGAGCGGCGCGCGCGTGCTCGGCGACGGCAACCCGAAGACTGGCGCGCATGGCAAGCCGGTGCTGTTCCTGCATCCCAAGGACTTCTTCGGCACGCTCGTGGAACTGGAGCAGGCATGAACTGGGTTTCGCTGGTAGCGCTGTTCTTCGTCACCTGGTGGCTGGTGCTGTTTGCCGTGCTGCCCTTCAGCCTGCGCACGCAGGACGAGGATGAGGACGTGACGCTCGGCACGGTTTCGAGCGCGCCGCGCGGCCCGCATATGCTGCGCGCCGTCATACGCACCACGATCGTCACCGCGATCGTCATCGGTGCGTTCTACGGGGTGACGAAGGGCCTGGGATACGGCTTCGACGACATCCCGCACATCGTGCCGGACTTTAGTCATAGTGGCAGCAACTAAAGTCTTACACAGTTTCCGCAAGTATTGAGCAACAGCCACGCGCGCTGGTTGAATTCGGAAGCCGGCTTCCGATTTCGCTGACCGATTAGACGTCATGCTGTTCGGCAGTTTGTCGTGCTAAGTAGATGATTGCACAAAAAAAATGCAAGGCACGAGGCCTTGCAATTTAAACGCGTCCGATCCGTTTCCGGTGTCCGGCGGCAGCGAGTTACCGCGCCTAGATCGCATCCTCCCAAGACTTTGACCGCGTAGGAGAGCAGATTTTTCTCCGCCCTCTCGGTTATCGGCGCACACTAGACCAACGCAGGTGAAAATGTCACGAAGAATTTTGCCTCGAAACGGGCAATATCGTGCTGCACTGCACAATAGTGCGGCAGGGCTTGCTTGTGAATCGATCAAAAAGCCATTTGCGCCACTTTCGCGCCAAGATGCCCTTTTTGGTTAGGGGCAGAAGGCCTCGATACTTTGGGGCACTCGGGTTTCCATTCCGTCATGAAATGGCTATGAAGCCCGGGCAAGCAGCCTCGGTTGCGCCGATTCTTGCGCCGCCATTTTCATTCACGGACCAGTCCATGCGTTTGTCGCGCTACTTCCTGCCTATTCTCAAAGAAAATCCCCGCGAAGCCGAAATCGTTTCGCATCGGCTGATGCTGCGCGCCGGCATGATCCGCCAGCAGGGGCAGGGCAGTTTTTCCTGGCTGCCACTCGGCAAGCGGGTGCTGGACAAGGTCTGCCAGATCATCCGTGAGGAGCAGAACCGCGCCGGCGCGCTGGAAATACTGATGCCGACCATCCAGTCGGCGGATTTGTGGCGCGAGAGCGGCCGTTACAACGACTACGGCAAGGAGATGCTGCGCATCAAGGACCGGCAGGACCGCGACATGCTCTACGGTCCGACCAACGAGGAAATGGTCACCGAGATATTCCGCGCCTATGTGAAGTCCTACAAGGACCTGCCGCTCAACCTCTACCACATCCAGTGGAAGTTCCGCGACGAGGTGCGCCCTCGCTTCGGCGTGATGCGTTCGCGCGAATTCCTGATGAAGGACGCTTATTCCTTCGACCTCGATTTCGAGGGCGCCAGGGCAGCCTACAATCGCATGTTCGTGTCCTACCTCAGGACGTTCACGCGCATGGGGCTGCAGGCGATCCCGATGAGGGCTGATACCGGGCCGATCGGTGGCGACCTCAGCCACGAATTCATCATCCTGGCCGAGACCGGTGAAAGCCAGGTGTTCTGCGATCGCGCCTATCTCTCGCTCGACGTGCCTGGTGCGAGCACGGATTTCGCCAATGACGGCGAGATCGGCGGTATTGTGAAGGAATGGACGACACCTTACGCCGCCACCGACGAAATGCATGACGAGGCGGCCTGGGAGAAAGTTCCCGAAGCAGACCGGCTCTCGGCGCGCGGCATCGAGGTCGGCCACATCTTCCATTTCGGCGAGAAGTATTCGAAGCCGATGGGCGCCAAGGTGACCGGCCCTGACGGCAAGGACCATTTCGCCTCCGGCGGCTCCTACGGCATCGGCCCGTCGCGCCTGGTTGCGGCGATCATCGAGGCGAGCCATGACGAGAACGGCATCATCTGGCCGGAAGCCGTTGCGCCGTTCGATATCGGCCTGATCAACATGAAGGCGGGCGACGGCGAATGCGACCGCGTCTGCGACGAGCTTTACGCGGCGCTGACTTCGGCCGGCAAGGACGTGCTCTACGACGATACCGACCAGCGGCCGGGCGGCAAGTTCGCCACCGCCGACCTGATCGGGCTGCCGTGGCAGGTGATCGTCGGTCCGCGCGGCGTCGCCGCCGGCGAGGTCGAGATCAAGAACCGCCGGACGGGCGAGCGCGAGACGCTGCCGGTCGCCGAGGCCAAGAAGCGCCTGGGTATCGCTGCATGACCGAGGTGGCGGCTGCCAGAAAACCGGCGGGGGCCTTTTCGGGCTTCGAGCGCATGGTGGCGTGGCGCTACCTGCGCTCACGGCGCAAGGAGACGGTGATCTCGGTGATCGCCTCGATCTCCTTCCTCGGCATCATGCTGGGCGTCGCCACGCTGATCGTGGTCATGGCCGTCATGAACGGTTTTCGAGCGGAACTGCTCACCCGCATCCTCGGCGTCAACGGCCATCTGATCGTGCAGCCGCTCGATTCGCCGCTGGAAGACTATGCCCAGGTGGCGAGCCGCATCAACGGCGTCCCCGGCATCAAATATGCCATCCCGCTGATCGATGGGCAGGTGCTGGCGCAGGGCAATGTCGGCGGCGGCACCGGCGCGCTGGTGCGCGGCATCCGCGGCGAGGATCTGAACAAGATCTCGATCGTCGCCAGCAACATCAAGCAAGGCACGCTCGACGGCTTCGACACGGGCGACGGCGTGGCGATCGGCAGGCGTATGGCCGAGAATCTCGGCCTCGTGCTCGGCGACACCATCACGCTGATTTCGCCCGAAGGAGACGTGACGCCGCTTGGCACGACGCCGCGCATGAAGGGCTATAAGGTCACGGCGATCTTCGAGGTTGGCATGTCGGAGTATGACAGCTCGATCGTCTATATGCCGTTCTCCGAAGCGCAGCTCTATTTCAACATGGACGGGCGGGCGCAGACGATCGAAATCTATGTCGACAACCCCGACAATGTCGACGCGCTGAAGCCGCTGGTCGAGCAGGCGGCTCAACGGCCGATCGATATCGTCGACTGGCGACAGCGCAACGAGACCTTCTTCTCGGCCCTTCAGGTCGAGCGCAACGTCATGTTCATGATCCTGACGCTGATCGTGCTGGTGGCGGCGCTCAACATCATTTCCGGCCTGGTGATGCTGGTGAAGGACAAGGGCCACGACATCGCCATCCTGCGCACGATGGGCGCCTCGCGCGGCGCGATCCTGCGCATCTTCCTGATGACGGGAGCAGCGATCGGCGTCACCGGCACGATCGCCGGGGTGCTGCTCGGTGTTGTCATCTGCGCCAACATCGAGTCGATCCGCCAGTTCTTCTCGTGGATGACCGGCAAGATCCTGTTCAACCCGGAGCTCTATTTCCTGAGCCAGTTGCCGGCGAAGATGGACGCGCGCGAGACGACCTATGTCGTCATCATGGCGCTGGGCCTGTCGTTCCTGGCGACCGTTTTCCCGGCCTGGCGCGCAGCCAGGCTCGATCCCGTCGAAGCCTTGAGGTACGAATGATGGCGGAGGCCATTATCGAGTTGAAGGGCGTCGAGCGGCACTACGTCCAGGGGCCGCGCAAGCTGACAATCCTGAACGGCGCCGACTTCTCGCTCAGGCGTGGCGAGATGGTGGCGCTAGTGGCGCCATCGGGCACCGGCAAGTCGACCCTGCTGCACACGGCGGGGCTGTTGGAGCGACCAGACGCCGGCGACGTGATCCTCGGCGGCCGCGCTTGCGGCCGGCTTTCGGATGAGGAGCGCACCGCAATTCGCCGCAACGATGTCGGCTTCGTCTACCAGTTCCATCATCTGCTGCCGGAATTCTCGGCGCTCGAAAACATCATGATGCCGCAACTGATCAAAGGGCTTCCTCCCAAGGAAGCGTCCGAGCGAGCGGCGCAGCTTCTCGACTATATGCAGATCGGCAAGCGCGCGCAGCACCGGCCGGCGGAGCTTTCGGGCGGTGAGCAGCAGCGCGTCGCTATCGCACGCGCCGTCGCCAACGCGCCGCTGGTGCTCCTGGCCGACGAACCGACCGGCAACCTCGACCCGACAACCGCTTCCTATGTCTTCGACGCGCTGGAGGCACTGGTCAGGCAGTCGGGCCTTGCGGCGCTGATCGCCACCCACAACCACGAGCTCGCCGGGCGCATGGATCGACGGGTGACGCTTGCCGAGGGCAAGGTCGTCCCCCTGTAGGCTGCGTTGATATTCAGGTGAGGCCGGCCTGCGAAAGGCGGCCTCCTGCGCTTCCGGTGCTCACGTACCCAGAAGTACGCTCCGCTCCGGTTCTCGGAAGCCACCATCCTCGGCTCGGCCTGACCTGAATCTCAACACACCCTGGCGCCCTTTCACCAACTTTGGTGGCCGTCAACCTTTCCTTAACCCTGCACAACGGGATCGCCCGGATTCGGCCGGCGCGCGTTTTCGCGATCGTTGACATTCGAACAAAATTAGAACAAATTACGAACATACTAACAACAGGAGAGAGTTATGGCCGATCTGGTTCAGGATGTCGTCTCGCTGGTTTGCATGAGCACCTTTCTCATTTCCATGGCGATGTTGATTGGCGCCATGTGAGCAGGCGGTTTCGCCGTCGCATTCCGGACGGGCAATCGGCCCGTCCTGTGGTTCGGGCCAGACAAGAGCCCGCCGTTCGGGACGAGCAAGAGCTCGCCCTTTGTTAAGCTTTTCTTGGCCGCGCCACCGCTAGGCTGCCTCTTCAAGACAGGGAGCAAAGGCAGTGTCGGCCATCGTCACGGTCCTTCTCGTGGCCGGAAATCTCGGACTGATCTTTCTGCTGATGACGGCGCCGCTAGGGCTGCGCACGGTCCGCGCCAGCCGTGTGATAGCGGCGGAGCGTGATCGCCTCTGGCAGGCACTGTGGCCGTTCGGCAGCGACGCCGGCTGGTCGGCTGAAATCCTTTCGGCCCAAGACCTGGATAGCGAGGGCAACGCGCTGATCAGACTGTCCTGGGAAGGCCGGGACGGCCAGCCGATCGAGCGCAAGGCGCGATTCGCCGATGTCGCCGAAGGCAGCCGGTTTTCGATGCGCGTCATCGAGGACACGGCGCTCGATCCGTCTTTTTGGGCGAACTATCGAGAGACAACGGAACTCGCGCCCGAGGGCGACCGGACGCGGGTCACGTTCACGCAGACCGATCGCTATCGCGGCGTCGCCTTCCTGATCTTCCGCTTCTTCGCCATGCGGCGTGAGCTTCGCAAGCTCGACGTATGGGCGAAGACAGGAGAGTACCGCAAAGGTGGCTTGTTCGAGCATCCGGTGAGCCAGATCGGCTTCGCCGTGCTTTCGGCCTTCATCCTATGGCCGTTCTTCGGGCTCAATCTCGGCGGGTTGGCGCTGGCCGCTATCCTGACTTCGGTGGTGGCGCTGCACGAGCTTGGCCATATGGCAGCGTTCCGACTGATGGGGCATCGCAGGGCCAGGATGATCTTCATTCCGCTGCTCGGCGGCATCGCCATGGGCGGCAGGCCCTATGACAGCCGTTTCGAGGTGGCGTTCGTGGCCCTGATGGGCGCGGGCTTCTCCGCCTTCCTGGTGCCGGTGCTGATCGCTGCCAGCGGCTATGCCAACGGGGAGGGATATCGGCTTGCGGCCGCGCTGCTTGCGACGCTTGCCGGCTGCGCGTCGTTGTTCAACATCGCCAACCTGGTGCCGGTGTGGAAGTTCGACGGCGGCCAGGTGCTGCGCCAGATCTGCCCCGGACCGGCCGCGCTCGCGCTCGCCTCATTCTTCCTGCTTTCGGCTTTGCTCGCGATCGGTTGGCGGGCGGGTTTTTCGCCGAGCTTTCTGCTGGTCGCGGGCGCGGTGTTCTCGATCCTCAGCCTGCTCACCATGGGAAGCGGCGTAAAGCCGCGTCATGAGTTGAAGCCGATCCGGCCCTTCGACCGGCTAGCCATGGCCGGCGCGCTGCTCGCGGTCTTCGCCATCCATGGCTATGGGATGCTGTGGGCCTCCGCGCAGCTGATGTGAGAACTGGGTGTCACCCCGCCTTGCGTGCCAGCTCCGCAACTGGAACCGCGGCAGGCCCGAAGACATCCTCGAAGGCGGTTTTCAGAGCCACATCGAGGTCGGCCATTGTGACCGGCAGGCCAAGGTCGACGAGGCTGGTGACGCCGTGATCCGAAACGCCGCAGGGCACGATCCCGCCAAAATGGCCGAGATCCGGCTCGACATTGATGGCGATGCCATGAAAGCTCACCCAGCGCCGCAGCCGGATGCCTATTGCGGCGATCTTGTCTTCGGCAGGGGTGCCGTCGGGTAGGGCGGGGCGGTCCGGCCGCACCACCCAGACGCCGACGCGGTCCTCGCGCCGTTCGCCGCGCACGTTGAAGGCGGCAAGCGTGCCGATGATCCATTGCTCCAGCGCGGCGACGAAGGCGCGGACATCCTCGCGCCGGCGCTTGAGGTCGAGAATCACATAGGCAACGCGCTGGCCCGGGCCGTGATAGGTGTATTCGCCGCCGCGCCCGGCGGCAAAGACCGGGAACCGGTCAGGATCGATCAGGTCCTCTATGCGCGCGCTGGTGCCGGCGGTGTACAGCGGCGGATGTTCGACCAGCCAGACCATCTCCGCAGCCGCTCCGGAGCGGACCGCCTCGGCGCGCGCTTCCATGAAGGCGAGGGCATCCGGATAGGAGGCGAGGCCAGGCTCGATCACCCATTCGACCGGCGCCGAACCGGGCAGGGGCAGGAACGACGTGGCGATCTGGCTGCGTTCTGTCATCATTCAATCTCGACTTGCCCTCATATGGCGGCAATCGGTCGAAACGTCCAGTTCCGGCAGCGCGCCACCCGTTCGTGACGGGTTGTGGAAATCAGCGACGAATATTCCGCACGGCGCACTTGTTTCGCCGGAAACGATTTGCTACAGGCCCCGGGCCGGACGGTTCCGGCTCCTACCACGTGCGGTCGTGGCGGAATTGGTAGACGCGCAGCGTTGAGGTCGCTGTGGGGCAACCCGTGGAAGTTCGAGTCTTCTCGACCGCACCAAAATCTCCGACAATTTGCTTCTGACCGATCTGCGGTGTCAGCACTGGCGAGCGACACCGTGCTGCTGGAACAGCAGCGGCGGCAAGTCGATCAGACCGCCGCCGCCATTGCAATCATGTTCAAGCAGTGAGGCTATGCCGCCTTCTTGGTGCGTGCCAGCGTATCGGCGACGACCTCGCCGAAGGAGGCGGGGGTGGGCACGATGACGACGCCGGCGT
>NZ_JANINM010000507.1 GCF_024509055.1 Mesorhizobium sp. | reverse complement strand
ACCTTCGAGTCCTTCGGATCGTTGGCCATGTTGTACATGTAGGTCCAGTTCAGCGCGAAGGCGGCGTCACCGTTTTCGAAGACCTTGCGGACATCCTCTTCCAGGAATTCCTTGGAGTTCGGGTTGGTGAGACCCGACTTGTAGCTGTCGACCATGTATTTCAGCGCCGCGACGCCGGCGCCGTTCTGGAAGTCCGGCTTGCCGTCCTTCAGGAAATCGCCGCCATAGGCGCTGACCAGGGTGGTGTAGTCGCAGATCGCGGCTTCGGCCTGCGACCAGCTCCAGGCGATCGGCGTCTTGAGCAGGCCCTTGTCCTGGATGATCTTGGCCTGTTGGCCGAGTTCTTCCCAGGTCTTCGGCGGCGCCTTGATGCCCGCCTTCTCAAGCATTTCCTTGTTGTAGAACAGGTACTTGGTGTCGAGGATCCACGGCATGCCGTAATATTTGCCTTCATACTGGACGGTGGTCCAGGCGCCGGGTAGCACGCCCTTCTTCATGTCGGCCGTGATGCGCGGGGAGACGTCGACCAGCACCTTGTTGGTCGCGTATTCGGCGGGCCAGATGACGTCGAACAGCACCACGTCGTAGCCGCCGCCGGACCCTTGAGCTAGCACGGTCTTGTCGTGCAGACCCTCGTAGGGAACGAATTCGAGATTGACCTTGATGTCCGGATTGGCCTTGGTGAAGGCCTCCGTCATGGCGCGAACGTCGGCCTCGCTGTAGGCGGCCTGCGCCATGAAAAGCGCATTCAAGGTGGTTTCGGCGAAGGCGTGCGGGACCAGCAATCCGCCCGCGAACACTGCGCCCAAAAGTGTCTTACCGATCGATTTCAGCATTTTGTCTTCTCCCATTTTCGACACCTGCGAGTTAACGGCCGTGGCAAGCGCGCCGGCTCCTCGAATTGCTATCGCGTCTGACCGGATCTGCCGGAACGGCGGGCGGCAATGGCTCAAGGCCATGCCGTCTTTTTCTCGAAACCGTTTCGTTGCCACCATTAAGTCAATTCGCTTGACTTAATTAGTCGTGCAATCCTTTAATGGAGTCAAGGGGGAAACGACGGTGCATGACATCAGCCCGATCCGCGCCAAGAGCGGCACCAATCAGGAGGGCACCAGCGCCCATAACCGCCGTGTCATGATCGAGGCGCTGCGGCTCAACGGGGCGCTTTCGCGGGCCGACCTGGCTCGAGCGACCCAGCTCACCAAGCAGGCGGTGTCCAACATCATCGAGGATCTCGAGCGGGACGGCCTGGTCGTAGCGCTCGACACGGTGCGTAAGGGCAGGGGCCAACCCTTCACGCCATACAGGCTGGTTCCCGAGGGTGCCTTCGCCATCGGCTTGCAGATCGATCGGCACCTGACGCGGGCCGTCGTGGTCGACCTCGTCGGCAATGTGGTGGCGCGTGCCGAGGCCAATCTGCCGCTCGACGAACCGTCGCAAGGCGTCGAGATCATCCTTGGCCTCATCGCCCGGGTCAGGCGCGAGCTTGCAGGCATCTCCGCCCAATCCGAGAAACGGCTGGTCGGGCTCGGCGTCGCCATGCCGGGACCATTCGGGCTGAAGGAGTCCGACGACAAATGGATGATGCCGGCCTGGCAGCAATTCCCGCTGCTGGAAGCGCTCGCCGCGGGGACCGGGCTGAATGCCGGACTGCAGAACGACGCCGCCGCCTGCGCCACGGCAGAGCGCATCGTCGGCGCCGCGCATGGCGTCGATCACGCGGTCTGCCTCTACGTTGGCTACGGCATCGGCGCCGGGCTCATTCTCAACGGCGAGCTCTATAGCGGCGGCCACGGCAATGCCGGCGAGATCGGCATGGCGTTGCTGTCGCCGGCCGGCCCCGGCTCGACGCCGCTCGAGCACCGCGCTTCGCTTGCCTCGCTCTATCAGCATCTCGGCCTCGATCCCGCCGATGAGCATATCTATGAAAGGATCGGCGCGCTGGCGCTTGCCGAGGATGCCAAGGTGATGGGGTGGATCGAGGGCGCCGCGCAGGATCTGCGCTGGAGCGTGCACCTGATCGAAACGATCTTCGATCCGCAGACCGTCATCCTTACCAGCGGCGCGCCGGAGGCGTTGGCGCGCCGTCTGCTGCAGGCGATGCACCCGCTGCTGCCGTCCATCGCCGACCGGCCGGGGCGGCGATTGCCGCGCCTGCAGCTCGGCACCACTGACCCCTGGGCGATCGCGGTGGGCGCCGCGGCCGAGCCGATAAGCCGGGCATTCGATCCACGCTTCTCCGCGATCCTGAAGGCGGGATAGGGCCGGGAGACTCAGGTTGCCGACGTTGCCTGGCAGGCCGCGAAAGCGGCATCGATAATGGCAAGCTTGACGGCCTGGGCCATCAGGTATTCGCCATAGAACTCGTTCGAAATCCACATGACGGAGTTGCCGCGCTGCCCCTGCCAGCCCACGCTGCCGAGGGCTTCGGCATCGCGCAGTTTCCGCGCCAGGTGGGTGCGCGAAAGTTTCAGCCATTTGGCGAAATCGCCGATCGAGAGGACGCCCGTGGGAATCCGGGCCTGGCCAGCCAAGGCTGGATCGACGCCAGAGATCAGCCAGTCCATGACGACCCCACCGTTGTTGAGCCATGTGAATAGCGAGAAGGTTCGTCTCGGCTCGCGCACCGGGACTGAAGAGATCAGTCCGTCCGCCACCAGGGGCTGCAGATCCGCCAGCATGTTCGGTTGCGCCAGGAATGTCGGCAGCCGGTTCGCGCCATCGAGATCGTCAAGCGTCTTGAGGTGCATAAGAACCCAGCCCGTCAGCTCCGCCAGTGCCGCTGGCGTCGGCTGCAGGGGGCGAATGCGGCGATCGTCGCCGCCGGGCGCACCCTCAATGAAATTATAGTGCTCCATCTCCTTGATGAAGGCATGGGTCGTGTTGCGGCTTGCCACTGCATGCTGAACGGTCACATCGACGAAACGAGCGGCAGTGAGATCCTTACGATAGTCGCTGCGGTCTCTACGGAAATGCAAGGCAAGGCCAATGTGGGCTATCAGCCAGCGCTGTTGCGTGGCGAAGACCGAGGAGGCACGGGGGTTCGCCGCGTAGGCCTGCTGAAGCGCCCGAGCCTGTGCCTGGACACAGACGGGCAGCGCAGGGTGGCCAGCAATGTCTTCGAAATTGAGCGCCATCGTCTCAGCCGATAGCAGCTTCGCGCAGTCCTCGCCAGTACAACCGCTGGTTTTTCTCGATGACGCCGAGGCACCCTACGCCAGCCCTGTCAGTCATCCTTCCAAGCGGCAATGCAGGTTTCGAAGGCCGCATCCACCACAGCGAGCTTCGCGGCCTGGACCGCCATGTACTCGTCAAAGAAGGCTCGCGAAACCCACATGACGGAATGCCCGCGCTGGCCGACCCAGCCGATGCTGCCAAGCGCCTCCGCATCGTTGAGCTTGCGGGCGAGATGCGTGCGGGACAGCTTCAGCCAATGAGCGAATTCGCTGATGGAAATGACGCTGGTCGGGATTCTCTCGAGCCCGGCGTCTTCCGGGTCGATGCCCGACATCAGCCAGTCCATGACGATGCCGCCATTGTTCAGCCAGATGAACAGCGAGAAGGTCTGTTTCGGCTCCCGCACCGGATCGGAGCGAAGCAGTCCGTCGCAGATCAGCGGCTGCAGGCTGGCCAGCATGCCAGGTCGTTGGAGGAAGGTCGTTAGCCGGCTTCCACCGTCAATGCGATCGAGCGTCCTCAGATGAGCATGGATCCAGCTTGTGAAGGTTTCGATGGTGGCCGCCGTCGGCCGCAAGGGGTGGGCGCGGCCGTCCCTGCTAGCCGAAAGATACTCGGCGATGTTGTAGTGCAGCATCTCCTTCAGAAACGCTTCCGCGGTGTTGCGGCTGGCCACGGAATTCCGGCGTACGATCTCAATGAAGCGGGCCGTCGTCAGTTCCGTGCGGGGATCGTTGGGGTCGCGCCTGAAATGCATGGCCAGCCCTACATGGCCGAGCAGCCAACGCTGCTGGGTAGCGAACACGGCGGCAAGCCGCGGGCTCGTCTCATAGACGTGGATGAGCGCGCGCGATTGCTCCTGGACGCTGCGCAACGCTGCCGGATGCCTAGCGATCTCGTCGGCCGTCAGCGCCATTTCCCGCGGTACTCCCATCCGATGCCAAGCAACGGCCAAATCAAGATTTCCAGCCTTTGCCGGACTGTGTCCAGTTGGCCATTGGAACAACGGCCTGCGACGCAGTGTGTTCCTTGCTAACCCGTTGCATCGGTTTGGAAAACCCCTACCAATAATAGTCGCGCGCGTCGAATTGACGACTCCGCTTGGGTCGACATAGGGTCCGCGTCATCGGGTCTGCGGGGAGCGCGCCCGGAAAAGAAGAAACGAAAGACAGAGTCTGGCGCTCGGTGCATCGCACCGGCGGTGGCAACGCTTTGCGCGCAAACTCCTGTCCCGCATCAAGAGTGACTGTGTGAGCCATATTAGCGGAACCGGCATTGCAGCCGGCGATAGCCGCGCTATCCGGCAGGATATCGCCGGGCCGCGTGGCCATGATCGCCTTCGGATGGCGTTCCTTGCCGTTTCGACATGCCTCTGGCTTTCGGCCGGTGCCTTCGCCCAGACCGCGAGCCAGATCACGCCACCTACCTTTCGGCCTCCACCCGGGCCGGACACGGCGGGTGTTTCCATTCCCGCGGGTACGGGATTGGAGGCACCCGCCGGCGCCGAGAAGCTGAAGGTCAAGCTTGCCGGAGTGGATGTAGAGGGCGGTCTCGCCGACATGGCGGGTGCTACTTCCAGGATCACCGCAGGCCTTGCGCACCGTACCGTCACCGCGGCCGAGATATTCGCTGCCGCGCGCCGGCTGGAAGCGGCGTACGCCCATGCCGGCTATGCGCTGGTGCGCGTCGTGCTGCCGCCGCAGAAGCTGACGAATGGAGCCACGCTCCGGCTCGTGGTCGTCGACGGCTTCCTGGAACGGATCGACGTCAGCAACCTGCCGGAGCGGGTGCGCGACCGCGTGGCGGCAACGCTTGCCCCGCTGGTCGGGCAGCGCGGCGTCAAGCTGTCGGCAATCGAGCGGAAGCTTCTGCTGGCCGGAGACACCCCGGGCGCCAGGCTGCGCTCGACGCTCAAGGCGGGCTCGGCCAAGGGTGCCAGCGTGCTGGTCATCGACGGCAAATACCGGCCGATCGGCGGGCAGGTCACCGGCGACAATTCGCTGTCGCCGTCGCTGAAGCGCTGGTCGACAGGGGTCGGCGTCGATTTCAACTCGCTGCTAGGGATGGGAGAGCTCGTCTACCTGCGGGCGGGCGGCTATCCCAATGGCGGCGAGAACGGCCTGTTCACGGGCGACCCGCGCAACCGCAACTACGCGGCCGGCATCGTCCTGCCGATCGGTTATGACGGGCTGACGCTCAACCTGGAAGCGACCCGCACACGCGCCAACCCGGACGCGGAGCCGGGCTCGCTCGGCTTCGGCAGCGCCTTCGAACGTTACTCGGCAAGGCTTCGCTACCCATGGATACGAAGCCGCGCGTTGACGCTCAGCAGCCAGTTGTCCTTCGATGCGCAGAACGACTACCTCGACGCGGTCACGCCGGTTTCGCTTCCGATCGCCGAGGACCGGCTGCGGATCTTCAGGCTGGGTACGGACGGCACCTGGTTCACGCCGCTTGGCGGCGTGCTTACCGGCTATGTCACAGCCTCCTTCGGCATCAACGGCCTCGGCGCGCGCTCGGCCGCCGATGCTTCGCCGCTTCTGCCGCTGTCGCGGCAGGGCGCCGATGCGGCGTTCCAGAAGCTGGAAGCCTCGATGAGCTACAGCCAGCCGCTGGCCGAGCATCTCGGCGTCGATGTCTTCGCCCGCGCGCAGACCTCGTTCGGCAAGCCGCTGCTGCAGTCCGAGCAGATCGGGCTTACCGGGGCGACCGGCCTGTCGAGCTTCGATGCGGGGGCGCTGCAAGGCGATACCGGCTATGTGGTTCGCGGCGAGCTGTCGTCGCCCTGGTATGTGCCGTTCCCCGGCGGGGTGGCCCAGCTCTCGCCATACATGTTCGGCGCCGTCGGCGAGGTCCGCCTCGAAATGCCGACGGCGCTCGAGAAAGCCTCCATCACTGGCGCTTCCTACGGGCTCGGCATCAAGCTCGGCACCGTCCTGGCAAGCGACGCCACCAGCAGCAACCTGACGCTGGAATGGGGCCGGCAGCATCGCAACGACCAGCAGCCTGCCAGCGATCGCTTCTCGCTGAGCGGCGCCATCCAGTTCTAGACCGCGAGCCTGACCATGCGCGATACGTTCCCGATTCTTCGCACCGCCAAGCTGCCGCTGACGGCCTTGCTGCTGGCGTCGACCGCGCTGGTCGGCTTCACGCCGGTCAGGGCGCAGGAACTGCCGACCGGCGGCAGCGTGGCGTCGGGCGGGGTCACCATCTCCAATCCGTCGGCCTCGCAGCTCAACATCAAGCAGTCGACCAATTCGGCCATCGTCAACTGGCAGAGTTTCTCGATCGGCGCTGGCGCCACCGTTAACATCGACCAGCCGACTTCGACCTCAGTGATGCTCAACCGCGTCACCGGCGGCACCAAGTCGACGATCGCCGGCCAGCTCAACGCCAACGGCCAAGTCTTCCTGATCAACCCTAACGGCATCGCCATCTCCAAGACCGGCAAGGTGAGCGCTGCCGGCTTCGTCGCCTCCTCGCTCGACATCAGCGACGACGATTTCAAGGCGGGGAACCTCAAATTCAAGGGCAAGGGCGCTTCCGCCGAGATCTCGAATGAAGGTTCGATCTCGATCGGTGGCGGCGGCTATGCGGCGTTGATCGGCGGCAGCGTCGACAATGCAGGCACCATCAGCGTGCCGCTGGGCAAGGTCGGACTGGGTTCGGGCGAACAGGCGGCGCTCGACCTCTCCGGCGACGGGTTCCTTCAGGTCGCCGTGCCGACCAAGGCCGATGGCTCCGGCGCGCTGGTCGGCAATTCGGGCGTCATCAGCGCCGATGGCGGCCGGGTCGAGATCAAGGCTGCGGCGGCGAAGGAAGCGGCGCGCCAGGCGGTCAACATGTCGGGCGTCATCGAGGCGCGCACGGTGTCGGGCAAGTCCGGCGAGATCGTGCTCGGCGGCGACCAGGGCTCGGTCGAAGTTTCCGGCAAGCTCGACGCGTCGGCGGCGAGCGGTGGCACGGGCGGCAAGATCACGGTGACCGGCCGCAAGCTGAAGCTGAAGGGCGCGAGCATCGATGCCTCGGGCAAGAATGGCGGCGGCAGGATCAAGATCGGCGGCGACAAGCAGGGCTCGGGCACGCTGCAGCGGGCCGAGACGACCGACGTCGACGCCGCCACGACGATCAATGCCAGCGCCACAGGCAACGGCGATGGCGGCAGCGTCATCGTCTGGTCAGACGGACAAACTAACTTTGCCGGCAAAATTTTCGCGCGCGGCGGCGAGGAGAGCGGCAATGGCGGCTTCGCCGAAGTGTCGGGCAAGCAGCGCCTCGACTTCACCGGTTCGGCCGACCTCAGGGCACGCTTCGGCTATACGGGCGACCTGCTGCTCGACCCCTACAATGTCACCATATCGAACGGCGCCGATACAGGCGGCTTCACGGCTGGCGCCAATGACAGCGTGATCAACGTCACGACGCTGCAGAACCAGCTGGCGCTCGCCAATGTGACGATCTCCACCGGGAGCGGCGGCTCGCAGGCAGGCGACATCACCATCGCGGCGCCGATCAGCTGGAGCGCCAACACGCTGACGCTCAGCGCCTATCATTCGATCGTCTTCAATGCCGGCGCCACGATCGGCGGTGTCGGCGGCCTGTCGCTGGTCACCAACAATGGCGGCTCGGGAGGCACCATCACTTATGCGCTCGGCGCATCCGCGACATTCACCGGCACGCCGGGGGCCCAGGCGCTGTCGATCAACAACCAGAACTACACGCTGATCTACGACATCAATGGCGTGCAGGCGATCAACAGCGGGCTGAGCGGACTCTACGCTCTCGCTAACACCATCGATGCCAGCGCCACCTACAACTGGAATGGTCCCAAGGGGTTCATACCGCTCGGCACCGACGGCAACTCCAACATCCAGAACGGCGGCAACGGCTTCACCGGCACCTTCGACGGCCTCGGACACACCATCAACAATCTTTGGTCGACGCCTGGCGGGGCGAATTATGCCGGGCTGTTCGGCTATGTCGGCGCCGCCGGTGTCGTGCGCAATGTCGGGCTTGTCGATGCGACGGTCATGGCCTCCTACGAGACCGGCGCCATCGCCGGCTGGAACAAGGGTACGATCAGCGGAGTTTGGGCGAGCGGCCAAATCCATGGCGCCGGCAGCACCGGAGGATTGGTTGGGCAGAATGATGGCACGATCACCCGATCGTTCTCGACAGTTGGCGTCAACGCGCGGGACAACAACTCTGTCGGTGGACTTGTCGGCGCCAATACCGCCACGGGGACAATCAGCCAGTCCTACGCCTATGGCTGGGTTCTTGGATCAGACGTGGTCGGTGGACTTGTCGGTCTCAATCAAGGGTCAATCAGCGACGTCTATTCGACCGGGCCGGCAAGCGGCACCAGCGGTGCTACGAGAATCGGGGGTCTGGTCGGCTACAATCTCGGCACTGTCACCAACGGGGCCTTCGACACGACGACATCCGGCCTCAGCAACGGCCTCGGTAGTGGCGGCTACGCGGGCAGCGTTATTGGTCTCAGCACAACCGATTTCCAGAATGGCGCGGCCAACGGTTTGAGCGCGGCCTTTGGCGGCGGCTCGGGCGGTCTTTATCCATATCTGAAGAGCTTCTACCCCAACGGAGTCCAGGCGATCTCCGGCATCGCCTATAAGGATGCCGGCGTGACGCCGCTGTCGTCAGGCACGCGCCAACCCTACTACGTGAAGAATCCCGGTTTGGTCACCGCCGTCGCCGGCGGTGTCGATCTCGGCACGGTTTCGACCGGCGTCAACGGTTATTATTACGTTGCGACACCCAATGGCACGCTCACCGACAGCGTGCTCGTCTACACTGTCAAGGACGGCGGCCCGGATGCCGCCGGCGCGCAGAATGCCGTCACCTTCCGGACCGGCCTCTCAGGCGGCAACGTCTCCAACCTGAACATCTATGGCAACTGGCGGCTCGACGAAGTCGACAGCTCGATAACGTCTCTTTCGGCGCTGCAAAACGCCGCCGCGGCGACGGTCGGATCGACCTATGTCGGCACGCTCTCCTTCGCCAACTGGCAGATCGAAACGGCCGCGACCACCTTCGCACTCGACCAGGCGATATCGATCGGCGCCGGTACGCTGGCGCTGTCGTCCAATGGTACCGTGACGCAGACCAGCAGCGTGTCGGCGGCCTCGCTGTGGCTTGGCGGCACGGGCAGCTTCAACCTGACCAATGCCGGCAACCAGATCGGCACGATTGCCGCTGGCGCTGGATCGGTGGCGCTCGCCGATCTAGGCGGGCTCGTCATCGGTAGCATCGGCAATGCGCGTGGCGTATCCACCTCCGGTGTGACCACCACGGATCAGGTCAATCTGCAGACGACGGGCGATCTGACGATCGCGGCCGGCGCAAAGGTCAGCGGCTCCAATCCCGTGCTCGCAGCCAGCGGCAAGTTCATCAACAATCGCGGCAGCGACGCCGTGACCGCCACCAGCGGGCGCTGGCTGGTCTATGCGGCTGCTCCAACCGGCAACACATTCGGCAATCTCAATAGCAACAATACCGCGGTCTGGAACACGGAAGCCGGCGCCACCGTGAGCGCGACGGGCAACCGCTATGTCTTCAATTACCAGCCGACGCTGACCTTCACGTCGACCGACACGACCAAGACCTATGGCGACACGACGATGCCGGCGCTGGCCTATAGCGTGTCGGGCTATCAGGCGGGCGTTGCCAACGCCTATCTCGGAGACAGCGCCCAAAATGCGTTCACGGGCGGCCCGTCGCTTTCATCGGCCGGCACGTCGAGCACGGCGGATGTCGGCAGCGGTCCATACGCGATTACGATCAGCGCCGGCGATCTCGCATCCCTGAATGGCTATGCCTTCGCCTTCAACAGCGCGGGCACGCTCACCATCGCCAAGCGCGCGATCACCGTGACGGCCGATTCCGGGCAGGGCAAGACCTATGGGGACAGCGATCCCGCTTCATATACCTATTCGGTGTCTGATCTGGGCAACGGCGTTGCCCTGTCCGGCTCTCTCGACCGTGTCGCCGGTGAAAATGCGGGCACCTATCTGATCGGTCAGGGCACGCTGACCAACGCGAACAACTCGAACTACGACATCGCCTATGTCGGCGCCAACTTCACGATCGCCAAACGCGCGATCACCGTCACCGTGGATCAAGGGCAAGGGAAGGTTTATGGCGATAGTGATCCGTCGGCCTACACCTACACTGTTTCCAATCTCGGTGGTTTGACACTTACGGGCAGCCTCGACCGTGTGGCGGGCGAGAATGCAGGCACCTACGCCATCGGCCAGGGCACGCTCGATGTGTCCAATTCGAACTACGATATCGCTTTCGTCGGCGCCGATTTCACCATCGCCAAGCGCGCCATTACGGTGACAGCTGATGCCAAGAGCCGGATCTATGGCGATGCCAACCCGGCGCTGACCTATCAGCTCACCGCAGGCAACCTCGTCAACGGCGACAGCCTGACCGGGGCGCTGGCGACGTCGGCCACCGCTACATCGGATGTGGGTAGCTACGGTATCACCCAGGGCACACTCGGCAACAGCAACTACGCCA